>NZ_JBUEFZ010000004.1:0-420113 GCF_054963715.1 Streptomyces sp. STAM6 | reverse complement strand
CACGGGTGTGAGGGCGGTGGGACCACGTGGTCCCACCGCCCTCACACATTCCTTACGATGCGCCGTATGAAGGAACCCACCGCGCAGATCCGCTGGGAACAGCGCACGCAGCACCCGCTCCTCGCGCTCGCCCTGGCCTTCGGGATCGCCTACGCGGTGCCGATAGTGCTCCCCGACGCCGAGCCCTGGGTCCACTCGGTGTGCACAGCGGTGGAGTGGGCCGTGTGGGGCGCGTTCGCGTTGGACTACGCCGTGCGGCTGGTGCTGGCGCCGTCCCGCCGGCTGTTCGTCCGCAGTCATCCGCTGGACCTGGTCGCGGTCCTCCTTCCGCTGGTCCAGCCGCTGCGGCTGCTGCGGCTGGTCTCGACGCTGCTGCTGGTGGGCCGGCGCGCCCGGATGGCGTCGCAGATAACCCTCACGACCTATGTCGCCGGGTCGGTGGCGGGCCTGCTGATGTTCGGCTCACTGGCGGTCCTGCATGTCGAGCGGGACGCCCCCGAGGGGAACATCAAGACGCTGGGCGACGCCGTGTGGTGGTCGTTCACCACGATGACGACGGTCGGCTACGGCGACCACGCGCCGACCACCGGCCTGGGCCGGCTGCTCGCGGTGGGCCTGATGCTCTCGGGCATCGCGCTGCTGGGTGTGGTGACGGCGAACATCGCGGCCTGGTTCATCTCCCGCTTCGAGCGGGACGACGCGGAGGAGCGCCGGCAGACGGCCCTCCTCGTCGCGCTGACCCAGGAGGTCAGGGAGCTGAGGGCCGAGGTCGTCCGCCTCTCGGGCAACGCCGAGCCGGCGCCACCGGCGGCACCAGGAGCCCCGGCCCTGCCCGCGACGGCGGCTCCGGGAGCGGCGCCCGGGGCGACGCCCGCCGTACCCGCGCAGGGCGCCCCCTAGCACAACACGCCCCAGCACGGCCCAGGACGGCCTCGGCGCCGCGCGATCCGGCCCGGTCCGCGACCCCGTACGGCCGCGTGAGCGGGGGTCCTCCCGCGTGCGCGAGGTGCCCTGCTTCAACCTTCGGGGCGTCTTCCCCCGGGGTTGTGTCGCTGCTTGGTGCCTGGGCTCCGGGTGCCCGGCTTCAGGTCTCCCACACCTTGAAAGCCCGGACGCGGTAGGGCGATCGGGGCACCCACGTCCCGCCTCCCGGGTACGTGTCGAACTCGGCGGTCTCCGCGCACTCGGCGGACTGGTAGGTGGTGACCGGTCGCCCGGTGCGGTTGGCCAGGGCGGCCGCGCCCGTGCCGGCCGGGAGCGGGACACAGCTCTCGATGTCGACGTCCGTCAGCTCGTACGTCCGCAGGGCCCCTCTGAAATTTTCGTCGGGCCAGAGGCACAACTGGCCAGCGCCGCACGGGCCGAGATTCCGCGGTGCGGCCGACGCGGCGGCAGCAGGCGCGGCGGCGGACACCGCGGCGGGTGCGGCGGCTGGTACGGCGGCGGACACCGCGGCAGCGGGCGCTCCGCCACCGAGCGCACCGGTGACGAGTGCGGTGAGGACGAGGACGGCCGCGGTGAGGACGGCGGCGGTGTGCGTACGCATGAGAACCCCCGTTGCAAGGCGTGACCAAAGCAACCCCAAGCGTGACGCAGAGTGACCCCCCTCGGGAAGGGGGGTCACTCGAAGGTGTGAGCCGACGTGGGCGTCAGATGTGCGCGCCGCCCGCGCCCGCCTCCGCGTTGGCGCCACGCTTGGTCAGTGTGGCGACCACGGCCGCGACGACCGCCACGACGCCCGCGACGGTGAAGGCAAGGCCCATGCCCGACATGAAGGTGTCGTGGATGACGCCGCCGATCTTCGACAGCAGATCCGGCGTCATCCCCGGGGCCTTCGCCAGCTCGGCCGGGACCGTGCCGAACTCGGCGGCCTGCTCCAGCCGGGGGTCGGCCGGGACCGGGATGCCCGCGTCCTTCCAGTTGTCCGCGAACTCGGCGGAGACCCGGGACGACATGACCGCGCCGAGTACCGCCGTACCGAGCGCGCCGCCCACCTGCATCGCGGCCTGCTGGAGACCGCCGGCGACGCCGGAGAGCTCCAGCGGGGCGTTGCCGACGATGACCTCGGTGGCGCCCACCATGACCGGGGCGAGACCGAGGCCCAGCAGGGCGAACCAGAGGGACATCACCAGCGTGGTCGTGTCCTCGGTCAGGGCGGTCATACCGAACATCGCGACCGCCGTGCAGACCATGCCGCCGACCAGCGGGACGCGGGGGCCGAACTTGGTGATCAGCGCGCCGGCCAGCGGCGAGGAGACGATCATCATCGCGGTCAGCGGCAGCAGGTGCAGTCCGCTGTCGACCGGGCTGAGTCCCTTGACGCCCTGGAGGTAGAAGGTCACGAAGAACAGACCGCCCATGAAGGCGAAGGCCATCAGGACCATCAGCACGACGCCCGCGGACAGCGGGACGGAGCGGAACATCCCGAGCGGAACGAGCGGCTCCTTGACCTTCGTCTCCCACACGGCGAAGAGCACGAAGAGCAGCACCGCGGCGCCCATGCACAGCCAGGTGTTGGTGCCGCCCCAGCCCCACGACTCACCGGCCTTGATCAGGCCGAAGACCAGCGCGCCCATGGCGCCCGACAGCAGCAGGATGCCCAGCACGTCGAAGGACCGCGGGGCGTTCTCCGCGCGGTGGTCCTTGAGGATCACCAGGCCGAGGACGAGCGCGACGACGCCGACGGGCACGTTGATGAAGAACACCGATTGCCAGCTGACGTGCTCGACGAGCACACCGCCGAGGATCGGGCCGCCGGCGGTGGAGGCGCCGATGACCATGCCCCATATGCCGATCGCCATGTTCAGCTTCTCGGCCGGGAAGGTGGCCCGCAGCAGGCCGAGGGCAGCCGGCATGAGCAGCGCGCCGAACAGGCCCTGGAGCACCCGGAAGGTGATCACGAGGGAGATGGAGTCGGACAGGCCGATGGCGGCCGAGGCACCGGCGAAGCCCGCGATGCCGATGAGGAAGGTCTGTCGGTGGCCGAACCGGTCGCCGAGCTTGCCGGCCGTGATCAGGGCGACGGCCAGGGCGAGCAGATAGCCGTTGGTGATCCACTGGACGTCGGCGAGCGACGCGCCGAGGTCCTTCTGGATGGCGGGGTTGGCGATGGCGACGATCGTGCCGTCGAGCGCGACCATCATCACGCCGACGGCCACGGCGAAGAGCGTCAGCCAGGGGTGGCCGCGCAGGCCCCTGGCCGGGACCGGCCCGGGGCCGCCGCCGTGTGGACCCTGCGGCGCCTTTTCGATGGTGGTCTGACTAGTCATGCCCCGAAGGCTAGTGACAGTCACTGACATTTGACAAAGCAATTCACACGCCGGTAACTGTCACGTCGGTCACAGGTACGCTGAGCCCCCGAAAATGGCAGAAAGAGGACCATGAAGTGACGGTTGAGCAGCCGACCTCCGCGGGGTTGCGCGAACGCAAGAAGCAGCGCACCCGTGATGCCCTGCTGCGCGCCGCGCTGGAACTCTTCACCACTCAGGGATACGAGGCGACGACCGTCGACGAGATCGCCGACACCGTCGAGGTCTCCCAGCGCACGTTCTTCCGCTACTTCGCCAGCAAGGAGGACGTCGCCTTCGCCGTACAGCAGACGGTGGAGGAGCACTTCGTGGCCGCCCTGCGCGAACGACCCGCCCACGAGGGCCCGTTCGAGGCCATGCGCAACGCCGTGCTGTTCTCCTGGGACACCATCGGCGAGGCCATCACCGAAGTCGTGCCGGTGGAGCTGTATTTGAGGACCTTCCAGGTCATCGAGTCGACACCCGCGCTGCTCGCCGTCCATCTGCGCCGCTCCATCGAGATGGAGGAGTACATCGCCCGGCTGATCGCCGAACGCGAGGGGCTCGACCTGGAGACCGATCCGCGGCCGCGGGTCGCCGTCGCCGCGTTCAGCGGTGTCATGCGTATCACCGGACAACTCTGGGGTCGCGGCGAGGACGCATCGCTGGAGGCGATCCGCGCCATCACCGAAACGTATCTGGACCACTTGGGGCCGGCACTCGCCGCGGACTGGCGAAGTGCGCCTGAGCGTACGCCGGTTGCACACGAAGAGTAATCGCGCTTCCCTTCATTCCCACACCCAAGCGTGAGGTACGTCACCCTCTTCGCGGTGACTGTCGCACGTCTCCTAGGGTGTCCCGCAGTGACTTCCTTCGACTCCTCCCCCACGCTCTCCGTCTGGCGCATGCTCATCGCCCTCGCGGTGGTCTTCGTCCTCCTCATGACCACCGGATGGACCGCCATAGGCCACCAGCGTGGGACGGGAGAGCCGCGCGAAGCCGCACTCGCCGCCTGGGCCCATGGCCGGATCGGTTCGCAGCGGCTGCCCGACGTCCAGTCGCCGCCGGACGCGATCGCCGCGTTCTTCGCCTCGCTCGACGGCCGCCAGCGCACCCGGCTCGCCGCCGATCATCCCCTCGTGGTCGGCAATCTCGACGGCGCGCCCGTCACCCTGCGCTACCGCGCCAACCGGAACGCGCTGCGCAACGCGCGTGACGCCGAGCGCCTTCGGGTGGACGACAGCCGGCTCTCCGCCGACGGCCGGCACGAGGCGGTCCGCAGGATGCACCGCTTCTCCTCGCTGATGCGCGAGGACCGCCAGATCCTCGCCTTCGACCCCTCCGGCAAGGGCCGTGTCGCCGAGGTCTTCGGCGACCTCGACGGGGCCGAGCGCGTCTCGGTGATCGTCCCGGGAGTCGACACCAACCTCCTCACCTTCCAGAAGACCGCCCGCAAGTACTCGGCACCGGTCGGCATGGCCGAGTCGCTGTACGCCGCCGAGCGGGCGGCCGGCCCCCGTACCCGTACCGCCGTCATCGCCTGGGCGGACTACACCGCGCCCGTCGGTGTCGGCATGGACGCGGCGATCGGCCGGCTCGCCGCGGACGGTGCCGAGCGTCTGGTCGGGATGACGAGCGCGCTGCCCGGCAGTTCGCGGGTCTCGCTGTTCTGCCACAGCTACGGCTCCGTGGTCTGCGGGGTCGCCGCGCGCCGGCTGCCGGGGCGGGTCGCCGACGTCGCGGTCGCCGGCAGCCCGGGGATGCGCGTCGAGAACGCGGCCCAGCTCCGCACCACGGCCCGGGTCTGGGCCATGCGCGACGCGGACGACTGGATCGCGGACGTGCCGTACCTGGCGGTCGGCGGGCTCGGGCACGGAGCGGACCCGGTCACCCCCGAGTTCGGGGCGCGGGTGCTGTCGGCGGAGGGCGCGGTCGGCCACGCGGGCTATTTCGAGCCCGGCACGGAGAGTCTGCGCAACTTCGCGGAGATAGGTGTCGGCGCGTACGACGCCCTGCGCTGCGCGGGCGCCAACGACACCTGCCGCAACGGAATCTACGGCGACACCGCGGTCTGACGCGCGTAGAGGCGCGTGGCGGCCCGCGAACGTCGGAACCCCTTCGAGGGGCGACGCGCGGGCGCACGCCGCATACGATGAGGCGCATGGGTGATGTGCTGGCCGGAATTCATGCCACCTGGGAGTTCGAACCCGACGCCGTGCTCATCCGCTTCGAACGGGGGATACGCGCGCCGAAGCTGTTCCAGGCGCTGCGCGAACGACGCGTTCCCGTCGAGGCGTTGGCGTCGGTGACCCTCTCCCCGGGCAAGCGCGGCACGGTCGTGCTGCACGCGGTGCCGAGACCGGGCGCCGACCCGTTGATGGAGGCGGCGGCCGGCCAGCTGAAGGAGGGCAGCGACCCCTACCGGCTGGTGCTGCCGGCCGAGCGGGAGACCCTCGCCGAGTACTACGCCGACGAGTTGCGCGCCCTCCTCGGGCCGGCCGCCGGGGAACCCACCGAGCGGTTCCTGGTGTCGGCGCCCGAGCCCCCGCTGCACTTCAAGGCGTACGACGGGAAGGCGTCCTTCGACGGCAGCCAGGTCGCCTTCCGATGGTTCTGGACGGGTGCGTCGTCCGAGAAGTGGAAGGCCGGCGACCAGACGTTCGGCGTCCGGGAGCTCAGCGGCGTCGAGTGGCGTTCGCCGGACGTCTTCGACGGACATCTGCGGCTGCTGCGGCGCGGGCCCGATGGGGAGGCGCAGCCCGCGCAGGCCGACCACGACCCGGCGGCGGTGGTCTTCGGTCTCGGTTACGGACCGGTGCACGAGTCGCTGCCGTTCGCGGCGTCCGTGCTGGCGGCGGTGCGGGACGCGGGCGGGGCCCCCGTGCCGGTCGCCGTTCCGGCGGTGTCGGCGGCCCGCCGTGACCCGGCGGACATCGCGGAGCGCATCCGCCACCTCGGTGAACTGCACCGGGCGGGCCTGGTGACCGACGAGGAGTTCGCGGCGAAGAAGGCCGAGCTGCTGGCCGAATTGTGACGGTCGCAGCCCCAGTGTCCCGGGACGGGGGTCATACCGGGGTATGACGTGGGGAACTGGCTCCCCGGTATGACGCCGGGGAGCGACGGCGGTGCCTAGTGTGGGGGGATCATGAGTACCACTCCCCCGTCTCCGCCGCCCTCGCCCGCCGAGCGCGGGCGGTCCACCGCCGGGCGGTCCACCGCCGGGCGCGGGAGGTCCACCAGCGAGCGTGCGGGGGAGGACCGCCGCCGGCAGCGGGCTCCCGCGGAACGTGCGGGGCGCGCCGCGCGGGAGGCGCTGCGCACGCTCGGGACGGCGCTCGCGACGCCGACGGAGCCGGGCGCGGCGCTGTTCGCGCAGGCCGGGTCGCGGTGGCTGCGGCTCCTGCCGTACGCGATCGCGTTCGTCTTCGTCGTGACGCTGCTGCCGGTCACCGTCACCGTCCTGGTCCAGGACTACAAGGTCAACGGCGCTCTCGCCGGTGCGCTCGCGACCGCCCAGACCACTCCGCTGCTGCTGGCCGTGACCCGCCCGCTGCAGGCCTGGTGGATCATCATGGCGTCCGATGTGCTCGGCGCCCTGGTCCTGCTGGGCGCGGACGGCGTGGCCGAGCGGTCGTGGCCGTGGACGCCGATGAACGTGGTCGGCTACCTGGCGCTGATGGTCGCGGTCGGGCTGCGTGAGCCGCGCCGGACGCTGCTGGGCGTCTGGCTGGTGACCGGTGCGGCGGGGTTCGCCTTCGAGCTGGTCTCGCAGAAGCGCAGCGACGGCATCCATCTGCTGCTGTTCGTCCTGACCGGTGTGGTGCTGCTGCTCACCGCGACGCTGCGGGAGCGCGGCGACGCGCAGCGCCGGCTGGTCGAGCAGGAGACGATCAGCGAGGCGGAGCGGGCACGCCGGACCCTGCTGGAGGAGCGGGCCCGGATCGCGCGCGAGCTGCACGACGTGGTGGCTCATCACATGTCGGTGATCACCGTCCAGGCGGACTCGGCGCCGTACCGGATCGAGGGTCTGCCGGAGGCGGCGCGCGAGGAGTTCACCACGATCGCCGCGTCCGCGCGGGAGTCCCTCACGGAAATGCGGCGGCTGCTGGCGGTGCTCCGCAGCGACGGCGGCCAGGGCGAGCGGGCGCCGCAGCCGGGGCTCGACCGGGTGCAGCAATTGGTGGAGGCGACGGTGCGGGCCGGAGTGCCGGCCGAGCTGACGCTGCCGGCCGACCTCGGGACCGTACCGCAGGCGGTGGATCTGTCGGCGTACCGGATCGTGCAGGAGGCGCTCGCGAACGTCGTGCGGCACGCGCCCGGGGCACCGACCCGGGTGTCGGTGTCGTCGTCGGGGCGGTGGCTGACCGTGCTTATCGTCAACGGCCCGTCCGCTCAGGCCCGTTCGCCACTGGAGAGCGCGGGCACGGGGCACGGCCTGGTCGGGATGCGGGAGCGCGTACGGTTGACCGGCGGCACGCTGGACACCGGGCCGCTGCCGGACGGCGGCTTTCGGGTCGCGGCCCGGCTCCCCCTCGATCTCGACCTCGATACGAAGGAACTCGCGTGACGATCCGCGTGATCATCGTCGACGACCAGGCCATGGTGCGGGCGGGGTTCGCCGCGCTGCTGTCGGCGCAGCCGGACATCGACGTGGTGGGCGAGGCGGCCGACGGGCGGCAGGGCGTCGCGGTCGCCCGGTCCTCGCACCCGGATGTGGTGCTGATGGACGTGCGCATGCCGGAGATGGACGGGCTGGCGGCGGCGCGCGAGGTCCTGTCGCCGCCGCCCGGGGTCGTGCACCTCCCGAGGGTGCTGATGCTCACCACCTTCGACGTGGACGACTACGTGTACGAGGCGCTGCGCGCCGGAGCCTCCGGCTTCCTGCTGAAGGACGCGCCGCCCGCGGACCTGATCGCGGCAGTGCGGGTGGTGGCGGCCGGTGAGGCACTGCTGGCCCCGTCGGTGACGCGCCGTCTGATCGCCGACTTCGCCGCCTCCCGCCCCGCGCCGCGGCGGGACCGCTCCCTGCGGCTGAACGGTCTGACGCCGCGTGAGACGGAGGTGCTGGAGCTGATCGCCCGGGGCCTGTCCAACCAGGAGATCGCGGAACGGCTGATCCTCGCCGAACAGACGGTCAAGACGCACATCGGCCGGGTCCTGGCCAAGCTGGGACTGCGCGACCGGGCACAGGCCGTGATCTTCGCGTACGAGTCGGGTCTGGTGACCCCGGGCGACGCCGCCTGACGCCGGGCACGCGCCCGGTGACCCACCCCCTACCCAGGTAGCACCCCGAGGTTGGCTCCTCGGTGTGACGTGCGGGCCGGTACCGCCTTCCTACCTTCCTCCTCGCCGCACCGGACGAGTGGGAAGAGGGGGCGTCGTGCGCCGTTACAAGAGGACGCTGCTGGCCGTCGCGCTGACGACGAGCGTGGTCACCGGAACCGCGGGATGGGCGTCCGGGAACGCTCAGCGGGCCGTGACCGGGCCGCCGCCCGGTACCGAGCGGTGGCGGGCCGACACCTCGCTGGGTCGGGAGCTGCCCGACCCGGCGACGGCCTCGCCCCGCGAAATCGCCTCGTTCTTCGCCGGCTTGGACCGTACGGAGAGCCGTGACCTGGCCCGCCGCCACCCGTCCGTGGTCGGGAACCTGGACGGCGCGCCGGTGGAGCTGCGGTACGAGGCGAACGCGATCGCCGTGAGCCGCGACGCCCGGTACGCGCGTCTCGCCGGACGGCGGATCCTCGCCTTCGACCCGCGCGGACGGGGCCAGGTGGCCGAGGTGTACGGGGACCTGACGGGCAGTCGGCAGGTGTCGGTGGTGGTCCCCGGCGCGGACATCGACGCCGGGACCTACGACCGGGCGACCGACCCCTACGGCACACCCGCCGGTATGGCGAAGCAGCTGCGGTCCGCGACCGGCGGCCGTACCGCGGTCATCGCCTGGGCCGGCTACACGACGCCCGTCGGCGTGGGCGTCGACGCCGCCACCGGCGCGCTCGCCGAGGCCGGTGCCGAGCGGCTGACCCGGCTGACCGACGGACTGGACGCCGTGGGCGCGCCCGCGCCCAGCGTGTTCTGCCACAGCTACGGCTCCGTGGTGTGCGGCCTGGCCGCCGAGCGCCTCAAGGCGAAGGACCTGGTGGTCCTCGGCTCGCCCGGAATGCGCGCCGACAACGTCGCCGAGCTGCACACCCCGGCCCGGGTCTGGGCCGCCAAGGATCCCTCCGACTGGATCTCCAAGGTGCCGAACGTGCGGCTGTTCGGCCTCGGCCACGGCACCGACCCGGCCGCGGCCGGCTTCGGCGCCCGCCCGGTCCCCGCCGCCGACGCCCAGGGCCACACCGGCTACTTCGCGCCCGGCACCTCGTCCCTGCGTACCTTCGCCGCCATCGCCCGGGGAGACGTCCGATGAAGCTCGCCGCACGCATCGAGGCGCGGACGCCCGCGCACCGCGACCGGGCCGTCGACGGCCTGCGCGCCCTGGCGCTGCTCGCCGTGCCCACCGGCCACTGGCTCCTCGGCGGGTTCACCCTGGACGCCGGAGGGGCACTGCACAACGCGAGCCCGCTCACGGCCTTCGGGTTCTTCGCGCCGGTCAGCTGGGTGCTGCAGATGCTGGGGATCTTCTTCCTGGTGGGCGGGTACGCCTCGGTGCTGTCGTACCGCCGCCGCACGGGGTCGACCGGCGAGTGGCTCAGGGGGCGGCTCGCCCGGCTGGGCCGGCCCGTCCTCGGCGTCACCGCCGTGTGGGCCGCGATGATGCCGGCGCTGTACGCGCTCGGCGTGCCGGGGGACACCCTGCGCACCGGGTCGACGCTGGTGATCCAGCCGCTGTGGTTCGTCGGCGTGTACACCGTCGTCACCGCGCTCACGCCGTACTGCGTGCGCGCCGCCCGCCGACTGGGCGCCTGGGCCGCCGCGCCGCTGCTCGGGTCGGTCGCCGTCGTCGACTTCCTGCGGTACGGGCCGTACGCGGACGCCGTGCCGTCCTGGCTGAGCGTGCTGAACATCCTGCCGGGCTGGCTCTTCGCGTACCAACTGGGCGTCTCCTGGGGCGAGAAGCGGCTCGGCAGGCGCGAGGCCCGGGCGCTGCTCGCGGGCGGGGCCGTGCTGTTCGCGGCGCTGCTGCTGTTCTTCCACTACCCGGCGTCGATGGTGGGCGTCCCCGGCGAGGCCCGCACCAACTCCCACCCGCCGTCGCTGCTCGTCCTCGCCCTCGCGGCCCTGCAGAGCGGCGGGGCGATCCTGCTGCGCGACCGGCTCGGCAGGCTGCTGCGCAGGCCGGCCCTGTGGGCACCGGTCGTCGTGATCAATCTGTCCGCGATGACGATCCTGTGCTGGCACCAGACGGCGATGCTCGCCGCCGCCGTGCCCGCGTCGCTGACGCTCGGCGCGGTCCCGGGCCTGACGACCGCGCCCGAGACCCTCGGCTGGGTCCTGGCCCGGCTCGCCTGGCTGCCGCTGTTCGCCGGGCTGCTCGTGCTGATCGGCCAGTACGCGCGCCGCTTCGAGTCGCCGTGGACGAACACCGGCCGGGCCCGCCGGGCGGCGGCGGGGCTGCTCGCGGCGGGCTTCGCGGTCTTCGCCCTCGGCCTCGCCTGACGAAACCCGCCCCGCGGACCGGCCGTGCGCGCCGTCCGCCGTCGAGTGCCGCAGGGCACCACCGGCGGATCGACGGGCGGGCCGTCGGGCGGCGGAACGGGCGGCCAGGCGAAGCCGCCGGCGGGTGGGGGCGGCGGGTCCGGCGGGGCGGCGGGCACGGCGGAGCCAGCTGGCAGCCGGAGCCGCCGACGGGCGGCGGCGGAACGGCGGGGCGGTCCACGGGCTTACCCGGCGGACCGTGAGGGCGTCGGCGGGCGGATCCGCGGGGGCCGCCCGGCGGGCCGTCGGACGGGTCGGTGGGCGGGCCGGCCAGTCGACGGGGCGGAACGGCGGGCGGATCCGCCGACACGGCGATCGTCGGGCGGGGCCGGGCCGGCCGCGGACCAAGGGGCGCCGCCGGGGCGGACCCGCGGCCGGTCCACGGGCCCACCCGGCGGATCGACGGGCGGGCCCGCGGAGCCGTCGGCGGACGGCGCCGCCCGGTACGTCAGTTCTCGCGGCCGACCGAGGTCCAGGTCATGTCGGGGTACCGGTCGCCGGCCACCCGGTCGGCCACGGGCTCCAGCAGGGCCAGCTCGTCGTCGCTCAGGGATATCCGGGTGGCCGCGGCGTTCTCCAGCAGCCGGGCGCGGCTGCGGGTGCCGGGGATCGGCACCACGGTCAGTCCGTGTATCCGGGCCCGCTGCTGCACCCAGGCGAGGGCGACCTGCGCGGCCGTCACGCCGTGGGCGGCCGCGACGGCGCGCACCGGTTCCAGCAGCGCGGCGTTCCGGCGGGCGTTGTCACCGGAGAACCGCGGCTGGTACTGCCGGTAGTCCTGGGCGGACAGGTCCTTCACCGCGTCGGCGAAGGCGCCCGTCAGGAAGCCGCGGCCGAGCGGCGAGTACGGCACGAACGCGACGCCCAGCTCGGCGGCCGCCCCGACGGCGCTGCGCTCCACGTCCCGGGAGAACAGCGACCACTCCGACTGGAGGGCGGTGATCGGGTGCACGGCGTTGGCCTCGCGCAGCTCGGCGCCGGTCACCTCGCTCAGGCCCAGGTACTTGACCTTGCCCTCCTCGACCAGCTCGGCCATCGCGCCGACGGAATCGGCCAGCGGTACCGCCGGGTCGCGCCGGTGCATGTAATAGAGGTCGATGACGTCGACCCCGAGGCGCCGGAGGCTGGCCTCGACCGCGGACCTGATGTACGCGGGATCGTTGCGGACGGCCCGGTGGGTGGGGTCGTCGGTGCGTTCGATGCCGAACTTGGTGGCCAGGGTGATCTCGTCGCGGTGCGCGGCGACGAACGGCGCGAGGAACTCCTCATTGGCACCCCGGCCGTAGATGTCGGCGGTGTCGATCAGCGTGACGCCGGCCTCCAGCGCGGCGTCGAGGGTGTCCCGGGCCGCGGCCTCGTCGGTGTCTCCGTAGAACTCGCTGATGCCCATGGCACCGAAGCCCTGGACGCCCACCTCGGGGCCTCCCCCGGTGCCGAGTCGTACGGTCGCGATCTTCTCCGTCTTCTCCGTCTTCTCCGTGGTCATGTGGCCCTCTCCGACGCCCGGCGGGCGCCCGCGTAAAAGTCGATCTTGTGGTCAAGTACGGCGAGCGTGTCCCGGAGTTCCGCGATGCGTGCGCGGACGTCCCTGCGGGTCGCCTCGAGCAGCTCCTGCCGGTCCTCGAAGGTGTGCTCGCCCTCGCGCACCAGCTCCGCGTAGCGCACCATGTCCGCCACCGGCATCCCGGTCAGCCGCAGCTTCCCGACGAAGACCAGCCAGTCCAGGTCCCGGTTGGTGAAGCGGCGCTGGCCGGTGTGCGACCGGTCGACGTGCGGCATCAGCCCGATCCGCTCGTACCAGCGCAGCGTGTGCGCGGTCAGCCCGGTCCAGGTCGCGACCTCACTGATCGTGTAGCGGTCCTGCCCGTCGGGGCGCGGGTGCGCCGGCGGCGCGGCACAGAGGTCGGGAAGGCCTGGCGTCCGTACGGGGGTGCTCGCGATCACCGTCATGTCCACCACGCTAAAACCTTCGAGTGCACTCCAAGCAAGCGGAAACAGTGCGGAGTTCGGGCGGGACCCCCGGGCCCCCGACCCCGCGCTGCGACCGCGCCCCCACTCAGGACTTAGGCTCGTACGCATGCAGAGCCTGGCGATGATCGAGAACTGGCCCGTCCCGACCGCGGCGGCGGCCGTCGTGCGCGCGGACGGCACCGTCTCCGGGACGCACGGTCCCACCGGCCGTGCGTTCCCGCTGGCATCGGTGACCAAGCCGCTCGCCGCGTACGCGGTGCTCGTCGCGTACGAGGAGGGGGCCGTCGAGCTCGACGAGCCGGCCGGGCCCGAAGGGTCCACCGTGCGGCACCTTCTCGCGCACACCTCGGGACTCGCCTTCGACGAGCACCGGGTGATGGCCGCTCCCGGCGACCGCCGGATCTACTCCAACGCCGGGTTCGAGGTGCTGGGCGACCTCGTCGCCAAGGCGACGGACATCCCGTTCGCCGAGTACCTGCGGCAGGCGGTGCTGGAGCCGCTGGGCATGACGTCGACGACGCTGGACGGCTCGCCGGCGAAGGACGCGGTCTCCACGGTCGACGACCTCGTGCGGTTCGCGGCGGAGGTGCAGGCGCCGCGGCTGCTGGACCCGCGCACCGTCCTGGAGGCGATGACGGTGGTCCACCCGGGCCTGACCGGCATCCTGCCCGGGTACGGGCACCAGCGGCCCAACGACTGGGGGCTCGGCTTCGAGATCCGGGACGGCAAGTCGCCGCACTGGACGGGCGCTTCGTCGTCGCCGCGGACGTTCGGGCACTTCGGCCAGTCGGGGACGTTCCTGTGGATCGATCCGGACGCGGGCGCGGCGTGCGTCGCGCTGACCGACCGGGCCTTCGGGCCGTGGGCGATCGAGGCCTGGCCGCCGTTCACCGACGCGGTGCTGGCGGAGCTGCGCGCCTCGGCCTGACACCTCCCGGACGCGACCCGGCACCTCCCGGACTCGGCCCGAAATCTCCCGGCCTCAGCCGGACATCTCCCGGACGCGGCCCGGCACCTCCCGGACTCGGCCCGAAATCTCCCGGCCTCAGCCGGACATCTCCCAGACGAGGACCTCGGCCGCGGACCGCGCGGCCAGTTCCAGGCCCTCGGCCGCGGTGATCCGGGCCGCGTCGCCCGGGCCGAGCTCCTCGCCGCCCGTGCTCACCCGGCCCCGCACCACGTGCACATACACATGGGCGGCGTCCGGCACCGCGGTGCGCTCGCCCTCCGCCAGACGCCGCACGTGCAGCATCGCGCCCGCCGCGGGCAGCGCGTAGGGCGTGGAGTCCGCTATGCCCGGAACCGTCTCGTACGAGGGCTCCCCGCCGGGTGTGAGCGGCGCGAGCCACATCTGCACGAACGTCAGGGGCACGTCACCGTCATTGCGCTCCTCGTGGCGTACGCCTCCGGCGGCGGAGAGGTGCTGGACGTCGCCGGGGCGGACCACCGACGCGTGGCCCGTGGAGTCGCGGTGCGTCAGCTCGCCCTCGACGACCCAGGTGACGATCTCGGTGTGGCTGTGCGGGTGCTCGTCGAAGCCGGCGCCGGGTGCGAGCCGCTCCTCGTTGCAGGCCAGGATCGCGCCGAAGCGGAGGTTGTCCGGGTCGTAGAAGCGTCCGAAGGAGAAGGCGTGGAGGGTCTCGATCCCGTGGTCGGGATCGCCCCCCGCATAGCGGTCGCCCGAGCGCCGTACATCAATCACGGCCTCAGCGTAACCGGGGTGAAACGGGCCCGGCTGGGCAGAGCACCGTCCCGATAAGGCACTCTTGTCCCCGTGCCTGAACCAGCAGCGAACGACGCCCACCGCCATGCCGCCACCCTGAAGCGCCTGGAGCAGTCCTCCGGGCGGCTCGCCGCGAGCGCCATTGCCCGCATGGACGAGACGCTGCCCTGGTACCGGGCGATGCCGCCGGAGAACCGGTCCTGGATCGGGCTGGTCGCCCAGGCCGGCATCGCGGCCTTCACCGAGTGGTTCCGCCGTCCCGAGACGCCGCAGGCGATCTCCACCGATGTGTTCGGCACCGCCCCGCGCGAGCTGACCCGGGCGATCACCCTGCGCCAGACCGTCGAGATGGTCCGCACCACGATCGAGGTCATGGAATCGGCGATCGAGGAGGTCGCCGCTCCCGGCGACGAATCGGTGCTCCGCGAGGCGCTGCTGGTGTACGCCCGGGAGATCGCCTTCGCGACCGCCCAGGTGTACGCGCAGGCCGCCGAGGCGCGCGGCGCCTGGGACGCCCGGCTGGAGTCGCTGGTGGTGAACGCGGTGCTGTCGGGCGAGGCCGACGAGGGAGCGGTGTCCCGGGCCGCCGCGCTCGGCTGGAACTCTCCCGAGCACGTCTGCGTGATCCTCGGCACAGCACCCGACGGGGACAGCGAGCTGACGGTCGAGGCGATCCGGCGGGCCGCCCGCCACGCCAAGCTGCAGGTCCTCACCGGGGTGCTGGGAGACCGGCTGGTGGTCATCGCCGGCGGCAGCGACAACCCGCTCGCGGTCGCGAAGGCGCTGATCGGGCCGTACGCCGCGGGCCCCGTCGTGGCCGGGCCGATCGTGCCGGACCTGCTGGCGGCGACCCGGTCCGCGCAGGCGGCCGCCGCGGGCCTCAAGGCGTGCTCGGCCTGGCAGGACGCGCCCAGGCCGGTGCTGGCGGACGATCTCCTGCCGGAGCGCGCGATCGCCTCCGACCCTTCCGCGCGCGAGCAGTTGGTGGAGGAGATCTACAGACCACTGGAGGAAGCGGGCTCCGCGCTCCTGGAGACGCTGAGTGTCTATCTGGAGCAGGCGAGCAGCCTCGAAGGGGCCGCGCGGATGCTCTTCGTCCACCCCAACACCGTGCGCTACCGGCTGCGACGTGTGACAGATGTCACCGGATGGTCACCTTCCGATGTTCGTTCCGCGTTCACGCTGCGGATCGCGCTGATTCTGGGGCGTCTGGCCGACGGAGATACGCAGTCCTAGACTTTTGTCGGACACCAACAATTCCCCCGACGGTTCTTCGTCCCTGTCCCCACGGGCGGCGGGAGCCGTCCACAAGAGAGAGTGTGAGGGTGCTCGTACTCGTCGCTCCCGGCCAAGGCGCTCAGACGCCCGGCTTCCTGACTCCCTGGCTCGATCTCCCCGGTGCCGCCGACCGCGTCGCCGCGTGGTCCGAGGCCATCGAGCTCGACCTCGTCCACTACGGCACCAAGGCCGACGAGGACGCGATCCGCGACACGGCGGTGGCGCAGCCCCTGCTGGTCGCGGCCGGACTGCTCTCCGCGTCCGCCCTCGGTATCGGGGCATCCGCCGCTGACGCGGCGGGCACCCCCGGCGCCGTCGCCGGCCACAGCGTCGGCGAGATCACCGCAGCCTCCTTCGCGGGTGTCCTCGACGACACCGCCGCGCTCCGGTTCGTCCGGACGCGCGGGCTCGCGATGGCCGAGGCCGCCAAGATCACCGAGACCGGTATGTCGGCGCTGCTCGGCGGCGATCCCGAGATCACCGTGCCGCACCTCGAGAAGCTGGGCCTGACCCCGGCGAACGTGAACGGCGCGGGCCAGATCGTCGCCGCCGGCACCATGGAACAGCTCGCCGCCCTGGAGGCGGACAAGCCCGAGGGCGTCCGCCGCGTCGTGGCGCTCAAGGTCGCCGGCGCGTTCCACACGCACCACATGGCGCCCGCGGTCGAGACGCTCGAGAAGGCCGCCGCCGAGCTGGCCTCCGTCGCCGACCCGGCCGTCACGTACGTATCGAACAAGGACGGGCAGACGGTCGCCACCGGCGCCGACGTCATCGCCCGGCTGGTCGGCCAGGTCGCCAACCCCGTCCGGTGGGACCTGTGCATGGAAACGTTCCAGCGGCTCGGTGCGACCGCTCTCGTCGAGGTGTGCCCGGGCGGCACCCTGACCGGTATCGCCAAGCGCGCGCTCCCGGGTGTCACGACGCTCGCCCTGAAGACACCCGACGACCTGGACGCGGCGCGCGCGCTCATCGCCGAGCACGCGCAGCCCGCCGCCTGACAAGGAGCCGTAGAGCATGTCGAAGATCAGGCCCAGTCAGGGCGCCCCGTACGCGCGCATCCTGGGTGTCGGCGGCTACCGTCCGACCCGTGTCGTGCCGAACGAGGTGATCCTCGAGACGATCGACTCGTCCGACGAGTGGATCCGCTCCCGCTCCGGCATCGCCACCCGCCACTGGGCCTCCCCCGAGGAGACCGTGACCGCGATGTCGGTCGAGGCGGCCGGCAAGGCCATCGCCGACGCCGGGATCACCCCCGAGCAGATCGGCGGCGTGATCGTCTCCACCGTCTCGCACTTCAAGCAGACCCCCGCCGTCGCCACCGAGATCGCGGACAAGATCGGCGCGAACAAGCCGGCCGCGTTCGACATCTCGGCGGGCTGCGCCGGCTTCGGCTACGGCCTCACGCTCGCCAAGGGCATGGTCGTCGAGGGCTCGGCGGAGTACGTGCTCGTCATCGGCGTGGAGCGGCTCAGCGACCTGACCGACCTGGAGGACCGCGCGACGGCCTTCCTGTTCGGTGACGGCGCGGGCGCGGTCGTCGTCGGCCCGTCGAAGGAGCCGCGGATCGGCCCGACCGTGTGGGGCTCCGAGGGCGACAAGTCCGAGACGATCAAGCAGACCGTGGCGTGGACGGACTACCGCGACGGCACGGTCGAGAAGTTCCCCGCCATCACGCAGGAGGGCCAGGCGGTGTTCCGCTGGGCCGTCTTCGAGATGGCGAAGGTCGCCCAGCAGGCGCTCGACGCCGCCGGCATCAGCGCGGCCGACCTGGACGTCTTCATCCCGCACCAGGCGAACATGCGGATCATCGACTCGATGGTGAAGACGCTGAAGCTGCCGGAGCACGTCACGGTCGCCCGGGACGTGGAGACCACCGGCAACACCTCGGCCGCCTCGATTCCGCTCGCGATGGAGCGGCTGCTGGCGACCGGACAGGCGAAGAGCGGTGACACCGCGCTCGTCATCGGCTTCGGGGCGGGTCTCGTCTACGCCGCGACGGTCGTTACCCTCCCCTAGGCACCGTTCGGATCTTTCCGGACGACCAGCCTCACATCCTCTGAGAAACACCTCTGAGAAACACACCGAAGGAGCGCCACATGGCCGCCACGCAGGAAGAGATCGTCGAGGGTCTCGCCGACATCGTCAACGAGATCGCCGGCATCCCGGTCGAGGACGTCCAGCTGGACAAGTCCTTCACCGACGACCTGGACGTCGACTCGCTGTCCATGGTCGAGGTCGTCGTCGCCGCCGAAGAGCGCTTCGACGTCAAGATCCCGGACGAGGACGTCAAGAACCTCAAGACGGTCGGCGACGCTGCCGACTACATCCTGAAGCACCAGGCCTGATCCGGATCGCCACCCGGCGGTGGCGCCGCATTCCGCATACCTCATACCTGGAGAAAGAATTCCTGTGAGCTCGACCAATCGCACCGTGGTCGTCACCGGTATCGGCGCAACCACACCGCTGGGTGGCGACTCCGCCTCGACCTGGGAAGGTCTTCTGGCGGGACGTTCCGGCGTCAAGCCCCTCGAAGGCGAGCGTTTCGCCGACATGCCCGTCCGTATCGCGGCCCCCGCGGCCGTCGACCCGGGCGAGGTCCTGCCCCGTCCGCTGGCCCGCAAGCTGGACCGCTCGGCGCAGTTCGCGCTGATCGCGGCCCGCGAGGCCTGGGCGGACGCGGGCTTCACCGCGCCCGCCGGCGAGGACGCGAAAGTCCGGCCGGAGCGGCTCGGTTCGGTCATCGCGTCCGGCATCGGTGGCGTGATCACCCTGCTCGACCAGTACGACGTGCTGAAGGAGAAGGGCGTACGCCGTGTCTCCCCGCACACCGTGCCGATGCTGATGCCCAACAGCCCGTCCGCCAACGTCGGCCTGGAGGTGAACGCCCAGGCGGGCGTGCACACCCCCGTGTCGGCCTGTGCGTCGGGTGCCGAGGCGATCGGGTACGCCGTCGAGATGATCCGCACCGGCCGCGCCGACGTGGTCGTGGCGGGCGGCACCGAGGCGGCGATCCACCCGCTGCCGGTCGCCGCGTTCGCCAACATGATGGCGATGTCCAAGAACAACGACGAGCCCGAGAAGGCCTCGCGTCCGTACGACAAGGCGCGTGACGGCTTCGTCCTCGGCGAGGGCGCCGGTGTCGTCATCCTGGAGTCGGCCGAGCACGCCGCCGCGCGTGGCGCCCGGGTCTACTGCGAGGTGCTGGGTCAGGGCCTGTCGGCCGACAGCCACCACATCGCGCAGCCCGAGCCGACGGGCCGCGGTATCGCCACCGCGCTGCAGAACCTGCTCGACGCGACGGACCTGAAGCCGTCGGAGGTCGTGCACCTCAACGCGCACGCGACGTCCACGCCGCAGGGCGACGTCGCCGAGGTGAAGGCGCTGCGCAAGGTCCTGGGCGACGAGCTGGAGCACGTCGCGATCTCGGCGACCAAGTCGATGACGGGTCATCTGCTGGGCGGCGCGGGCGGTATCGAGACCGTCGCGACGGTCCTGGCCCTCCACCACCGCACGGCCCCTCCGACGATCAACGTCTACGACCTGGACGAGGACGTCGACGCCGACATCGTCCGCGACGAGCCCCGGAAGCTTCCCGAGGGCACGATCGCCGCGATCAACAACAGCTTCGGCTTCGGCGGCCACAACGTGGTGCTCGCGTTCCGCACCGTCTGAGCCACCCCCGTGAGGCGGGGCCGCTCCGGCGGAGCGGCCCGCAGCCACCGTGCCGGACGGAGTCCGGCACGGTGCTCCGAAGCCTGCGAAGCCCCGAGGGGCCGAACACCGCGAGGGGCGCACGAAGAAGAGACCAACAGCTTTTGCTTCGGCTTCGGCTCGGCGGTCGCACCGTGGTACGCGCGTCCGCACCGTCCGGGTTTCCGCACCAGCCGGGTGTCGCGTGACGTCCGGGCGGCGCCGGGGTCCGGCACGACGAGGCCCCCACCGCTTGGTGGGGGCCTTTTCGGCGTTCCGGGTCGGGAGGGTCAGACCACTTGGTGCAGCCAGCGGACCGGCGCGCCCTCGCCCGCGTACCGAAAAGGCTCCAGCTCGTCGTCCCACGGCTTGCCCAGCAGCTTGGCGATCTCCGCCTCCAGGTCGGTCTCGCCCTGGGCGGAGCGGGCCAGTGCGGCGCGCAGCCGGTCCTCGGGGACGAGGATGTCGCCGTGGATGCCGGTGACGGCGTGGTAGATGCCCAGTTCCGGCGTGGCGCTGTAGCGCTCGCCCTCGGCGGTGGGGCACGGTTCGGCGGTGACCTCGAAGCGGAGCATCTGCCAGCCGCGCAGCGCCGACGCCAGTTTGGAGGCGGTGCCCGGTTCGCCCTGCCAGGAGAACTCCGCTCTCCATGTGCCCGGTGAAGCCGGCTGCCGGATCCAGTCGAGCTGGACCCTCGCACCGAGCACTCCCGCCACCGCCCATTCGACGTGCGGACACAGCGCGCGCGGTGCGGAGTGTACGTACAGAACTCCACGTGTCGTCACCGGGACCTCCAGTGTGGGACGAGGTTCGCCTTTTCCCAGCGGCCTCAGTAAACAGCATCGGGAGTAAAACTCCACAAAAGGGACAGCATGTGACGTGATGTAATTTACCGGAGCCGGTTGGCGATGGCGCCTCTGGTTCGACGGGGAAAAGCTACCGTGCGGCGGGGACATTGGGATGACGTACGGTCGGTCCCAGGGGCCGTCGACACCAAGCTTTCACTCGCCAGGACGCCGAGAGAAGGGGCGGGGGATGCCCGAAAGCCGACACAGCCGGATACGAACACGCGCTCTTGCCGCGGCGTTTCTGCTGGCCATCGGCACGCTGACCGGGTGTGAGGCCTCCACCACGAGCGGCCCGGGCGCGTCGCCGCGCCCCTCTCCCACGCGTACACCCCTGTGGGACCGCAGCCCGTCCTCGGTGGCCGCCGTGGGTGACTCCATCACCCGGGGATTCGACGCGTGCGTGCTGCTGGCCGACTGCCCGGAGGTGTCGTGGGCGACGGGTACCGACACACGGGTGAAAAGCCTCGCAGTGCGGCTGCTCGGCGCGCCCGCCGTGTCCGCGCGGAGCTGGAACTTCGCCCGGTCGGGTGCACGCATGGCGGAACTGCCCGAACAGATGGCCCGGGCGGCCGGCCGGAAGCCGGAGCTGGTGACGGTGATGGTGGGCGCCAACGACGCCTGCCGGGACAGCACGGAACTGATGACGCCGGTGGCCGACTTCCGGGCCTCCTTCGAGGCGTCCCTGCGGCAGCTGCGGAAGACGGCGCCCAGGACGCAGGTGTACGTCTCGAGCGTGCCGGACCTGAAGCGGCTGTGGTCCACGGGCCGGGGCAACGCGCTGGGCAAGCAGATCTGGAAGCTCGGTATCTGCCGCTCGATGCTCGCCGACGCCGACGACCTGGGACCGGCCGCCGAGGCGCGGCGCGCGACGGTGTACGAGCGGGTCGTGGCCTACAACAAGGTTCTGAAGGACGTCTGTGCGAAGGACGCGCGCTGCCGGTACGACGGCGGCGCGGTCTTCGACTACCGGTTCACCGGTGCGCAGTTGAGCCCCTGGGACTGGTTCCACCCCAGCCTCGACGGGCAGGAGCGGCTGGCGGAGATCGCGTACCGCAACGTCACGGCGGAGTTCCCGCCCGCGTAGGCTCGCCGGTCATGAGCGTGGTGAGGGCTGAGGAATGGGGCCGGACGGCCGGCGGTTCGGTGGTTCACCGCTGGCTGCTGGAGCGGGGTGACACGCGGGTACGCGTGCTGACGTACGGCGGCGTCGTGCAGTCGGTGGAGGTGCCGGACCGGGACGGCGCGGGGGCGAATGTCGTCATGGGCTTCGACTCGCTCACCGGTTACACGGCTCATCCGGAGCCGTACTACGGGGCATTGGTGGGGCGGTACGCGAATCGCATCGCGGGTGGCCGCTTCACGCTGGACGGGCGTCGCTTCCGACTCGCGCTCAACAGCGGGCCGAACAGCCTGCACGGCGGCGAGCGCGGCTTCGACAAGCGGGTGTGGACCGCCGAGGAGACCGAGGGCGGGGTCCGGCTCTCGCGGGTCTCGCCCGACGGCGAAGAGGGCTTCCCGGGGCGGCTGGAGGTCTCGGCGACGTACACCCTGGACGCCGGGGGAGCGCTGCGGATCGCGTACCGGGCGGTGACGAACGCGCCGACGGTGGTGAACCTGACCAACCACACGTACTGGGACCTCGGCGGCGCCCATGAGCTGCGGCTGGCGGCGGGGCACTTCACGCCGCTGGACGGGGCGGCGGTCCCGACCGGGGAGATCGCGCCGGTCGACGGCACCCGGCTGGACTTCCGGGAGTCCCGTCCGGTCGGCACCGGGCTGGACCACAACTTCGTCCTGGACGGCGAGGCGCTCGGCGGTGGCCCGGCGGCCGAGCTGTACTCGCCGGTGACGGGGCGGCTGGTGACGGTCTCGACGACCGAGCCGGGACTCCAGGTGTACGCGGCGGACGGGCTGACCGGCGTCGCGCTGGAGACGCAGCACTTCCCGGACTCGCCGAACCGGCCGCACTTCCCGAGCACGGTGCTGCGGCCGGGCGAGGTCTACACCTCGGAGACGGTGTACGCGTTCGGGCTGCGCGGCGCGGACCGGTCGTAGCCGGTTCCGGCCCGGGGTCCGGGAGCCCCGGGGCGGTTGTCAGGTACCGCCCCGGGACCCGTCCGGGAGGAGGCTCATACCTCCAGGGTCGCACTCAGCCGGCGGTCCGTGAGCGAGCCGCCCACCTGAATGTCGTATGCCCCGGAGACGAAGATCCACTCCCCCGCCCGCTCGTCCCAGATCTCGAATGCCCGGCGCGGCAGGGTGATCTCGACCTCGGCGTACTCGCCCGGCGCCGCCTCGGCGCCCGCGAAGCCGGCGAGCCAGCGCACCGGGCGCTCCACCGGGTCGTCCACGGGGGCGAGGTAGAGCTGGACGACCTCGCGGCCGGGGCGCGTGCCGGTGTTGCGGACGCGGACGGTGGCACCGGTGGGGGTGGCCCGCAGGGACTCGTACGCCCAGGTGGTGTAGCCGAGGCCGTGGCCGAAGGGGTACGCGGGCGCGGCCCGGGCTCGGTCCCAGGCGCGGTAGCCGATGAAGAGGCCCTCTTCGTAGCGCAGTTCCCC
Organism: Streptomyces sp. STAM6; assembly: GCF_054963715.1. Lineage (NCBI taxonomy): Bacteria > Bacillati > Actinomycetota > Actinomycetes > Kitasatosporales > Streptomycetaceae > Streptomyces > Streptomyces sp. STAM6. The sequence goes on along the minus strand of NZ_JBUEFZ010000004.1, from coordinate 397,114 downwards.
GCGGGTGGGGGCGACCTCGGACACCGGCGCGTCGGCGAGGGCGGCCGGCCAGGTGGTGGGCAGCCGGCCGCCGGGCTCCTCGGTGCCGAGCAGGACGTCGGCGAGCGCGGCGCCGCCCTCCTGGCCGGGGAACCAGCTGAGCAGTACGGCGGCGACGTCGTCGCGCCAGGGCATCTCGACCGGCGAGCCCGCGTTGACCACCACGACCGTGTTCGGGTTGGCCGCGGCGACGGCGGCGACCAGGTCGTCCTGCCGGCCGGGGAGCCTCAGGTCGGTGCGGTCGAAGCCCTCGGACTCGACGCGTTCCGTGGTGGCGACCACGACGATCGCGGTGTCGGCGGCGCGGGCCGCCCGGACCGCCTCGGCGATCAGTTCGTCGGGGTCCCGGCGCGGGCCGAGGTGGACGAAGGAGAACATGACGCCCGGCAGGGGGGCGGCGTACTCCCGGTCGAGCGGGTGGAGCAGGGACACCTCGACGGGGACTCCCTCGGTGAGGTCGGCCCTGCCGCGCTCGGTGGGGGCGCCGAAGAACGCCTCGAACGGGTCGGTCTCGTCGCCCATCTCCTGGACGCCGTCGTAGAGCACCCGCCCGTCGACGGTGAGGGTGAAGGCGCCGAGGCCGCGGGTGCCGAAGGAGTGTTCGCCGCTCTCGCGGGGCGTGAAGGTGCCCTTGATCTCGATGCTCGCGAGTGTCTCGTGCGTGACGCCGGACGGCAGGTCGTCACCGATCCACTGGACCTGCCCGCTCGGCAACGAGCCCTCGCCGATGACCTTGCCGGCCAGGTCGCGGCACACCGCGTGGAGCGCGAAGCCCTGGCCGGCGGGGGCGAGTTCGTCGCTCGGGTCGGCGCCGGCCGCGTAGGTCAGGGCGCCCTCGGGGAGGGCGGCGGTGAGGCCGTCGAGCGGCGAGACGGTGTGGGCGGGGAAGACCTGGGCGGAGCCGCCGCCGAGGACGCGGGCGTCGCGGGCCGCGGCGCCGAGCAGGGCGACGGTGTGCCCCCGGGCGAGGGGCAGGGCCCCGTCCTCGTTGCGCAGGAGGACGAAGCCGCGGCGGGCGATCTCCCGGGCGAGCGCGTCGCCGTCGATCGTTTCCGGCGGCTCGGTGACGACGGGTTCGGCGCCTTCCAGGGCGCCGGCGCGAGCGGCGAGCCGCAGCACGTTGCGCACGGCGTCGTCGACGGCCGCCTCCTCGACCTCGCCGCGGCGGACGGCCGCCGCGAGCGCCTCGCCGTACACGGTCCGGGGTCCGGGCATGGCGACGTCGAGGCCGCCTTCGAGTGCGCCCCTGGTGGAGCGGGCGGCCATCCAGTCGGAGACGTTGAACCCGTCGAAGCCCCACTCGCCGCGCAGCACCTCGTTGACCAGGTACCGGTGTTCGGTCATCGACGTGCCGTTGACCTGGTTGTAGGCGGTCATGATGCCCCAGGGGTGGGCGTTCTTGACGATCGTCTCGAAGGGGGCGAGGTAGAGCTCGCGCAGCGGCCGGGCGGCGATCCGGTTGTCGACGGTGAAGCGGTCGGTCTCGGCGTCGTTGGCGACGAAGTGCTTGACCGTGGTGCCGACGCCGCCGTCCTGGACGCCGAGGACATAGCCGGTGCCGATCTCTCCGGTGAGGTGGGGGTCCTCGCTGTACGCCTCGAAGTGACGGCCGCCCAGGGGTGAGCGGTGCAGGTTGACGGTCGGTGCGAGCAGGACGTGGACACCTTTGCGGCGGGCCTCCTGGGCGAGGAGGCGGCCGGCGCGGCGGGCGAGCGCGGGGTCCCAGGTGGCGGCGAGGGCGGTCGGGGACGGCAGGGCGACGGACGGGTCGTCGACGGTCCAGCGGACGCCGCGCACCCCGATGGGTCCGTCGGACATGACGAGCGACCGGAGTCCGATCTCGGGGAGGGCCGGGAGGGACCACATGTCCTGGCCCGCGAGCAGCCGGGCCTTGCTGTCCGGGCCGAGCTTGCCGAGTGCCGCTTCCACGGCCTGTTCGCGGCGGGCGTCGTCGGTCACCGTCGTGCCTCCTCGTCGGCATGGAGCGGGGGTGCCGCCCATGGTGGACCCAGCGCCTGTACCTCGGTAGGCGTCGTTATCCTTTCGTGACTTACAGGATGACGTACGGTCCTGTCCCGCGGGACCTGTGGCGGAACCGCGGGGACGGAGGGACGAGGGAGATGGCAGCGGCCAGGGCCAGGAGCGAGGAGCGGCGCGCGGAGATCCTGCGCGCGACCCTCGAAGTGATCGCCGAACGCGGCTACCGGGGCGCGTCGCTGGGGGCGGTGGCCGAGCGCGTCGGCCTCACCCAGCAGGGCCTGCTGCACTACTTCCCGACCAAGGAGGCCCTGCTCGTCGCGGTCCTGGAGGAGCGGGACCAGTGGGACACCGGCGGCACCCGGGAGGGCTGGCGTCTGGACCTGCTCGACGCGCTCGTCGAGTACAACGCCATGCGCCCCGGCATCGTGCAGACCTTCTCCGCGCTGCTCGGCGAGAGCGTGACGGAGGGGCACCCGGCCCGGCAGTTCTTCACCCACCGGTACACGCAGGTGCGCGGCGAGATGGCCAAGGTGCTGCGCGCGGAGTTCGGCGAGCGGCTGCCGGGCGGCCTCACGCCCGAGCAGGCCGCGCCGCTGCTGACGGCGGTGATGGACGGGCTGCAGTACCAGTGGCTGCTGGATCCGGAGGCGGTCGACATGCCCGCCGCGTTCCGTGACTTCATGAGGCTACTGGGGGCGCGGTAGCGGGAGTTACGGGTGTGCCGGGATACTTCCGGCACCCCGCATCCGACGGAAGGACTCCCGTGTCACGTTTACGCACGGCCATCGGCGCCACCCTCGCCGCACTCACCCTGGGCATCCTGGGGCTGCCGGCGGTGACCCCCGCCTCGGCCGCTCCGGCCCCGCCCCTCTCCCCCACGGTCGAGGAGGCCCGCCTCGACAAGGCGGTGCCGCGGGAGATCCTGCGCCGCAGCGGATTCGACGGCGTGGCACCGGAGTTCGCGGCCGCGCTGTCGGACGCACGGTCGTACACCGCGGCCGAGCGGGCCGTCGTACGGCACGGGTCACGGCTGTGGCAGCGGGCCGTGGACCGGGCACAGGGCCGTGGGCCGGCCGGCGGGGATCTGGCCCGCGACGACGACCGCCCGCTGTACTGGTCCCGGCTCGGCATGACCCGCGAGCTGCGCTCCTGGCAGCCCCGCTTCGCTCTCACCGGTGACGAACGGGCCCGTCTGCTGGACCGGCTGGAGGTCACCTCCCGGGGACAGGACACGATCCGCCACCCGTCCGGCAAGGGGGTCAAGCGGGTCCTGATGACCGGCTTCGACCCGTTCACGCTGGACCGGGACATCCGCATCAGCAATCCGTCGGGCGCGGCGGCGCTGGCGCTGGACGGCACGCTGATCCGCACCGCGGACGGCCGGCTCGCCCGTGTGGAGACCGCCGTCTTCCCGGTGCGCTGGCAGGACTTCGCCGACGGCACCGTCGAACGCACCCTGCGCCCGCACCTGTCCCGGCTGGACGCCTTCACGACGGTGAGCCAGGGCCGGGTGGGCCGCTTCGACATCGAGCGGTACAACGGGGCGTGGCGGGGCGGCTTCCCCGACAACGAGAACCTCTCCGTGACGGGCGGGGTGCCGGTGGGCGACCCGGCGACCCAGCCGCAGTGGACCACCACGACGCTCCCCCACCGGGAGATCGTCGCGGCGGACACGGGAGGCTTCCCGGTGTACGACAACACGTCGGTGACCGAGGTCCCGGCCGGCGGCACGGGCCCGGTGGTCCGGCCCGACGGCCCGACCCCCGGCTCGGCGGCCCGCGCGGGCGGCGGCGGGGACTACCTCTCCAACGAGATCGCCTACCGCGCGACGCTGCTGCGCGACCGCCTCGGCCTGACGGAACTGCCGGGGGGCCATGTGCACACACCCGTCCTGCGGTTCGGCGCGGGCAACACGGACGCGGTGACGGACCCCGACTTCCTGCGCGAACGGGCGGCGATCACCGCCCAGGTCAGGACGATCATCGCGGTGGCGGCGGGCTGACGCCGACGGCCTTCACCCTTGAGATCCATCTTTCCCGAACCCCGAACCGGTACCCAGTCGCTCCAGTACGCTCAGGCCTTCTCGGCAACTCATGCGCGTGGGGGTGTACATGGGGTTGAAGACCGGCGACCGGATTCTGCACAGTCGCTACGAGCTCATCAAACCGATCGTCCGGGGTGACGCGAAAGAACAAGCCGGCGTGCAGACCTGGTTCGCCATTGGCGAGAGCCGCCCTTATCTGCTGAAGGCGTGGCCCTACAACAAGGACGACCCCGACGCACTGGACGTCAATCGGGCACTCTGGGACGCCGAGCTGCGCACGCTTTACCGGGCCTGCAGTTCCCCCGGCGCCGAGAATTCACTGCTCGTCCTCACGGAAGCAGGTGTGGACAAGGAGAACAACCTCCTTGTCATGGTTCTCGAGGCGCCGGGGTACGCGTGTCTCGCCACCGAACTCGCCGACAACCGGGAGGCGCATCCGTGGCTGGCTCCGGAAAACGCGGACGCTCGCAAGGACTTATGGAAGGGGCTCCAGAACCTGGTCGAGGGACTGCACCTTCTCCACGAACAACAGGTACTGCACACCGGGGTGTCGGCCGAGAACGTCTTCCTGGACCCCGTCGAAGGAGCCGAGTCGCTTCGGCTGGGAGGCTTCGAATGGAGCATGCGCCTGGGAACCGGAACGATCCGGGGCGCCGAACCGCACTGGGGGACGCCCCCGGAGGCCGTCGGCAGCGGGCGCGTCTACGGCCCCGACGGTGACTGGTTCGGCCTGGGCATGCTGGCAGCCAGGTGCCTGTTGCCCCTGGAGCACCTCAACCGGAACGCGCCCACTCCGCAGGCGCGGCACAGTCAGGTCCTCAGCAAGGTCGAGAAGGCCAAGTCGCTCCTGACCGACGCGGAGCGGGACCTGCTGCTACGACTGATCGCGCCGTCCCCGCAGGACCGGCTGACCCGTCACGAGGACATCGCCGCGTGCATTGAGGACATCAGCAACCGGCTGGGCCGCCCCGCGGGTCTCACCACCGCGGAGGAACGCCATCTCCTCATGGTCGACCCGAAGAACACAGCACTCGTCGACGCCGCCCTGGACGCCGGTCTCAGGGAAGAGCTGGGGCTGAAATCCACGGCGATGTTCAACTGGCGCGATGCGGAACACGCGGCTTCTCTGGTGCGATTCATCCAGCGGGATCTCAACGAACAGGGCGCCCGCCTGTACACGGTCCGCAACCAGAACTTCCTCATTCTGGTGGGGAACATGCTCCAGCTCAAGATCGGCCCTTATGCGGACCATGGCGCCGGCGAAACCGAGCCGAGTTGGAAACGGGCGCGCTGCCTGGGCGTCGGTGAACTGCGCGGCGCTTCGGAAGACGGCGTCACGGCGTTTCCCCAGGGCAGCATCACCGTCCTCAACATTCTGCAGAACATTCGGGCCACAGAACCGACGCTGCTCCTGACAGCGACAAGTTGGGAACGCCGGCTCCCACGGCACGACGAGGCAGCCGAGCAACGGAAGGAGCTGAAGAAATTCTGCGACTTCGTACGGGTCACCAATCAGATCGAACTCCTCTTCCGTGATGCCGAACTCTTCGCCTACCGAGTGATCGACCAGTCCGTCACCCCGGACGGCAAGGAAGAGATCACCATCGAGGAGATGGAACGGTCCCGCCCGGTCATGCGGCTGCTGCAAGTGGATGGCGGCATGGCCGAGTACCTTCAGCGCGAGCGGGAGAACACCACCAAAATCGATGCCGATCTCGTCATGCTCACGGGACTGCAACACGATTCGCTGGCCACCCCGCCGGCCGGGATCTCATCCGTGTGGTCGGTGACGCGCGTGGACGTCGGGCGCCGCCAGGCCCAGCTCGTGCGGACGGAAGTCGGACTCAACTCCGTACCCGTGCCGGAGTACGGACTCCTGCGCAGCAGCGGCATGGAAGGCCAGATCCGGGCCATCAAGCGGCGCAAGGAGGCCATCGACCAACTCCACAACCACACGTACCTGCTGCGCAGCCTGGCCAACCCCGGCGAGATCTTCATGGATACCGGAGAGGCCGAGCTTCCGGTCCGGCTCGACGGCAAGAAGGTCGACGACAGCAAACAGGCCGTCATCCAGGACGTCCTGCGCGTGCGGCCCATCTACGCGCTCCAGGGGCCACCCGGTACGGGGAAGACCACCACAGTCGCGTGGTTGTTGCGGCAGATCCTGCAGGAAGACCCGGTGGCTCAGATCCTCGTCACCGCTCAGGCGCACGGCGCGGTGGACGTGCTCTGGTCGAAGGTCACGGACGAGGCATTCAGCGGCGTACCCGACGACCGAAAGCCGCTGGCCGTGCGGCTGGGCCACAAGCGGACCAACGACGACACACCGCCCGAAGGCTCCGTGGACCAGGTCGTCCGCAAAATCCTCACGGGCGCGGTGGCAAGGCTCGAACGGCTCCCCCAGCGGTCACCGATCCAGGACTCCTGGCTGACCGCCTGCCGTGCCATGCTGGCCGAGCTGAGCACCCAGCAGCACGGAGCCTCTCTTCCGGACTTCCGCAAGCTGGTGAAACGCGGCGCGAGCCTGACCTTCTGCACCACCAACGCCGGTGAGCTGGAGGGCCTGTCCGCGGAGCTGAGCTTCGACTGGTCCATCGTCGAGGAGTCCGGCAAGGTACACGGCTTCGACCTCGCCCTCCCCCTCCAGGCGGGGCACCGCTGGCTGCTCATCGGCGACCACAAGCAGCTCCCTCCGTACCGCGACAAGAACTACTTCGATGCTGTGGATCGTCTGGACCAGGTGGTCGAGAGCCTCAGTGCACTGCCCGACAACGCCGCGCGACTGTTGGACCGTGACTTCATCAGGACATGGCGGGACTGGGACGAGACCGAGCGTGAGGAATTCACGGCGTACTGCAAGGACTGGCTGAAGGTCTTCGAGACCATCTTCGACAATTGCGGCTACGCCCTGGGGGGACGCAGCAAGGCCAAACGCATCATGACCGGCCATCTCCCCGGGCAAGCGGCAGCGGCCGGAATGCTGTCGGTGCAACACCGGATGCATCCGGACATCGGGGATTTGATCTCCGACGCCTACTACGGAGGCTCCCTGCGTGGCTCGACGAGAGGGCCGGAAGGCCAGCCGCTCCCGCGTGTGACCCATCCCTTCGTCGAGCCCTCCGGGATCGGCGGCAAGGCCATCGTGTGGATCGACACCCCATGGAGCGATGCCGGACAGCACGCCGGGGAATGGGGCTCGTCCGCCAGCGGCAGGCGGGTCCCTCGCTACATCAATCCGGCGGAGGCCCACGCACTGCGCGCCTTCATCGAACAGCTGGGAGTCGCGCAGGGTGCGGTTCTCGACAAGGAACTGAGCCTGAGCGTCCTGTCGCCCTACAGCCAGCAAGTCGGTTACCTCCAGCGCACGCTGCGCGGCACTCGACTGCCGCGTGGAGTGCAGTTCGCCGAGCGGAAACGGCAGCGCTCCGACCGGTCCACACTGACGGGCTTCTTCACCGTCGACTCGTTCCAGGGAGACCAGTCGGACATCATCGCGGTCAGCCTCGTGCGCAACAACCGGGACGCCACCGAGAACCGCGGTCAGAGCATGGGCTTCCTCAGGGACGCGGCCCGGTTGAACGTATTGCTCTCGCGTGCGGAGCGGCTGCTCGTACTCGTCGGCTCGTGGGATTTCTTCCAGCATCAAACAGCGCTGATTGAGATCGACCAACAGGAGCGCGAACTGTGGCACTGGAAACGGGTCCTGACACACCTGGAGGCGTGGTCGGGCGAGTCGGAGAAGCGTGTGCTCCGCCTGCCCGCCGATCTCACCTCCTACCAGGAGCCGACGGTGGGCGAGGTCCTCGGCGGCCGTCACTCGGGGGCACGACGATGATCCTTCTGGTGCCGGTGAGCCGGTTCAGCGTGCCCTACGAGGTGGGGGCCGGCCGACCGTACTCCGAGCTCGAGGTACTGGTGTGCCGGATGATCGCCGAGGCGTCCCAGCCGGTGACTCTCACCCGGTTGCGGGAGACCTTCGCCGTGCACGACCGACTGCTCATCGAGAGCGTCGTGACCCTCGTCCGAGCCGGTTGGGCCGCCATGGCAACGGGCGAGGGGCTGGTCATCACCGAGCAGGGCGCCGAGTCCGTGACCTCCGGCCGGCGGCCACAGACCCAGGTCGTACGGAAGGCGCATGCGAGCCTGTACATGGAACGGGTCTGCGGACTGGTCGAGCGGGAAGCGCAAGCCGGGCTGAACGTCCGCAAGAAGGACGACTTGAGGCGCGTGCTGGGGCGTGAACGGTTCGAAAGGTCGACGATGCGGGTGCGTAATCCGCGCAACAGCGTGTCCATCGGCCAGGCACAGGGCCTGCTGCGCCACAGGCCCGACGAGTGGATCCGTTGGGTCGGCGAACCCAGCATGTGGACGCGGAACAATGAGTTCGTGCCGGTGCACGTGGACCTGGAGGACCGGATCGTCACCGGGCTCCCCCGAACCTGGGAACCCCTGTTGACCGATGTCCTGCTGCGGGAGGCGGAGCAGCGGGCGGAGGACCTGGAGGGCGATGTCCCGGCCACCGACGTCCGGTCCCTGCTCCCGCAGCAGTCCCGCGGAACACGGTCGGAGCCTCCCGCGCTGCCGCTCTGTCCGGGTGGGGCGAGGCTGCTCACCACGGAGCGGGAGTACCGCGAAACAGTACTGCGGGCCATCGAGTCCGCCCAGTCGTCGGTCCTGATCACGGCTCCGGCCGTGAACGGGGCGGTGGTGACCGAGTGGGAGCAGGCACTCAGCGCCGCAGTCCGTCGTGGGGTGGCCGTCGACCTGCTGTGGGGCGTCGAGGACGAGGATTCGCCCGGGCTGAAAGGGGGCGGTCGTGCCCAGTTGGTGCGCATCGCCGCCGCCACGGCATCGGGCCCTACGCGAAGACTGAGGTTCAACGACCGCCCCGCAAGCATCGTGAGCCAGGTCGTCATCACCGACGGAGGCCTGGGCACGGGAGACCCGCACCAGGTCACCGCGCTGATCGGCGGACCTCCGCTGCTCCACCGCTCCGAGCCCGAAACGCGGGAATCCGAGGCCCTCCTGCTGTCCGACGCCCGAGCCGCTGCTCACGTGGCCCGTGCCGCGGCCGGCTGGTGGTCGGCGCTGCCGGGAGAGGTCCACTCGGCCGCCGACCGCTGGCGGCACCTGGCCTCACAGTGGGGCGAAGCCGCCGCGACCAGTGCGCGGCAGACTCCGTTCGCCGACGACGTGACGGAGAACACGAACACCGTGCGCATCGTCCTGGACGGCAACTGTGCCCTGCTCGACGTGGATACGGCCCCGACGGGGCACGTTGTCCGCGCCTATGCCCGGACGCCGGAAAATGAGAGGCCGGTACCGGACGGCGCCATCGCCGTGCAGGTCAACGGACCTTCCTGGGACCGCGACCCCGCACACGCTCCCATGGGGTGACGAAAGTGGGCTGCGGTACGCCGGATGCCCCAGCGGGATCTTCCCGCTGGGGCACCTGGGACGGGGCGGGCGCGGCGATCAGATCCCTGGTGCGCCCGGCCGCCCCTGCTTGTCCATGGAGTACACCGACGGGGCCGGGGCCGTCGGTGGATACTGCGGCTGCCGCGGCTCCGGCTGCCCCACAAGATCGCGGGCCATCAGCGTCGCGCCCGCCACCGCGCCCGGCATCAGGAAGACCGCGAGGAACGGCACCAGGAAGGCCAGGGTCAGCGGCACGCCGAAGCCCAGGGTCATCATGCGGCGGCCGCGCAGCAGCGCCAGGCGCTCCTTCAGTTCGATGCCGCGCCGCTGGAGCGCCACCGAGGTGAGCTCCTGGGCGAGGAAGAACCCGGAGACGCAGAAGCCGATCGCGGGGACGAGCGTCTGGCCGACGACCGGGATGAAGCCGCACGCGAAGAGGAGCACCCCGTAGAACGCGACGCGAAGCAGCACCCACAGGCTGTCCCGGGCGGAGATCAACAGCTCGCGCCAGAGCGGCAGCCCCGACTCGGGGACGTCGCCGCCCTCGGTGCGGTCGACCTCCTCGGAGAGCGACTCGTAGAAGGGCTGGCCGACCAGCAGCGTCACCGCCGTGAAGGTGATCACGGCGAGGAACAGGCCGAAGACGAAGACCAGAGCGGTCAGGAAGCCGCGGAAGAGACCCTGCCAGGGCGAGGACCAGTCGTCCGCGAAAGGCGTGGCCCACGCGGTCAGGTCGTCGGCGCCGAACGCCAGACCGACCAGCGCGCCGCCGTAGAGCACCAGGGCGACCAGGCCGGGCAGCAGCCCGAAACCGAACCACCGGCCGTGCCGGCCGACCCACCGCTGGCCCTTCATCAGATAGCCGAAGCCCACCCCGAGATCACGCATGGGGTCACTGTATCGGCCTCTTGTTCCCGTCCCGCGAACACGGTAGACCCTGCCTACTGATCATTGCTGATCACCTTCGGAGGTCCATACGCATGGCGATACCCAGACCATTACTGATCACGACCGCCGTCACCGGTGCCGTTCTGCTCCTGCCGCCGCTCCCCGCCGCGGCCGCCCCCGGCCACGACGAGCCCCGCCCGGTGCGGGAACGGGGCGAGGAACAAGCGCGCTTCCCCCTGCCCGCCGCGCGGACCGCTCCGGCCGTGGAGCTCGACAAGGACACCGGCTACCCGCGCCGTACCGTCCTCGACGTCCCGCCCGCCGACCCGGCCGACAAGTCCATCAAGCTGGGGCTCACCCCCTACCACGGGCTGGCGCCCCAACTGAACGAGCTGCAGCGGCTCGGCGACCGGGTGAGCGTCGAGGTCGCCGGCCACTCGGCCGCCGGGCACGAGCTGTACCTCGTCACCGTCACCGCGCCGGAGAGCGCCGGACAGGCCCGCGAGCAGGAACGGATGCGCGAGCTCATCGAGAACGCGCCCGCTGCCGCCGCCAAGGACCGCCGCGTCAAGGCCGCGTACAAGACCCCCGTCTTCATCAACAACAACATCCACGGCAACGAGTGGGAAGGCACCGACGCCGCCCTGAGGCTCATCGAGCGGCTGGCGACGGCGAAGGACCGGGCGACCGCCGAGCTGCTGCGCACCACCCGCGTGTACCTCAACGTCACGGCCAACCCGGACGGGCGCATCGCGGGCACCCGCGCCAACGGCAACGGCTTCGACCTCAACCGGGACTTCATCACGGGTTCGCAGCCCGAGGCCCTCGCGATCCGCCGGATCGCCATCGACAAGCAGCCGGCCGTGATGCTGGACCTGCACGGGTACGTCAACGGCACGCTGATCGAGCCGACGACCCCGCCGCACGGCGAGAACTACGAGTACGACCTCTTCCTGAAGAACGCCTACGCGAACGCGCTCGGCATGGAGAAGGCCGTCAACAGCCTCGGCTACACCCCCGGGAAGGACGGCGTCGAGCCGGCCGTCATCCCCTTCCGGGACGAGCAGGAGGGCTGGGACGACTGGCCGCCGATCTTCACCCCGCAGTACATGCCGTTCCAGGGGGCGGTCGCCGCGCACACCGTCGAGTTCCCGATGGCCGTGAACAACTCGGAGTACGACTCGCTGCCGGTCGCCGAGCTGCGCCGGCGCGCCGCCGTCAACACGGACATCGCGGGAGCCGCCATGCGCGCGACCCTCGACCACACCCGCAGGCACCGCGCCTCCCTGATCGCCGACCAGATCGAAACGTTTCGGCGGGGTGCGGCCGGCGAGGCCCAGCGGCCGGTGTCGGAGAAGACCGTGCCGGGCGTGCCGGGTATCGGGCCGGAGGACGTGTACACCACGACCTTCCCGCGCGCGTACGTGATCCCGGCGGGCCGGAGCCAGCGTTCCGCGACGGCGGCGGCCCGGCTGGTGGACCACCTGGTCGCCAATGACGTCCGGGTCCGCCGGGCGAGCACGTCCTTCCGGGCGGCGGGGCGGACCTACCCGGCCGGTTCGTACGTCGTCGACATGCGCCAGCCCAAGCGGGGGCTCGCCAACGCCATCCTGGCGGAGGGCCGCGACATCAGCGCGGATGTATCGACCATGTACGACATCTCGGGCTGGAGTCTCGGTCTTCTCTGGGGCGCCACCGTCGAGAAGGTCGGCACCGGCCCGCTGCACGCCCCGGGCCGGCAGGTCACCGCGGCGGCGCCGGCCGGCGGGGTCGCCCCGCGGGGCGATCTGAAGCTGCGGCTGCGGGACCCCAAGGACATCGCGGCGGTCAACGCCCTGCTCGCGCAGGGCATCGGGGTGCGCAGGAGCGCCGACGGCTCGGCACTGGTGCCCGGCACGGTGCGGGGTGTGGCCGGAGTGCTCGCCGACCGGCTCGGGGTGCGGTTCGAGGCGACCCGGGAGCGGGGCGTCGCGCCGCTGCACCGTACGCGGGTGGCGGCGGCGCTGACCGCCGGTGAGCGGTTCGCGCTGCGCGAGATGGGCTTCGAGGTGCTGCCCGTGTCGACGGCCGTGCTCAACGGGGGCTTCGACTGGGCCCGGGCGGACGTGCTCTATGTATCGGCCGGACTGGACTACGGCGACCTGACACCGGCCGCGAAGAAGGCCTTCCACGCGAGCGGCGTCGATGTGGTCGGCGTCGGGGCGGAGGGGGCCGCGTTCAACACGGCGGCGGGCCTGCTTCCGGCGAAGCCCGTCGCGGGCAACGGCGACGCGAACGGTGTGGTGCGGGTGACCAACGCGGGTGGTGCGGTCACGGGCGGCGCCCCGCCGCACACCTTCGTCTACGCGCCGCTGTGGTTCACCGGCCTCGGCGCCGGAGTCCGGGTCGACCAGAAGTACGCCGCCGGCGGCCCGCTCGCGTCGGGCCACTGGCGTCCGGGCGACGACGGAAAGGGCGGCCCCTCGGACGCGGCAGGCAAGCCGTCCGTCGTCAGCGGCACCGCCGGCGGCGCGTCCGTGGTCCTCTTCGGCACGCAGCCGCTCTTCCGCGACCATCCGAAGGGACTGTTCGCCCAGGTGGGCCGGGCGCTGCTGAAGTGAGCAGAGGGCCGCACCCCGCGCGGGGTGCGGCCCTCGTCCGCTCAGACGGCCAGTTCGACCGTGATGTTGCCGCGGGTGGCCTTGGAGTACGGGCACACCTGGTGGGCCTTCTCGACGAGCTCCCGGGCCGTGGCGGCGCTCACGTTCGGGATCTTCGCGGAGATGCGGACGATGATGCCGAAGCCCTCGGCGTTCTTGCCGATGCCGACCTCGGCGGTGACCGTCGAGCCGGAGATGTCGGCGCCCTCCTGGCGGGCGACCACGCCGAGCGCGCCCTGGAAGCAGGCGCTGTACCCGGCGGCGAACAGCTGCTCGGGGTTGGTGCCCTCGCCGGAGCCGCCCATCTCCTTGGGCGGGTTGACGACGACGTCGAGCTTGCCGTCGTCGGTGGCGACGCGGCCGTCCCGGCCGTTCTCGGCCGTGGCGACGGCGGTGTACAGGACGTCGGACTGCTGGATCGACATGAAGAGGTTTCCTCCTGTGATGCGCCGCGACTCGCGCCCACGATCGCGACGGCCTGGAGGTGAGCCTAACGGGTGAGCGAAACGATCATCTTCCCGGTGTTGTCGCCCCGGAGCAGACCGAGGAAGGCGTCGACGCCGTTCTCCATGCCCTCGACCACGGTCTCGTTGTACTTCAGCTCCCCTGCGGCCAGCCAGCCCGCCACTTCCCTGACGAACCGCGGCTGAAGGGCGGCGTGGTCGTTCACCAGCATGCCCTGCAGGCGCAGCCGCTTGCCGATGATCAGCGCGAGGTTGCGCGGACCGGGCGCCGGCTCGGTGTCGTTGTACTGGGCGATCATGCCGCAGATGGTGGCGCGGCCACCGACGTTGAACGACGAGATCGCGGCCTCCAGGTGGTCGCCGCCGACGTTGTCGAAGTACACGTCGATGCCGTCGGGCGCCGCCTCCCTCAGCTGCCGGGCGACCGGGCCGCTCTTGTAGTTGAAGGCCGCGTCGAAGCCGTACTCCTCGACCAGCAGCTTGACCTTCTCGTCCGAGCCGGCCGAGCCGATGACCCGGGAGGCGCCCTTGAGCCGGGCCATCTGGCCGACCTGGCTGCCGACGGCGCCCGCGGCGCCGGACACGAAGACCACGTCACCCTCCTTGAAGGAGGCGACGTCGAAGAGGCCCGCGTACGCGGTCAGCCCGGTCATGCCCAGCACACCCAGGTAGGCGGAGAGGGGCGCCACGGAGGCATCCACCTTCACCGCGTGCCTGGCGCCGACCTCGGCGTACTCGCGCCAGCCCAGCCCGTGCAGCACATGGTCGCCCACCGCGAAGCCCTCCGCCTCGGAGGCGATCACCTCGCCCACCGCGCCGCCCTCCATCGGGTGGTCCAGCTTGAAGGGAGGCACGTACGACTTCACGTCGTTCATCCGGCCCCGCATGTAGGGGTCGACCGAGAAGTGCAGGTTGCGGACGAGGACACGCCCCTCGCCCGGCGCGGTGACCGGGGCCTCACGGAGTGCGAAGTCCTCGGGCTTCGGCCAGCCGTGGGGACGGGCGACGAGGTGCCATTCACGGCCGGACGCGGGAAGAGCAGACATTGTGGTGCCTCCAAAAGCTTCACTACCTGAAACAACCATGCCCCTCAATATTTCAGGTTGTCAACCAAACGGCTATCCTCGTTCCATGCCCAGACGCACAGACCCGCTGACCCTCGAAGTGGTGGAGCTCATCGGCACGATCGTGGCCCGCTACCACGAGGAGTACGAGGAGGCCGCGGCGCAGCACGCGCTGACCGGCGCGCAGGCGCGCGTTCTGAGCCTGCTCGCGCTGGACCCCATGCCGATGCGGCGGATCGCGCAGTCGCTGCGCTGCGAGCCGTCGAACGTGACGGGAATCGTGGACCGCCTGGAGGCACGCGGGCTCGTGGAGCGCCGCCCGGACCCGGCGGACCGCCGCGTCAAGCTGGCGGCCCCGACGGAAGAGGGACGCAGGACGGCACGGCACTTGCGGGAATCGCTGGACTTCGCGCGGGAGCCGCTGGCGGGGCTGTCGGAGGAGGAGCGGGCGGTGCTGCGGGATCTCCTGCGCCGCGTCCTGGGCTGACCCGGGCTCCGCCCCGGCCCCCCGTTCGTCCGCGGACCGCGGTCCCGCCGCGCCCACCCTCCCCCGAGCTCCCAGCTTCACGCGAGCAGGGGGACCCCGTCGTTCCAGCGGAACGACTGCCCACAACGGGGTGGACTCGGCGGCCCGCCGACCACCCGAGTGGCCCACAACCGGACCGGAGCACCGGACCGCACCCAGTCGGCAACCGGAGCGACGGGCCACAACCAGACACGAGCCGCGGGCGGCAGTCGACGCAGGGGTGGGGACGTGCAGGGTCGTCCCCGCAGGGGATGGCGGCCGGGAAACGGCTCCCTCACCAAGTAACCCCAGACCGTCGGCCCCGTGGGGGTGCCCCCTCTGGGGGAGAGTCGAGCCCGGAGGGGCCACACCCCCCACCCCCGGCAGGCACACAGGCCGCACCCGGGAACGGGCGGCCCCACCCACCGGGCAGGCACCGCACCCGGCACCCGGAACGGAGCAGGCCCACCCACCGGAGGTCGCACCCGCGCGCTCGCGGAGCTAGATGCACCACCAGAGGAAGTAGTCGCACTCCTCGGCCGGCTCCGAAGGCGTCGGGCTGGGGGCGGCAGGCGGGGGCGGTGGTTGGTCGCCGGCCGGCGGGTCCGCGGGGTCGCCGTCCGAGCCTCCGGCACCCGGGTCGCCCTTGCCGGGCCCGTCGGTTCCGGGCGGACCGGGGTCGGACGAGGACGACGGCCGCTCGCCACCGGGTACGCCCGAGCGGGCCGGCGCACCGCCGCCGGATCCCGTCAACTCGCCGTCGCCCCCTCCGGCGGCCTCACCGCCGCGGCCCTCGCCGTCGCCGTCCTCGGTCGGGCCGGGCGGCGGTGACTCCACCGAGACGGGTTCGTCCACCGGGCTGGGCTCGTCCGGTCCGGCCGATCCGTCCGGCTGCTCCGCGTCGCTCGACGGCTGGTCGGGCGCCGGTTCGGCCGTGACCGGGTCCTCCACCCGAACGGCCGTCGCCTCGCGACCCTCGTCGGGGTCCTCGATGGCGAGTTCGGCCAGGCTCAGCGCCCCGGCCGCCAGGACGAGCCCCAGCACGCCGATCAGCACCTTGCGCCCGCGGCGCCGGCGGGCCCGGCGGACCCCGGCCTTGCGGGCGCGCCGCGCCGGCTGCGGGCGGGCAGGCCGAGCGGTGCGGGCACGTCGGTGCACCGCGGGCGGCTCGTCCTCGTCCCGTTCCAGCTCGTAGACGTGGTGGTCCGCCGCGGATTCCTGGGGGGCTTGGTGCCGCAGCTCCTCGATCGGGGTACCGCACCCGGCGCAGGCCAGAGCTCCGTTGAGGTGCCGCTGACACTGGTGGCAGTAGTCCATGGCGCCCGCAGAGTATGCGGCGGCGGGACAACAGAGATAGGTGAGGTTGTGAGGATCCTGTGTGGAAAGGGCTTTCCCTCGGCGTGGCTGCTCGATTGAGCCGGAACGGGCAGGATGTCCGCATGAGTTCCACGACGCCCGCCTCGCCCTTCGGGCCGCTCGACTTCCAACTGGTCCTGTTGCGCCGGATGGCGGACCACCAGCCGGACCTTGTCGAGGACGCACGGCGTGAGCTGGGCGTTTCCCTGTCCGACATGAGGGAGGCGAACCGCCGCTGGCAGGCCATGGTGCGCTCGCCGAGGGGCCGTGGGGCGCTCTCGCGCTACCGGTCGGTACTGGGCGAGCCGGAGTCCCGCACCCGTCGCAGGATCGGGGACCTGGAGTGCGACGCGTTGCTGTGGCGGGTGCCGCTGTGGCCGGACCTCCGGTTCGAGGTGCTGGCGGCTCCGGGCGGCGCGGTGTGGAACGAGTGGCTCGTCAGGGCGCCGGGCGCGCCCGTCCCCGAGCTGCGTACGGCGGCGGATCTGCGCCCCTGGAGCTGCACCGTGGACGAGGTGTCGCGGGCCTTCGCGCCGGCCAGGCCGATGGAGGGCGACGCGCCGACCCGGTGGCGCCTGGCGTTCACGACGCCGGAAGGGACGGAGTGCGTCGCCGAGTTCACCTGGGGCCTGCTCCAGCGTCTGGTCCACCTGGACCGCCCCGGTGGATGAACGACGCACGCGGCCCAGGCGGATGAACACCGTCCGCCGCCGGAGCGGATGAACGGCGCGCCGTCCGGGCGGATGAACGACCCGTACCGCCCGAGCGAACGACCACCCCCACCCGCCCGCCGGATGATCAACCCGCCGCCCCGGACGGATCAACGCCCCCCGCCCGCCCGAGCGAACGACCACCCCCACCGCCCGAGCGGATGAACGGCCCCCGCCACCCCGCCGGATGAACAACCCACCACCCCGCCGGGTGAGCGGTCCCCCCGACCGGCTCAGCCCAGCGCGCGCCGGGCACCGGGCGATCGCACGATGCGAAGACGAACCGCTCTGGGAGGATCCGCCGTGACCGTCAGTCTTGAGCAGTTGCGCCGCTGCCACGTCGCCGTCGACCTGGGGGCCGCCCGGACCCGGGTGTTCGTCAAGGGAGTCGGCCTCGTCGTCGACGAGCCGAGCGTCGCCGCCGTCAACACCCGTACCGGCTCACTGATCGCCGTCGGCGAGTTCGCGGAGAAGATGACGGGGCGGACGCCGGACTACATCCGTGTCGCGCGTCCCGTGTCGGGCGGCACCGTCGTGGACATCGAGATGGCTCAGCGGATGCTGCGGCACCTGTTGGGTGAGAAGCTCCGCCGCCAGCTGCGCCGCAAGCCGATGCTGCGCGCGGCCGTCTGCACGCCGCACGGAAGCGACCCGCTGGCGCAGCGGGCGGCCATCGAGACGATGGTCGGGCTCGGCGCGCGTCGCGTGGAGCTGGTCGACACGCTCATCGCCGCCGCCGTCGGCTGCGGTCTGCCGGTGGAACAGCCCACCGCCACCATGATCATTGTGTGCGGGGCGGCGACGACCCAGGTCGCCGTGCTCTCGCTCGGCGCGATCGTCACCGCGGAGCGCATCCCGGTGGGTGGCAACGCCATCGACCACGCGGTCATCCAGTACCTGCGCCACCAGCACGAGCTGATGCTGCCGAGTCAGGCGGTGCGCCCGCTCCAGTTGGCCCTGCACGGCAACGGGCTGACCCCGCACGGGCCGGCCTCGACCGAGATCCACGGCCGGGACGTGGCGACGGGCCTCGCCCGCTCGGTGCAGGTCGACACGGCCGCGGTGCGCCAGGCGATCCACACCCCGCTGACCGCCGTGCTCGACGGCATCGGCAAGGTGCTGCGGGACTGCCCGCCCGATCTGGTCGCCGACCTCGTCGACCGCGGCATCATGATGGTCGGCGGGAGCGCGCTGCTGCCCGGGCTGGACCAGATGCTGCGCGACGCGACGGGCATGCCGGTGCACATCGCGGAACGGCCCGACATCTGCGCCGTACTGGGACTCGGCGCGATGCTGGAGGGGCGTATCCAGCCCCTCTCGCTGAACTCGCTCGCCGAAGCGGAGTGATCTCACCGCCGCACGGGCCGCCGGCCGTCCTCGAAGGGCGTCGTCAGCGAGGCGGGCGGCCCGCGCGGCTTCGTGCCGTCGTTGGTGATCCCACGGCCTGACCGGTGGCACATCCCGCCGGCCGCCCGGCCGGGGTGCCCTCCCGGGGTGGACAATGTGGCATCAGCAAGCCACCCAAGGAGGACGACGAGTGAGTGCGCTCTTCCCGGCCCTGGCCGCCGGATCGGACCGGCCCGCACTGCGTTTCGGATCACTGGAGCTGACGTACCGGCAAATGGCACTGGCCGTGGGCGGGTTGGCGGCGAGGCTCGGCGGAGCGGGTCGTGTCGCGGTGTGGGCCACGCCCGCTCCGGAGACGGCGGTCGCGGTGGTCGCCGCGCTGTTCGCCGGGGTCCCGGCCGTACCGCTCAACCCGAAGACCGGGGAGCGCGAACTGACGCACATCGTCACCGACAGCGCGCCCTCGCTGGTGCTGGCCGCGCCGGACGACGAACTGCCCGCCGCGCTGAGCGGTGTGCCCCGCCTCGACGTCGTCGTGGACGCGTGGACGGACAGCGCGCGGCCGGGTCCCGCGCTGCCCGAGGAACCGGGGGACCCCGAGGCGCCCGCGCTGATCGTCTACACCTCGGGCACGACCGGCCCGCCCAAGGGCGCCGTCCTTCCCCGCCGGGCGATCGCGTCGACGCTGGACGCCCTGCAGGAGGCCTGGGCCTGGACGGACCGGGACGTCCTGGTGCACGCCCTGCCGCTGTTCCACGTGCACGGGCTGATCCTGGGCGTCCTCGGCCCGCTGCGCCGGGGCGGCTCCGTGCGGCACCTGGGCAGGTTCACGACCGACGGGGTGGCCACGGAGCTCGCCGCGGGCGGCACGATGCTGTTCGGCGTGCCGACGATGTACCACCGTCTCGCCGAATCGCTGCCCTCGGAACCGGAGTTGGTGAAGGCCCTGGCCGGCGCGCGCCTGCTGGTGTCCGGGTCGGCGGCGCTGCCCGTCCACGACCATGTGCGCATCACGGCCGCGACCGGGCGGCGGGTGATCGAGCGGTACGGCATGACCGAGACCCTGATGAACACCAGCGTGCGGGTGGCTGACGGGGAGCCGCGGCCCGGCTCGGTCGGCGTCCCGCTGCGCGGTGTCCGGCTGCGGCTGGTCGAGGAGGACGGGTCGGAGATCACGGCGTACGACGGGGAGACGGTCGGCGAGATCCAGGTGCAGGGTCCGAACCTGTTCACGGAATACCTGAACCGGCCGGACGCGACGGCCGCCGCCTTCGACGGGGACTGGTTCCGCACCGGCGACATGGCGGTGCGGGACGCGGACGGTTCGGTGCGGATCGTGGGCCGCAAGGCCACCGACCTGATCAAGAGCGGCGGCTACAAGATCGGTGCCGGGGAGATCGAGAACGCGCTGCTGGACCATCCGGGCGTGCGGGAGGCGGCGGTGACCGGCGAGCCGGACGCCGATCTGGGTGAGCGGATCGTGGCGTGGATCGTTCCGGCCGACCCGGCGAGTCCGCCGGCCGAGAGCGAGCTGGCGGACCATGTGGCGGCTCAACTGGCCCCGCACAAGCGCCCTCGCACGGTGCGTTATCTGGACGTGCTGCCCCGCAACGACCTGGGCAAGATCATGAAGCGGGCGCTTCATGGCTGAGCGGCACGCCGGGCCCGGGCGGCTGACCGCCCGTGAGGCCATAGCGCTTCTCACCGACGACTTCACCGCGCACCGGCCGCCGCCGGCCCGGCCCACGGCGCCCGACGGGCCGCTCGCCTGGCACGGCTACGGCGCGGCGCGCGCCCGCGCGGTGGAGCGCACCGGCGAGGAGGAGTCGGTCGTGTACGGGACGGCGTCCGTCGCGGACCGGCCGTGCGTGGTGCTCGCTTTCGAGTTCGGCTTCCTGGGCGGGTCGCTGGGCGAGCACACCGGCGACCGGCTGGAGGCGGCCCACCGGCTGGCGCGCGAGCGGCGCTGCCCGCTGGTCTCTCTGGTGGCGACGGGCGGCAGCCGTATGCAGGAGGGCATGCTCGCCCTCACCCAACTGCAGCGGGTGGCCCGCGAGTCGGTGCTGTCGCGCGACGCGGGCGTTCCGCACATCGCCGTGTTGCGCGACCCCACCACGGGCGGCGGCTGGGCCACGCTCGGGGCGGGCGCCGATGTGATCCTGGCGCTGCCCGGCGCGCAGATCGGGTTCGCGGGGTCGCGCGTGCGGCCGGCGGACGCGGATCCGGCGGCGTACAGCGCGGAGGGGCAGCTGGCGTCGGGGCACATCGACGCCGTCGTCCGCCCGGAGGAGCTGCGCGACACCCTCGCGTTCTGGGTGACCGCGCTGGACAGCCCCTGGACGGGGCCCGCGCCGGTGCCGGACGCGCTGTCCGGTACGGGGCTGCCGGGGAGCGGCTGGGACGCGGTGCGCCGGGCCCGGGATGCCGCGCGGCCCCGGGCCGAGGCATACCTCGACGCGTACTTCGCCGCCCGGCTGCCGCTCGCGGGCGACCGCTGCGGCGGTACGGACCCGGGGCTGCTGTGCGGTGTGGGGATGCGCGACGGGCGGCCGGTCGCGTACGTCGCGCAGTGCGGCACCGCGACACGGCCCGCCGGTTACCGGACTGCGGCGCGGGTGATCCGGCTGGCCGACCGGCTGGGCATACCGGTGCTGACGCTCGTGGACACCCCGGGCGCGGCGAACGACGCCGACGCGGAACGGGCCGGCGCGGGTGCCGCGATCGCCGACGCGTTCGCGGCCGTGGCCGGCGCACGGGTGCCCGTGACGACGCTGCTGATCGGCGAGGGCGGTTCGGGCGGGGCGCTGGCTCTCGCCGCGCCCGGCCACACGTGGGCGACTCCGGACAGCTACTTCTCGGTGATCGCCCCGGAGCTCGCGGCGGCGATCCTCAAACGGCCGCCGGAGCGGGCGCCGGAGACGGCCGAACAACTGCGGCTGCGCCCGCAGGATCTGAGGGAGCTCGGTGTGGTCAGGGGGGTCGTGGGGGCCGTCGAGTGAGCTCGGCCCGGGCGAGTCCGTCGGGCCGGGTGCCCGGTGGGACCTTCGGGTGCGCGTCAGGTCAGTTCGAACCGCAGCTCGGGCCGCTCCCAGGTGATCCGGGGCGGGGCGGGCGGGGCGGTGCCGACGCGGCGGGCGCCCATGCGCCGGTAGAAGGCCTCCGCGGGCGGATGGGACACGACCCGCACATGGAGGAGCCCGGCCGCGCGGGCCCGGTCCAGCATGTGCTGCATCAACAGGCGTCCCACGCCCAGGCCTTGGGCCTCGTCGGCGACGAAGGCGAGGTCGAGTTCGGCGTCCGGGAGGAGCAGTGCGTAGAACCCGAGGACGTCGCCGTGGGCGGTGACCGCCGCGGGCACCGCGATGATGATCGACACCCCGCGCTGGAGCCGCGCACTGGCCGAGCGGTACGCCGAGCGGGGCCCCGTCACCGATGTGCTGCTCACCCACCGGGACCACGCGGCGTACGGGCGGCGCTACGCCGACTGCTTCGGGGCCCGGCTGTGGGTTCACGAGGGCGACCTGGACGCCGCGCCGGACGCCGACCGGATCATCCGGGGGCTCGACCCCGTCGTGATCGGTGAAGGCGTGAGCGCGTACCCCCTGCCCGGACACACCGAGGGCAGCGTTCTCTACGTCGCGGACGACCGGTACTGCTTCAGCGGCGACAGCGTCTACTGGTCGCGCACCACCGGCGACCTGGAAGTGGCCGAGAGCGTCACCTGGTACTCCATCGAGGAGCTGGCCGCGTCCCTGGCCCGGACGGCCGGGCTGTTCCGCTTCGAGTGGATCCTCCCCGGACACGGCGACCGGCGCAGGCTGCCCGCCGGGGAGATGGCGCGGCGCCTCGCGGACCTGGCGGACCGCACGCTGCTGATGAGGCCGCGGCCGATCGACTTCACCGCCGTCCGCTGGTGAGGTACGGGCGGGGCCGCCTGCGTCCGGAGCCGTGCATACCGGGCGCCGCCGGGCAGAGGGACTGCGCGGCCTAGAGGCCGGGGCCCGTGACGCACGCGCCCGCCTCGGCCTCGGCCAGGTCGAGCGCGGCCGTCAGCCTGTTGAGGCGGGCGCGCAGTTCCCGGACCTCGTCCAGGGACATGCCGGTCGCCGTCGCGATGTGGCGGGGTACACCGAGGGCCCGTTCCCGCAGTTCGCCGCCGGCGGGGGTGGGCCGGACCGTGACGGAGCGCTCGTCGTCGGGGCTGCGGCGCCGCTCGACGTACCCGGCCGCCTCCAGCCGCTTCAGCAGCGGTGACAGCGTGCCCGAGTCGAGCCGCAGGTACTCCCCGATCCGCTTGACGGGCAGCTCGCCGTGCTCCCAGAGCACCAGCATCACCAGGTACTGCGGGTAGGTGAGGCCGAGGTCCTTGAGCGCGGTGCGGTACACGCTGTTGAACGCGCGCGTGGCCGCGTGCAGCGAGAAGCAGATCTGATGGTCGAGGCGGAGGAAGTCGTCGTCCCGCACCGTGTCGAGCGTGTCCATGGCTCCAGGGTAACGCGACGGAGCTCACACGCCATTTAGTTGTGTCCAACTGAATGGTGCACTACAAATGAATCATCGTTCCGCACACCGAGAGGACAGGAACCCCATGGACGCCCTGTACACCGCTGTCGCCACCGCCAACGGCCGTGAAGGCCGCGCCGTGAGCTCCGACGGCCAGATCGACCTCCCGCTCGGCTTCCCCAAGGCGCTGGGCGGCAACGGCCAGGGCACCAACCCGGAGCAGCTCTTCGCCGCCGGTTACGCCGCGTGCTTCGCCAGCGCGATGGGCGCGATAGGCCGCCAGGAGAAGATCGACGTCAAGGACGCCTCGGTCACCGCCGAGGTCAGCATCGGCAAGGACGCGGCGGACGGCGGGTTCGGCCTCGCGGTCGTGATGCGCGTCGAGCTCCCGGACCACCTCCAGGGCGAGGCGGGCCGTGACCTGCTGGAGAAGACCCACGCGTACTGCCCGTACTCCAAGGCGACCGCCGGCAACATCCCGGTGGAGCTCGTCATCGAGTGACCGCGCACGGAAAAGGGCCCCGGACTCGCGTCCGGGGCCCTTTCTACGTCAGTGAGCCGGGGCGTCAGAAGGAAGAGCCGCTCCACCCGGCGACGGCGGCGCCGTCGAGGCGGCGGGTGCGGTAGCTGTCGCCGTCGAGGGTGATGACCTCCGCGTGGTGGGCGAGCCTGTCGGCGGTGGCCGAGGCGAGGGCGGCGTCCCCGAACACCTCGTCCCAGCGGCCGAAGGGCCGGTTGCTGGTGACGATCATCGAGGCCCGCTCGTAGCGGTGCGAGACGAGCCGGAAGAAGCGGTGCGCCGTCTCGGCGTCGAAGGGCACGTACCCGACTTCGTCGACGATCAGCAGCTGGTACGCGTCCAGCCGGGCCAGCTCCCCGCCGAGGTCCGCCCCGGCGTCCGCGAGCCGGGCGGCCCACTCGGCGGCGGTGCCGAACAGCACCCGGTGCCCTTCCTGGCAGGCCCGCACGCCGAGCGCGACGGCCAGGTGGGTCTTGCCGGTTCCGGGCCCCCCGAGGAACACGACGTTCTCCTTGCGCGCGACGAAGTCGACCTTTCCCAGGCGGGCGATCACCTGAGGTTCCGGGGCCCGCAGATGACCCTCGTCGAACGTCTCCAGCGTCTTCCGGGCGGGAAAACCGGCGGCCACGATTCGCTCCTCGGACACGGGCTCCCCGCGGTCCCGCTGGCGCGGCAGCGGATCCGCCTCCGCCTCCTTGGCAGCGGGGTGCACCTTGCTCTCGTGGGCGGCCATCGGCCCCGACATGTACGCGAGGATCGCGGCGGAGGCGATGAACGCCATGTGGATGACGGTGCCCCAGAGCAGGTCGTGCCGGGGCGTGTGGTGCACGTCGACGAACATCTGCAGCAGGTGCACCGACGAGATGCCGACGATGGCGGTGGCCAGCTTCACCTTCAGCACGTTGGAATTGACGTGCGACAGCCACTCGGGCTGGTCGCGGTGGCCCTGCAGCCCGATCCGGGAGACGAAGGTCTCGTACCCCCCGACGATCACCATGATCAGCAGATTGGCGATCATCACGACATCGACGAGCTTGAGGACGGCGAGCATGACGTGCGTCTCGTCGGCGTGCCCGCTGATGACATGGTGGATGAGGTGCCACAGCTCGTTGAAGAACTTGTAGACGTACACCCCCTGCGCGGCCACCAGGCCGAAATAGAGAGGTGCTTGGAGCCAGCGGGTCGCGAACAGGGCGCAGCCGAGGGTGGTCATGTTCGACGCGGACGGGGCTGAGCGGGACAAGGCGCCTCCAACGAGCGGGGGCTCGTCATTCTTGTGCTCAGCCGCCGACAATCTGAATTCGCGCCACCCGTTGGGATTAATAGAATTCCAGTAGCACCGAGAACCCCTACGGTATGTCGATGTGTCGATATACCGGGACGGTGTCGCGTGGCGATCACCGGCCGGTGACCCGACCATGGAGGAGCAGGCCGCCCGGCCGTCCGGGTGGCGGCACGCACATCCGGAGTGGCCCATGACCGCTTCGCAACTCGATCCGTCGGGCGATCCGCTCCTCGCGGCGAAGCTCACCGTACCGGTCCACGCCTCCGGCCTCGTACACCGCCGGCGGCTGCTGGACCGGCTCACCGAGGGGGCCCGTGGCGGGCTGACCGTGATCACCGGTGCCGCGGGCGTCGGGAAGACGTCGCTGGCCGCCGCATGGGCCCGCTCGCAGGCCCCGCCGGGCCCGCTGCTGTGGGTGACCGTGGACGCCGACGACGCGCCCGGCATCTTCTGGTCGTACGTCCTGGAGGCCTTCCGGCGCGGGGACGTCGACCTCGGGCGCGGCCTCGGTACGCCGGCGTGCGCGGACAGCGTGGGGCACTCACTGCTGGTCCGGCTCGCCGCGGCCGTCGAGCGGCTGACCACGCCGGTGGTCCTGGTCCTCGACGGCTTCGACAAGCTCCCCGGCCGACAGGTCCCCGCCGACCTGCGCTTCCTCCTGGAGCACGCCGGGCCGAACCTGCGCGTGGTCCTGATCAGCCGGGAAGACCCGCCGCTGCCCCTGCACCGCTACCGCGCGGAGGGCCGCGTGGCGGAGATCCGGGGCGCGGACCTGGCGTTCGACCGGCGCGAGGCGACGGCGCTGCTGGACGAGTACGGGCTGGGCGGTGAGGTGGTGGACGCGCTGCTCGACCGCACCGAGGGCTGGGCGGCGGGGCTGCGGCTCTGCGCGCTGGCGATGGCCGGATCGGACGACCCGGTCGCCTTCGCCCGGTCGTTCACCGCGTCCGAGCACGCCGTGGCCGACTATCTGCTCGCCGAGGTGCTCGACGCCCAGCCGCCGGCGACGCGGGAGCTGCTGCTGCGGGCCAGTGTGCTCGACCGGGTGCATCCGGACCTCGCCGACGCGCTGACCGGTGGCGACGACGCCGAAGGCGTCCTGAACCACCTCGTGCGGGCGCACGCCTTCGTCGATCCGATCGCCGATACGCGGTGGTTCCGCTTCCACCCCTTGTTCGCCGAGGTGCTCCGCGCGCACCTGCGCAGTGAGCTGCCCGGTGCCGAACGACGCCTGCACCGCCGCGCCGCGCACTGGTTCTCGTCCTCCGGCCGGGTCGGCGCCGCCCTGGACCACGCCGCGGCGGCGGGCGACTGGGACTACGCCGCCCGCCAGGCCGTACGGCACCTGATGGTGGGGGATCTGGTGACCGGCCCCGGTTCCGGCTCCCCCGCGCGCGTCTTCGCGCACATGCCCGACGAGGTGGACGGGAGCGCTCCGGCGCTGGTGGCGGCCGCCCGCCGGCTGTCCCTGCCGGACCCCGCGGGGTGCCGCCGCCGACTGGCCGTGGCCGAGGCGCGGATGCCGGGCGAGGACGGCGGGCCGGAGGAGCCGCTCACGCTGGCCCTGCTGCGGCTGCTCTCCGAGCCGTACGACGGGGACGAGACGGGCGACGCGGGGGAGGCGGCGGCCCGGGAGGTCGCCGGCCTGATGGCGCTGCTGCCCGCGGGCGCGGTGGCACGGCACCCCGAGATCGAGGCACTGCGCCGGTACGGCAGGGCATGCGCCTTCCTGCGCGCGGGCCGGTTCCGTGACGCCCGCACGGCGTTCGACGAGACCGTCCTGGCCTCGTCGGGGAACGCCACGCACATGGTGCGTCACCAGGCGCTGGGCCGGCTGGCCCTGGCGGAGGCCGTGGACGGGGCGCTGTCCGCCGCCGAGGAGCACGGTCGGGCCTGCCTCGGCGTCGCCGACCGGCACGGGGTGCCCGAGGACCGCCGCTCGGGCGCCGGTCACCTGGCACTGGCCTCGGCGGCAGTCGAACGGGGAGACGCGTGGACCGCCGCCGAGCTGCTGGCCGGGGCGGACACACCGGCCGACACCGGCGCCGATCCGGTGCTGTCGACGGAGCACATGATCGTGCGCTCGCGGATCGAGCTGGCGCGGGGCCGGAAGCAGGCGGCTCTCGCCGCGCTCGCGGAACCGGGACCGGCCGTTCCCGCCTGGGCCGCCGAACGCCTGGCGGTGGCGCGCGCCACCGCCGCGCTCGCGCAGGGCGACACCGCCACGGCGATCGCCGTGCTGGACGGTGAGGGGGACGCAGGGCCCGCCCGGACAGTGGCCCTGGCGGAGGCCCGGCTGGCCGCCGGGAGCGCCGCGCCGGCGCTCAGCCTGGCGGACGGGCTCGACGGCGCGGAACTGGCGCTCCCGGACCGGGTCCGCCTGGGACTGCTGCGGGCCCGCGCCGCCCTCCTGGACGGGGACCGGGCCACCGCCGGTGAGCTGCTCGTCCGGGCCGTCGACGACGCCCGCCCGGAGCGGCTGGTGCGGCCCTTCACGGAGGCCGGGCCCTGGGTGCGGCATCTGCTCGCGGACGTGAACGGCCAACCGGGCAAGGCCGACTGGCTGACCGCGGCCGCGCCGCGGGGGAAGCCGCCCGTGTCCGTGGCGCTGAGCGCCCGGGAGCACCATGTACTGCAGCAGGTCGCGCGGATGATGTCGACCGACGAGATCGCGGCCGAACTGCATCTGTCCACCAACACGGTCAAGACCCACCTGCGCAGCATCTACCGCAAGCTGGGTGTCTCCCGCCGCCGCGAGGCCGTCGAACGGGGCCGCGAGCTCTCCCTCCTGTGAACCGGTCACCTGTGCCGGGTGAGGCCATGGGGCCGTTCCGGGAGGCAGCATGCCTTGTCGGACGTTCTTCTGGTCGGGAGGTACGGATGGGCATGCGCTACGAATTCCGTGTCACCGGCCGGGTGTCCGTGCCCCTCTCCGAGGCGTTCCCGGAGCTGGAGACGGTGCCTGCCTCCAGGCAGACCCTGTTCTACGGCACCGTGACCGACGAGGCGCACCTGTTCGGCCTGCTCGGCCGGTTCCGTGATCTCGGCCTGCGCATCGAGGAGATGCGGCGCCTCCCCGACTGAGTGGCGGCGAGGGCGTCATGGCGCCGTCACTGCCCCCGGTCGGAACGGTCAGTGCCCCCGGATCATGGGGGCCGCCGTGCGTCTGCGGGCCCCGCGGTACGCCGGTGCGCAGCTGCTGCTCGGGGTCCGCACGGAGGGCTCGGAGCACCCGGGTCACCCGCCGGGGGTGATGCCGGGAAAACGGCCGACAGCGACAGTCGGAGATAGCCGGGAAAGACAACACGAGGAGTGAGCGATGGACGGTTACGTGTCGCTGGCCTACGACTATCCGCTGCTCGGGGCGTTCTGGACGACCATGTGGATCTTCCTCTGGGTCCTGTGGTTCTTCCTGCTCTTCCGCATCATCGGGGACGTCTTCCGCGACGAGTCCCTCAGCGGCTGGGCCAGGGCCGGCTGGATCGTTTTCGTGATCGTCCTGCCCTTCCTCGGCGTCCTCGTGTACGTCTTCGTCCGCGGCAAGGCCATGGGCCGGCGCGAGTCGCAGGCCGTGCTGGCGCGCCAGGAGGCCATGGACGCCTACATCCGGGAAACCGCGGGCACGGCCGGCCGCCCGAGCGAGGCCGAGCAGCTCGCGAAGCTCTCCGAGATCAGGGCCAGGGGTGACATCTCCGACGCGGAGTTCCAGCGGGCCAAGGAAAAGATCCTGCACTGACGCCGTATCCACCGACCGAGTGAAACGAGACGAAACATGTCGACGCACGTACAGCACGAGCACAAGCACGCACAGCTCGCTTCCGGACTGGTGGTCTTCGCCGCCGTGATGATGGTGGTGGCCGGGTTCCTCGACCTCTTCCGGGGCATCATGGGCGTCGCCGAGGACGATGTCTTCGTCACCACCCCGAACTACATCTTCAAGTTCGACCTGACGAGCTGGGGCTGGATCCACATGATCTTCGGCGCGCTGGCGATCCTCGTGGGCGTGGCGCTCTTCCGCCCCACCATGTGGGCGCGGGTCATCGGGGTGGGCATGGCGGCCCTGCTGCTCGTCGCCAACTTCCTCTCGATCCCGTACTACCCGCTGTGGTCGATCGTGGCCATCGCGATGTACGGCTTCATCATCTGGGCGCTGTGCGTGGTCAAGCCTGATACAGGGCGCCAGGGAATGTGACGTCCCATGTGCAGGTGGCTCGCCTACTCCGGGACGCCCGTCCTGCTCGAAACCATCCTGTACCGGCCGGCCCACTCGCTGATCGATCAGAGCCTGCACGCCCGGATGGGTGTGGAGACGACGAACGGCGACGGGTTCGGGGCCGGCTGGTACGCGGCGGACACCGACCTCGCCGCACCGGCGGTGATCCGTGACGTCGGGCCGGCCTGGAACAACCGCAACCTGCGGGAGATCGCCAGGACCGTGAGGTCCCCGCTGTTCTTCGCCCACATCCGGGCGTCGACGGGCACGGCGGTGCAGCAGACGAACTGCCATCCCTTCCGGCACGGCCGGTGGTTGTGGATGCACAACGGCGCGATCGCCGGCTTCCACACCCTCCGCAGAGAACTCTGCATGGCGGTCGAGCCGGGCCTGTTCGCGGACATCGAGGGCTCCACCGACTCGGAGGTGATGTTCTACCTGGCGCTCACCCTGGGGCTTGACGAGGATCCGCCCGGCGCCGTGGCCCGTATGGCGGGCCTGGTGGAGCGCACCGCGGAGGCGCACGGGGTGAAGGACCCGCTGCAGATGACGGTCGCGACCACCGACGGCGAGAGTGTGTGGGCGTTCCGCCACTCCAGCGCGGGGGTGTCGCGCTCGCTCTTCTACAGCACGCGCGTGCAGTCCCTGCGGGCGCTCCACCCCGACGTGGCGTTCCTGCGGGAGGTCTCCGACGAGACCCGTCTGGTCGTGTCGGAGCCGCTGGGCGATCTGCCGGGAGCGTGGAACGAGGTGCCGGACCACAGCTACGGAGTGGTGGGGCCGGGTGGGGACGAGCTGCACGACTTCGCCCCGGCGTAGCCGGACACGGGCGCGGCCGCCGTCCTCGCGGATGGCGGCCGCTGTCGCCCTCACCGCAGAAGAAAGGATTCTGCGCAGGCGGTGCCGAGTGGGGCGGGTGGGACTCGAACCCACGGCCGACGGATTATGAGTCCGCTGCTCTAACCGGCTGAGCTACCGCCCCTTACGGCGCGTCGCGCACATTTGTGCGCGCCGTCTGCCGCAGCATAGCCGCTCATACGATCTCCTGCTCCGGATGGTCGGCATCGCACGACCTTGAGGACCGCGCTGAGGCCCGCGCGGTTCCCTGACGGGACGAAGAACAAGAAAAAGGACCCCGTAGGGTCCTCTCTCGTCCGCTCCCCCGGCTGGACTCGAACCAGCAACCCTCCGGTTAACAGCCGAATGCTCTGCCAATTGAGCTACAGGGGATCGCGCTCCCCCGACTGGACTCGAACCAGTAACCTGCCGGTTAACAGCCGGCTGCTCTGCCAATTGAGCTACAGGGGATTGCTGCGTTGCACCGAACGTACCTACCGGGGGCTTCCCGGGCGGCGCTCGCTCGCTGCGACACATACATTAGCGCAAGCAGGGGGGTGCTCCGCCAATCGGTATCCCCGGGGCGACCGGCAGGTCCTTCCCGGGTGATCTCCGGCCATCACGGGTAGGCGGCCAGCACCGACGCCTACGGAAGGGTGGCAGCCATGCGGTACAAGCTCACGTTCGTCGTAGGACTGGCCCTCGGATACGTCATCGGCACACGTGCCGGGCGCGAGCGGTACGAGCAGTTGCGGAAGTCCGCGCGCCAGATCTCGCAGAACCCGGCCGTGCGCAATGCCGCCGAGTCGGCCGCGCAGACGAGTCGCCAGGTGGCCGGCAAGGCGTTCCACGCGGTGAGCGACAAGGTCGGCGACCGGGTGCCCGAGTCGGTCGCGGAGCGGGTGCGGTCGCTGCGGGAACGCAGCCAGGGCACGGAGGACGATTGGGGCACCAGTAACACCTAGGCACGGGGCGGAGTGCGGCAGAATCTATCCTCATGGGGATAGTCGCCGGGTTGGACAGTTCGTCGGGTTTCACGCGCATCGTCGTCTGTGACACGGACACGGGTGCCGTACTGCGTCAGGGCTATGCCGCGCATCCCGTCGACCCCAAGGCCACCGAGGTCGACCCGCAGGCGTGGCTGCTCTCACTGGGTGAGGCCGCGTCCGGCGGGCTGCTGGAAGGTGTGCAGGCCATCGGCGTCTCCGCGCAGCAGCACGGGCTGGTGCCGCTGGACCGGCAGGGTGGTCTGGTGCGGGCGGCGCTGGTGGGCAATGACAAGCGGGCGCAGGTCGCCGCCGCGGATCTGGTCGAGGCGTTCGGAGGCCGGCAGGCCTGGACCGAGGCCGTCGGCGTCGTTCCGCAGGCGGCGCAGCCGGTGTCGAAGCTCCGCTGGCTCGCCCGGACGGAGCCGGAGGCCGCCGCCCGGGTCGCCATGATCATGCAGCCGCACGACTGGCTGGTCTGGCAGCTGCTGGGACGCCCCGTCAGACGGACGACGGACCGGGGTGCCGCGTCGGCGACCGGTTACTGGTCGGCCGCCAGCGGGTCGTACCGCCCGGACCTCGTCGAACTGGCGCTGGGCCACCAGGCCGCGCTCCCCGAGGTGCTCGGCCCGGCCGAGGCGGCCGGGATGACGCCCGAGGGGCTGCTGATCTCGGCCGGGACCGGCGAGACGATGGCCGCCGCGCTCGGGCTGGGGCTCGGGAGCGGGGACGCCGTGGTGTCGCTCGGGGCGTCGGGCTCCGTGATGTGCGTACACCACGAGGCCCTGGCCGACGCCCGCGGGATGATCACCGCGTTCGCGGACGCCACCGGGATGCACCTGCCGGTCGTCCACACCTCCAACGCCGTGCGGGTCCTGCGGGGTGCGGCCGAGATGCTGGGGGTGGGGAGCCTGGAGGAGCTGTCGGCGCTGGCGCTGAAGTCGACGCCGGGAGCGTCCGGGCTGGTCCTGCTGCCGTATCTGGAGGGCGAGCGGACGCCGCAGCTGCCGCACACCGCGGGGACGCTGAGCGGGCTGCGGCGCGAGTCGATGAAGCCGGAGCATCTGGCGCGGGCCGCGTTCGAGGGCATGCTGTGCTCGCTCGCCGACGCGATGGACGTGCTGCGCGGGCGGGGCGTGGAGGTGCGGCGCGTGTTCCTGCTGGGGGCGGCCGCCGAGCTGCCCGCGGTGCAGGCCTCGGCACCGGCGATCTTCGGTGCTCAGGTGGTCGTGCCGCAGCCGGCGGACTACGCGGCGCTGGGCGCGGCCAGGCAGGCGGCGTGGGCGCTGGGTGTCTCGCACGGAGCCCTGTCGCCGCAGGCGCCGCCGGCCTGGCAGGGCGCGGCCGCCCAGGTCTTCGAGCCGGGTGAGGATCTTCCCGTCGGGCAGGCCGTGCGCCAGCAGTACGGCGCGACGCGCGACCAGCTGCACCCGGGGGCGTTCGGCGTCTGAGGCGCGCCGTCGAAAACGAGTCGTAACAGCCCCGGGGCGCGGGCGATAGTTGATGGTGTGCTCAGACAACTACTCCGCAACCACCTGGGGCCGTACAAGCGGCCCATAGCCCTGCTGGTGGCGCTCCAGTTCCTGCAGACGTGCGCCACCCTCTATTTGCCCACCCTGAACGCGGACATCATCGACAACGGTGTCGTCACCGGTGACACCGGCTACATCCTGCGGTTCGGGGCGCTGATGATCGCGGTCTCCGTGGTGCAGGTCGTCTGCAACATCGGCGCCGTGTACTACGGCGCGCGGACGGCGGCGGCGCTGGGACGGGACGTCCGGGCGGCGGTGTTCGAGCGGGTCCAGTCGTTCTCGGCACGCGAGGTCGGCCACTTCGGGGCTCCCTCGCTGATCACCCGTACGACCAATGACGTCCAGCAGGTCCAGATGCTGGTGCTGATGGCGTTCACGCTGATGGTGTCGGCGCCGATCATGTGCGTCGGCGGCATCGTGATGGCGCTGGGGCAGGACGTGCCGCTGTCGGCGGTCCTCCTGGCCGTGGTCCCGGTGCTGGGTGTGTCGGTCGGTCTGATCGTGAAGCGGATGCGGCCGCTGTTCCGGACGATGCAGGAGCGGCTGGACATGGTGAACCGGGTGCTGCGTGAGCAGATCACCGGCAACCGGGTGATCCGGGCGTTCGTGCGGGACACCTACGAGCAGGAACGGTTCCGTGGGGCTAATACGGAGCTGACGGACGTGTCGATGTCCACGGGCCGGCTGATGGCGCTGATGTTCCCGACCGTGATGACGGTCGTGAACGTGTCGAGCGTGGCGGTGGTGTGGTTCGGTGCGCACCGGATCGACGGCGGCGGCATGGAGATCGGCGCGCTGACCGCGTTCCTGGCGTATCTGATGCAGATCGTGATGGCGGTCATGATGGCCACCTTCATGTTCATGATGGTGCCGCGGGCCGAGGTCTGTGCGGAGCGGATCGAGGACGTGCTGCGTACGGAGAGCAGCGTGGTGCCGCCGGTCGCGCCGGTGCGGGAGCCGGTGCTGCGCGGGCACCTGGAGGTGCGGGGTGCCGACTTCCGCTACCCGGGAGCCGAGGAGCCGGTGCTGCGCGGGGTCGATCTGGTGGCCAGGCCCGGTGAGACGACGGCCGTCATCGGATCGACGGGCAGTGGCAAGTCGACGCTGCTCGGTCTGGTTCCGCGACTGTTCGACGTCACGGGCGGTCAGGTGCTGGTCGACGGGGTGGACGTGCGGGAGCTCGACCCGGTGGTGATGGCCCGGACGGTCGGCCTGGTGCCGCAGAAGCCGTATCTGTTCTCCGGCACGGTCGCGACGAACCTGCGGTACGGAAAGCCGGACGCGACCGACGAGGAGCTGTGGCACGCGCTGGAAGTGGCGCAGGCGGCGGACTTCGTACGGGGGCTGGAGCACGGGCTGAACGCGCCGATCGCGCAGGGCGGCACGAACGTCTCCGGCGGGCAGCGGCAGCGGCTCGCGATCGCGCGGACGCTGGTGCAGCGGCCGGAGATCTATCTCTTCGACGACTCGTTCTCGGCGCTGGACTACGCCACGGACGCGGCGCTGCGTGCGGCGCTCTCCGAGGAGACCGCCGAGGCGACCGTGGTCATCGTCGCCCAGCGGGTGTCGACGATCCGCGACGCCGACCGGATCGTCGTGCTCGACGAGGGCCGGGTCGTGGGGACGGGCCGGCACGCCGAGTTGATGGACGGCAATGAGACGTACCGGGAGATCGTGCTCTCCCAGCTCACGGAAGCGGAGGCTGCCTGATGGCGGGGCCGGCGGGACGGATGATGGCCGGGGGCGGGCCCGACCAGCGGTCCATGGACTTCAAGGGGTCCGGCAAGCGGCTGCTGCGCCGGTTCGCGCCGGAGCGGACGACTCTGCTCTGGATGCTGGTGGCCTGTGTGGCGAGCGTGGCGCTGTCGGTCGTGGGTCCGATGATCCTGGGCCGGGCGACCGACCTGGTGTTCGCGGGGGTCGTCGGGCGTGGCATGCCGGACGGGACCTCCAAGGAGCAGGCCGTCGAAGGGCTGCGGGCCAAGGGCGACAACGGTCTCGCGGACATGCTGTCCGGGGTGGACTTCATTCCCGGGCAGGGCATCGACTTCGGTGCCGTCGGTGATGTCCTGCTGCTCGTGCTCGCGGTGTACGTGGTGGCCGGGCTGCTGATGCTGGTGTCGACCCGGTTGTCGATCACGGTGATCAACCGCACCGTGTACCGGATGCGTGAGGACGTGCAGGCGAAGCTGTCGCGGCTGCCGCTGTCGTACTTCGACCGGGCCAAGCGCGGTGAGGTGCTGAGCCGGGCGACGAACGACATCGACAACATCTCGCAGACCATGCAGCAGACCATGGGTCAGCTGATCAACTCGGTGCTCACCATCGTCGGTGTGCTGGTGATGATGTTCTGGATCTCGCCGCTGCTGGCTCTCGTCGCGCTGGTGACGGTGCCGCTGTCGGTGGTCGTGGCGACGAGGGTCGGCAAGCGGTCGCAGCCGCACTTCGTGCAGCAGTGGAAGTCGACGGGCAGGCTGAACGCCCACGTCGAGGAGATGTACAGCGGGCACACGCTGGTGAAGGTCTTCGGGCGGCAGGACGAGTCGGCGGCCGACTTCCGGGAGCAGAACGAGGCGCTGTACGAGGCCGGTTTCCGGGCGCAGTTCAACAGCGGGGTGATGCAGCCGCTGATGCTGTTCATCTCGAACATCAACTATGTGCTGGTGGCCGTGGTGGGCGGACTGCGGGTCGCGTCCGGCACCCTGTCCATCGGTGACGTCCAGGCGTTCATCCAGTACTCGCGGCAGTTCTCGATGCCCCTGACGCAGGTGGCGTCGATGGCGAACCTGGTGCAGTCCGGAGTGGCGTCCGCCGAGCGGATCTTCGACCTGCTGGACGCGGACGAGCAGGAGCCCGACGCGGTGGGCGCCGAGCGCCCGCGGGCCGGGGAGCCGGCGGGCCGGGTCTCGCTGGAGAAGGTCGCCTTCCGCTACGAGCCGGAGAAGCCTCTCATCGAGGATCTGTCGCTCACGGTGGAGCCGGGCCAGACGGTCGCGATCGTGGGCCCGACCGGCGCGGGCAAGACGACGCTGGTGAACCTGCTGATGCGGTTCTACGAGGTGAGCGGCGGCCGGATCACCCTCGACGGCGTCGACGTCGCCACGATGTCCCGCGAGGAGCTGCGGTCCGGTATCGGCATGGTCCTGCAGGACACCTGGCTCTTCGGCGGCACCATCGCCGACAACATCGCCTACGGCGCGTCGCGCGAGGTGACCCGGGCGGAGATCGAGGAGGCGGCGCGGGCCGCGCACGCCGACCGGTTCATCCGCACCCTCCCCGACGGCTACGACACGGTCATCGACGACGAGGGCGCGGGCGTCAGCGCGGGCGAGAAGCAGCTGATCACGATCGCCCGGGCGTTCCTCTCGGACCCGGTGATCCTCATCCTGGACGAGGCCACCAGCTCCGTGGACACCCGTACCGAGGTGCTCATCCAGAAGGCGATGGCCCGGCTCGCCCACGGGCGTACGTCGTTCGTCATCGCGCACCGGCTCTCCACGATCCGGGACGCGGATGTGATCCTGGTGATGGAGAATGGCTCGATCGTCGAACAAGGCACGCACGCCCGGCTGCTGGCGGCGGACGGCGCGTACGCGCGTCTGTACGCGGCCCAGTTCGCCCAGGCGGTGGCCGAGGTCGACTAGACCGCGAAACGGGGACTTCGGGGAGGACGATCCATGACGGACGACAACGAGAAGAAGACCGCGGGCCCGGTGGGGTCGGCCACCGCCCTGTGGATGCCGATCGGCCTGGCCGTCGGCATCAGCCTGGGCCAGCTCACGGACAACATGGGCCTGGGCATTGCGCTCGGCATGGGCATCGGCGCGGCGATGGGCCTCGGCATCGACGTGTCGAAGCGCAGGAAGGGCGAGAGTTCCTGAGGGTTCAGTCCAGATAGCCGCGCAGCTGGTCGGCGAAGGCGTGGTCCCGCAGCTTGTTGAGGGTCTTGGACTCGATCTGGCGGATGCGTTCGCGCGTGACGCCGAAGATCCGCCCTATCTCCTCCAGGGTGCGGGGCCGGCCGTCGGCCAGGCCGTAGCGGAGCTGGACGACCTTGCGCTCGCGTTCACCGAGGGTGGAGAGGACCGCCTCCAGGTGCTCGCGCAGCAGCAGGAAGGCGGCGGACTCGACGGGTGAGGCGGCGTCGCCGTCCTCTATCAGGTCGCCGAGCGCGACATCGTCCTCCTCCCCCACCGGGGCGTGCAGCGAGACCGGTTCCTGGGCGAGGCGCAGTACTTCGCCGACCCTCTCGGGCGGCAGGTCGAGGTGGACGGCGACCTCGTCGTGCGTGGGTTCGTAGCCGCGTTCCTGGAGCATCCGGCGCTGCACGCGGACGACCCGGTTGATCAGTTCGACGACATGGACGGGGACGCGGATGGTCCGCGCCTGGTCGGCGAGGGCGCGGGACATGGCCTGCCTGATCCACCAGGTCGCGTAGGTCGAGAACTTGTAGCCGCGCGCGTAGTCGAACTTCTCGACCGCCCTGATCAGGCCGAGGTTGCCCTCCTGCACCAGGTCGAGCATGGTCAGGCCGCGGCCCACGTACCGCTTGGCGACGGAGACCACGAGGCGCAGGTTGGCCTCGATGAGCCGGCGCTTGGCCATCCGGCCCATGACCACGAGCCGGTCCAGGTCGAGGGCGAGCTGGGAGTCCAGGTCGGGGGTGCTGGCGAGTTTCTCCTCGGCGAAGAGGCCGGCTTCCACGCGGCGGGCCAGTTCGACCTCCTCCTCGGCGGTGAGGAGGGGAATGCGGCCGATCTCGCGCAGGTACTGCCGGAAGAGATCGGAGGAGGGCCCGCTCCCGGCGGCCTCTGCGGCCTTGCTGCGGCGGGTCAGCGCCTGCTCGGGCCCGGCCGTTTCCGGCTCCGCCTCGACCGGCTCCGGCCCGGCGTCCGGGACGGATTCCGGGTGGTGCGGTGGGAGGCCCTGTACGGGTACGACAGCGGCCGGGTCGATGTCGGTCAGGGTCTGCACGGGGGCGACCTCCAGGGTGATCGCTGCCGGATCGGGGACGTGCGGCAGCGGGACGGCTGCGGCCGTGCCGCCGGTTTCCGTCCCGTACACGATGAGTGGATCCACGCGGGTGAGCGGCCCATTCCACATGGACCGGCCGCGCTCCGAGGACTCAGGCACCGCCCCCAGTGTGGGGTACGACACATCACCGCCACGAGGGGCGTGCGACCACTTTTTGAGACCGGTGCGTGACCGGGCGGTTACGGCACCGCACGAGCGCCGGCGACGCGCCCCCGCCGGGATTCGGCGGTCGCCCCCCGACGCACCGCCGGGGTCCGGGGGCCGCCCGGACCCGCCCCGCCACGGTCAGAGCGCTGCCGCGCCGTTGTTGCGGAGCGACTGGCCGTACTGCTGGAGCACCCACAGTTCGTTCTGGACCGCGGCGAGGTGTTCCGGATCGCCGTGGCCGCCGAGGCGGGTGAGGGAGCCCTGGACGTCGCGGATACGGCGGTCGACCGCGCGCAGGCGGACCGCGACGAGGTGGTTGCCCGCGTACGCCTCGTCCACGGTGCGCCCGTGGAGGGGTTCCACGGCCAGCTCGGTGACCAGGGAGCGGACCCGGTCGTCGGGTGCGGCGTCCCTGACCCGGGCCAGATAGTCGGCGGCCGCGTCGATGCCCTGCTCGGCGCCACCGGCGTCCGCGATCGTCTGGCGCACGGCGGCGTACGGCGGGGCGGTGAACTCGTCGACGCCGTACGCGTCGAAGGCCGGGGAGACCAGGGCCGGGTGCTGGAGGGCGAGCTTCAGCAGCTCGCGCTCGGTCTGGTGGACGGGGTTGCGCAGGTTGAGCGCGGCGCCGGTGGGGGCGACGGGCGCCTGGATCGGTGCGGGTGCCGGTCGCTGGGGCGTGGGCGCCGGGCCCCGCCCGCCGCGGTCGCGGGCCCAGCGGGCCAGCTGGGCGACGCGCTTGACGACGAACTGGGTGTCGAGGATGCCGACCATGCCGGCGAGCTGGACGGCGACCTCGTGCTGGGAGGCGACGTTCTTGATGCGGGCGACGATCGGCGCGGCCTCGTCGAGCGCGGCGGCGCGTCCGGCGGGGGTCTCCAGGTCGTACCGGCCGACGATCTGGCGCAGCGCGAACTCGAAGAGCGGTGTGCGGGGTTCGACGAGGTCGGCGACCGCCTCGTCGCCCTTGGCGAGGCGCAGCTCGCAGGGATCCATGCCCTCGGGGGCGATGGCGATGTACGTCTCGGCGGCGAACTTCTGGTCGTCCTCGAAGGCGCGCAGGGCGGCCTTCTGTCCGGCCGCGTCGCCGTCGAAGGTGAAGATGACGCGGGCCGAGCCGTTGTCCATCAGCAGCCGGCGGAGGATCTTGATGTGGTCGCCGCCGAAGGCGGTGCCGCAGGTGGCGATGGCGGTGGTGACGCCGGCGAGGTGGCAGGCCATCACGTCGGTGTAGCCCTCGACGACGACGGCCCGGCTGGACTTGGCGATGTCCTTCTTGGCCAGGTCGATGCCGTACAGCACCTGGGACTTCTTGTAGATGGGGGTTTCGGGCGTGTTGAGGTACTTGGGGCCGTTGTCGTCGTCGCGGAGCTTGCGCGCGCCGAAGCCGACGACCTCGCCGCCCACGTCCCGGATGGGCCACATGAGCCGGCCGCGGAAGCGGTCGATGGGGCCGCGGCGGCCGTCCTGGGAGAGGCCGGAGAGGATCAGTTCCTTGTCGGAGAAGCCCTTGCCGCGCAGGTAGCGGGTGAGGTGGTCCCAGCCGGCGGGGCTGTAGCCGACGTCGAAGTGCTGGGCGGCGGCCTGGTCGAAGCCGCGCTCCGCGAGGAACTTGCGGCCGATCTCGGCCTCGGGGCTGTCGAGTTGGTCGATGTAGAACTGGGCGGCGGCCCGGTGGGCCTCGATGAGGCGGATCCGCTCGCCGCGCTGGTGGCCGGGGTTGTAGCCGCCCTCCTCGTACCGCAGCGTGATACCCGCCTTGGCGGCGAGGCGCTCGACCGTCTCGGAGAAGGAGAGGTGGTCGATCTTCATCACGAAGGCGATGGTGTCCCCGCCCTCCTGGCAGCCGAAGCAGTGGAAGAGGCCCTTGCTGGGGCTGACCTGGAAGGAGGGGGACTTCTCGTCGTGGAACGGGCACAGCCCCTTGAGGTTGCCGCCGCCGGCGTTACGCAGCTGGAGGTATTCGGACACGACGGCGTCGATCGGGACCGCGTCCCGTACCGCCTTCACGTCGTCGTCGTTGATCCTGCCTGCCACGGAGGAATTCTACGGGGGCTGTGGCGTCCGTTCCCCGGGAGACGGGGCCTACGGGTGGGGAAGGAGCGCCGTGAGCGGGGTCGCGGGGTCGCCGAGGGCCTCGGGGTCCACGGGCGCACCGGCTCGGACGAGGTTCTGGATGTCGTCTGTGACGTCCCACACATTCACGTTCATCCCGGCGAGGACCTTGCGGTCCTTCAGCCAGAAGGCGATGAACTCCCGCTTCCCGACGTCGCCGCGCAGCACGACCTGGTCGTACGTGCCGGGCGGTGCCCAGCCGGAGTACTCGAGGCCGAGGTCGTACTGGTCGGAGAAGAAGTACGGGACGCGGTCGTAGGAGACCTGCCGGCCGAGCATGGCGCGGGCGGCGGCGGGGCCGCCGTTGAGGGCGTTGGCCCAGTGCTCGACGCGCAGCCGGGTGTGGAGGAGCGGGTGGAGGGCGGCCGCGACGTCTCCGGCGGCGAAGATGTCGGGGTCGGAGGTGCGCAGCGAGGCGTCGACGGCGACGCCGCCGCCGTGGGCGCGGTCGACGAGGGCGAGACCGGCGCTCTCGGCGAGCGCGGTGCGGGGGGCGGCGCCGATCGCGGCGAGG
The DNA here is from genome assembly GCF_054963715.1 of Streptomyces sp. STAM6. Taxonomy (NCBI): domain Bacteria; kingdom Bacillati; phylum Actinomycetota; class Actinomycetes; order Kitasatosporales; family Streptomycetaceae; genus Streptomyces; species Streptomyces sp. STAM6. The sequence goes on along the minus strand of NZ_JBUEFZ010000004.1, from coordinate 356,974 downwards.
ACGGCGTGGGCGGGGTGCTCCTCGCCGTCGTCGGTGCGGGCGGCGAGGACCATGCCGTCCTGTCCGGTGATCTCGGTGAGGCGGACGCCGAAGTGGAACCGGACGCCGTGCCCGGCGTGCAGGTCGGTGAAGAGCTGCCCGAGCTCGGGGCCGATGACCTGGTGCAGCGGGGTGGGCTCCGGTTCGACGACGGTGACCTCGGCGCCGTATCCGCGTGCGGCGGCGGCGACCTCCAGGCCGATCCAGCCGGCGCCGGCGATGACGAGGTGGCCGTTGTCGCGGCCGAGTGCGCTGAGCACGCCCTGGAGCCGGTCGGCGTGGGCGAGGCGGCGCAGGTGGTGGACGCCGGCGAGGTCGGTGCCGGGGATGTCGAGGCGGCGCGGCTCGGCGCCGGTGGCCAGCAGCAGCTTGTCGTAGTGGATGGTGGTGCCGTCGCCGAGGCGTACCGTCCGGTGCTCGCGGTCGATGGCGGTGACGGGCTGCCCGAGGTGCAGCTCGATGTCGGCCTGCGCGTACCAGGCGGGTTCGTGGACGAACACGCTGTCGCGCTCCTCCTTGCCGGACAGATAGCCCTTGGAGAGGGGTGGCCGTTCATAGGGGTGGTCGCGTTCGTCGCCGATGAGGATGACGCGGCCGTTGAATCCTTCGGAGCGGAGGGTTTCCGCCGCCTTGGCCCCGGCCAGTCCTCCGCCGACGATGACGAAGGTCTGATCTGCGTCGACCACTTGTTGCCTCCTCTTTCCCTGCCGGCACCTGACTGTCCACGCTACGTCCAGTCCGGTGGCAGCGTGCCGCACGGAGCGTGATGGCGAAAGGGGACGTGTCAGCGGGTGCGGCGCGTCAGGCGGGCGTGCAGCGTTCTCGCGGACGCGTCGGTGAGGGACGCGATGTGGTCGACGATCACCCGTTTGCGGGCACGGTCGTCGGTGGCGGTGTCGAACAGGGCGCGGAACTGCGGGTCGAGTCCCTCGGGTGCCCGGGCGGTGAGTGCCTCGGCGAGTTCGGCGAGGACGATGCGCTGGTCGGCCCGGAGGGCTTCCTGCTCGGCGCGCTGCATCACGTACCGGTCGGCGACGGCCTTGAGGACCGCGCACTCGTTGCGGGCCTCGCGCGGGACGGCGAGTTCGGCGGCGTACCGGGTGAGGCGTCCGCCGCCGTACGCGGCCCGGGTGGCGCCTTCGGCGGCCAGACAGAACCGGCCGATGAGCTGGCTGGTGGCGTCCTTGAGGCGGGCCTGGGCCACGGCGGTGCCGTCGTACCCGTGTGGCCACCAGTCCTGCTCGATGAGCCGGTCGAGGGCGTCGGCGAGCTCCTGGGGGTCGGTGTCGTGGGGCACGTACCGACCGATGGCGACGCGCCAGATGTCGGCGCGCTCGGGCTCGGCGAGGAGCAGGTTGGGGTCGATGTGCCCGGCGTGGAGGCCGTCCTCGAAGTCGTGCACCGAGTACGCCACGTCGTCGGCCCAGTCCATGACCTGCGCCTCGAAGCACTTGCGCAGCTCGGGGGCGCCCTGCCGGACCCAGGCGAAGACGGGCAGGTCGTCCTCGTACACCCCGAACTTCGGCGAGTCGGGATCGCCGGGGTGGTCGCCGCGGGCCCAGGGGTACTTCGTGGCGGCGTCGAGCGCGGCGCGGGTGAGGTTGAGGCCGACGCTGACGGGCTCGCCGTGCTCGTCACGGACGAAACGCTTGGGCTCGATCCGGGTCAGCAGGCGCAGTGACTGGGCGTTGCCCTCGAAGCCGCCGCAGTCCTTGGCGAAGTCGTTGAGGGCCTGTTCGCCGTTGTGGCCGAAAGGCGGGTGGCCCATGTCGTGGGAGAGGCAGGCGGCCTCGACGAGGTCGGGGTCGCAGCCGAGGGCGGCGCCGAGCTCACGCCCTACCTGGGCGCATTCCAGGGAGTGGGTGAGCCGGGTGCGGGGGCTGGCGTCCCAGGCGGGTCCTCTGGTGCCGGGTGTGACGACCTGGGTCTTGCCGGCCAGCCGGCGCAGCGCGGCGGAGTGCAGCACGCGCGCGCGGTCCCGCTGGAACGCGGTGCGGCCGGGTCGTTTGTCCGGCTCGGGGGCGAAGCGCTCGGTGGCGGACGCGTCGTACGTACCTTCCATGCCCTGAAGGTAACCCCAAGCGCTGACAGCGAACCGGTCACACGGAGACGAGATCCAGCGGGAGGGTCGCGGGGCGGGTGGCGAGGGCCTCGTCGTAGCGGCGCAGGACGAGCCGGGCGAGGGCCGGGTGGGGGCCGAGGGGGTCGGCGGCGATCCAGGGTGCGGCGGCGGCGCTGCGGGCGGCGAAGAGGCCGGGCGCCGTGAAGTAGGACGCGACGGCGATGCGGTGGCGGCCCCGGGCGGCCAGGGAGCGGACGGCTTCGGTGACGGTGGGCGCCGCGGCGGAGGCGTAGGCGGGGACGACGGGGACGCCACCGAGGCGCTCGGAGAGCATGCGGGCGGTACGGCGGGTGTCCTCGGCCGATTCGGGGTCGCGGGAACCGGCCGCGGCGAGCACCACGGCCGCGCCGCGGCTGCCGTTGTCGGCGGCGCTCCAGCCGGCCTCGGCGAGCCGGGCGCAGAGCGCCTCGACGAGCAGGGGGTGGGGACCGAGGGGGGCGGTGACCCGGGTGCGCAGCCGCGGGGCCGCCGCGGCCTTGCCGGGGATGTCGTGCTTGACGTGGTAGCCGCGGCCGAGGAGCAGGGGTACGAGGACGGCGTCGCCGTCGCCCAGCTCGGCGAGGGTGTCGTCGAGCAGCGGCGCGTTGAGCTCGATGTGGGCGAGCCGGACGGGCAGTCCGGGCCGCAGTTCGCGGACGAGGTCGAGCAGCGCGGTCACGGCGGGCAGCGCCTGGGGGTCGCGGCTGCCGTGGGCGACGGCGACGAGGGTGGGTGTGCTCATGGGCCTGCGCGTTCCGTGGTGGTGGAGATGGGTCAGCTGACTTCCCAGTTGCGTGGTGATGCGGGTGAGCAGCTGGGCGGTGCTGTCGAAAGTGCCGTCGGGAAGGTGTGCCGGCTCCGTCATGGACCGATCGTCGCGGTCGCACATTGCAGGGTCGTTGCACGGCGGTGACGGGTGTTTTCCACGCACTCACGGATTGGGGGCGGGCGCTGTCAGCCGGTGGCGAGCCAGACGCGCAGGGGGCCGGTGGCCGAGAAGCCGTGGTGGAGGGCGGTGGCGAGGTCGTCGCCGTGTTCGTATCCGACGACGGGTACGCCGGGCCACCGCTCGGCGACGGCGGCGAGGCAGCCGGGCCAGGCCTCGTCGTCCGGGCCGAAGAGGTTGGAGACGCCGACGACTCCGGCGCCGTGGGTCGCCACGGCTCCTGCCACGACACGGCCGTCCGGGTCGTGCCCTGCGAGGACGACGGTGGCGGGGTCGGCCAGGAGGGCGGGGCGGAACAGGTCCAGGGGGTCGCCGTCGCTCTGGGCGTACTCCCAGGCGGTGAGGCCGTCGGGGGTGGTGACGTGCTGCCAGTCGGTGGTGTGCGCCGGTACGGGGAGGCCGGCGGTGCGGTGGATCCACCGGGCCTCGAACAGGACGTCGAAGCCGTGGGCCGTGAGGTCGAGCGCGGCGAAGCTGTCCTTGACCGAGCAGCCGGGGGTGTCCAGGTCGACACCGTCGAGCACGTCCCGTACGGAGGCGTCCTCGCCGAGGGTGACCGCGTCCGGGTAGTAGGGCGGGGTGCGGCGGGCATGCGTCCAGGCCCGGTCGCCGAACGTCCCGCCCAGGGCGTGTGCGCGGCAGAGCGTGTCGCACCATTCGGCGTTGTTGCGGGCAGCGGCCCGTGCGGCTGTCATGCGCGCATCCTGTCAAGAACCGATCTTGTCGGCGACCCCTTAATATTTCCGCGCATCGGAATCAGATTTCCACTAGTGGGAAAACTTGGGGGGCATATGCGCAGGCGTCCGGACATCACCTCCTTGCCGCGGCGGGCCGCGGGCGAACTCGTCGGCACCGCCGCGCTGGTCGCCGTCATCGTCGGCTCCGGCCTCCAGGCCGCCGGGCTCAGCCAGGACGTCGGCGTGCGGCTGCTGGCCAACTCCCTCGCCTCCGCGATCGGGGTCGGCCTGCTCATCGCCCTGCTCGCACCGGTCTCCGGCGCCCACCTCAACCCGGTCGTCTCCCTCTCCGTCTGGTGGACCCGCCGCCGGGAAGGCGACCGGCAGGCCGCCGGCGAGGTCGCGCTCTACATCGGCGCCCAGCTGACCGGCGCGGTCGCCGGGGCGCTGCTCGCCGAGGCGATGTTCGGCCGGGCACCCGGGACCTGGTCCACGCAGGTGCGGTCGGCCGGCCATCTGCTGCTCGGCGAGATCGTCGCGACCGCCGGGCTCGTCCTGCTGATCCAGGGTCTGGACCGGATCGGCCGCGCCCGGCTCACCCCGCTCGCGGTCGGCGCCTACATCGCCGCCGCGATCTGGTTCACCTCCTCCGGGTCGTTCGCCAATCCGGCGGCGACGGTGGGGCGGTCGTTCACCGACTCCTTCACGGGCATCGCGCCCGTCTCCCTGCCCGGCTTCATCGCGGCCCAACTGCTCGGCGGCCTGCTGGGCGCGGCGCTGGCCGCCCTCCTGTACGGAGGCCGGCCGGCTTCCCGCGTGCCGAACTGAACCACGGCGCCCGGATCCGCGTCCGACAGTGCAGGGATCACGACGGAGGGGCGGTCAATGCGGCGGCGACGGCTGGTGCAGGCGGTCATGCTCGGGTGCGTCCTGGCGCTCGCGCCGGCGACGTGGATGCACGCCACCGCGGACAGCCGGCTGCGCACGGTGGCCGACGTCCCGGCACGCGACGTGGCCGTCGTGTTCGGCGCCGGGCTCTGGGACGGCCGCCCCACCCCCTACCTGGCGCACCGGCTCGACGCCGCTGCGGCGCTGTACCGGGACGGCAAGGTCAAGGTCGTCCTCGTCACCGGCGACAACAGCCGGGCCGAGTACGACGAGCCCGACGCCATGCGTACGTACCTCACGGCCCGGGGCGTGCCGGACGGCCACATCGTCAGCGACTACGCCGGGTTCGACACCTGGGACTCGTGCGTCCGCGCGAAGAAGATCTTCGGCGTGGACCGCGCGGTGCTGGTCACCCAGGGCTTCCACATCCGCCGGGCCGTCACCCTCTGCCGGGCGGCGGGAGTCGACTCGTACGGGGTCGGGGTGCAGGAGCCGCACGACTCGGTCTGGTACTACGGGGGTGTGCGGGAGCTGTTCGCGGCGAGCAAGGCGGCGGTGGATGTGGTGCTGAAGCCGGATCCCCGCTTCCTGGGCCCCCGGGAGCGGGGCGTCGCCGACGCGCTGGCCTCCCCCCGGGGCTGAGCCCAGCCCACGTTCCGGGGCTCCGCCCCGGAACGCCTTTCGTCTGCGGACCGTGGTCCGGTTGTGCCCACAACCGAGCACAAGCCCACGCGGCATACCGGCCCGGGGTGGGGCCGTGCAGGGTCGTCCCCGCAGGGGATGGCGGCCGGGAAACGGCTCCCTTGCAAGGCAGCCCAGGCCGCCGGCCCCGTGGGGGTGCCCCCTCTGGGGGGAGAGTCGAGCCCGGAGGGGCCCACACCCCCACCCACCGGCAGGTGACGTACCCGCACCAGGAAGAGGGCGGGCCCAACCACCGGAGGTCGCCGCACCCGCACCCGCGACGAGGCGGGCCCACCCACCGGAGGTGGCCGCACCCCCATCGCACCCGCCTCACCGGGAAAGCGCGCGGTGCCGGAGGGTGACGTACCTGGCCTGTAATCCGGCGTGCCCACGGCCGTAACACGCGGACCGCACCCTCGATGGCATGCTCCCAGTCACCACCCCCACGCACTGTCCGTACTGCGCCCTGCAGTGCGGGATGAACCTCCGTCCCGTTGACCAGGGCGTCGAAGTGGTGGAGCGCACGGACTTCCCCGTCAATCGGGGTGCCTTGTGCGGTAAGGGACGTACCGCACCCGCGGTGCTCTCCTCCCGGGTCAGGCTGACCGGGCCCCTGGTCCGGCGTCCCGCCTCGGGCAGGCTGGAACCGGCCACCTGGGAGGAGGCGCTGGGTGCCGTGGCGGAGGGGCTGCGGCGGTCCAGGGACGGGCACGGGCCGGACAGTGTCGGGGTGTTCGGGGGCGGCGGGCTCACCAATGAGAAGGCGTACAGCCTGGGGAAGTTCGCCCGGCTGGTGCTGGGAACCTCGCAGATCGACTACAACGGCCGCTTCTGCATGTCGTCCGCCGCGGCCGCGCACACCAGGGCGTTCGGGCTCGACCGGGGCCTGCCGTTCCCGCTGGAGGACATTCCGCGCACCGGGTGCGTGATCCTGGTGGGTTCGAACCTCGCCGAAACCATGCCGCCGGCGCTGCGGTACCTCACCGAGCTGAAGGAGAACGGCGGCCGGCTGATTGTCGTCGACCCCCGCCGCACCCGCACCGCCGAGCAGGCGGATCTGCATCTCGCGCCCCGGCCCGGCACCGATCTGGCGCTCGCGCTCGGGCTGCTGCACCTGGTGGTGGCGGAGGGGCGGACGGACGAGGAGTTCATCGAGACGCGGACGACCGGCTGGGCGGACGCCCGGGCGGCGGCCATGTCGCACTGGCCCACGCTCGTCGAGCGGATCACCGGGGTGCCGGTGCCGCAGCTGCGTGAGGCCGTGGCGATGTTCTGCGACGCGCCCGAGTCGATGGTGCTGACCGCACGGGGGCCCGAGCAGCAGTCGAAGGGCACGGACACCGTGGGCGCCTGGATCAACCTGTGCCTGGCGACGGGGCGGGCCGGGCGGCCGCTGTCCGGGTACGGCTGTCTGACCGGGCAGGGCAACGGGCAGGGCGGCCGCGAGCACGGCCAGAAGGCCGATCAGCTGCCCGGCTACCGCAAGCTCGACGACCCCGCGGCCCGCGCCCATGTGGCGGGCGTGTGGGGCGTGGACCCGGACACGCTGCCGGGCCCCGGCCGAAGCGCCTACGAGCTCCTCGACGCGCTGGGCGGGGACATCAAGGCGCTGCTGCTCATGGGGTCCAACCCCGTCGTCTCGGCGCCGCGGGCCGCGCACGTCCAGGAGCGGCTGGAGTCGCTGGACTTCCTCGCCGTCGCCGATGTGGTCCTCTCCGAGACGGCCGAACTCGCGGACGTGGTCCTGCCCGTCACGCAGTGGGCGGAGGAGACCGGCACGACCACGAACCTCGAAGGCAGGGTCCTGCTGCGCCGGCAGGCGGTCGCACCGCCCGACGGTGTCCGCAGCGATCTGCAGGTCCTGCACGGGCTCGCCGAGCTGCTCGGCTGGGAGAAGGGATTCCCGACCGATCCGGAGGAGGTCTTCGACGAGCTGCGCCGCGCGTCGGCGGGCGGCCCGGCCGACTACGCCGGCATCAGCTATCGCCGTATCGCCGAGGAGGACGGCGTGTTCTGGCCCTGCCCGGAGCCCGCGCACCCGGGCACGCCGCGGCTGTTCCTCGACCGGTTCGCCACACCGGACGGACTGGCCCGGTTCGTGCCGGTGACGCACCGGGCGGCGGCTGAGGAGACGGACGAGGAGTACCCGGTGGTGCTGACGACCGGGCGGGTCGTGTCGCAGTACCAGTCGGGTGCGCAGACCCGGCGTGTCGAGGAGCTGAACGCCGCCGCGCCCGGGCCGTTCGTGGAGCTGCATCCGCGGCTGGCGGAGCGCCTGGGTGTCGCGGAGGGCCAGCCGGTCGCGGTGGTGTCGCGGCGGGGGCGGGCGGTGGCGCCCGCCCGGATCACGACGGCGATCCGGCCGGACACGGTGTTCATGCCGTTCCACTGGCCGGGCGAGGGCCGGGCGAACACGCTCACCAATCCGGCGCTGGACCCGACGTCACGGATGCCGGAGTTCAAGGTGTGCGCGGTGCGTCTGGAAGCAGCACCGGCGGCGACGCCCTGAGCCAGTCGCCGCCGGGGATCGGCGCGCCGAGCGCGGCCGTGGTGGCGGCGACGTACACCCAGGCCCGTACCCGCGCCCCGTCCCGGGTGCGCACCACGTCGCAGGCCTCCCGCTCGTACACGTTGAGCGGATGACCGGGGCCGGCGTACTCCTCCAGCCGGTCGAGTACGGAGAGGACGGCGCCGTACTCGTTGGGCGCGGCCGTCACCAGGTCACCGACGACCTCCCCGGCGCCCCGCACCAGATAGGGGTAGCCGGGGCCGTGGTGCAGCAGGGCGCCGGCCAGCCTGGCCGGCTCCTCGGCGGCCGTACGGCCGCGGAGGAAGCGCGCGTGGTTGTACTCGCCGGGCCGCAGCGTCCCGTAGACGAAGAAGGGCAGCTCGTTCACGGGGCCGTGGTCTCCTTGCCCATCCAGGCGAGGTAGGCGGCGCTGCCGCGGACCACCGGCAGGGCGATGATCTCGGGTGTGTCGTAGTCGTGCGCGGCGGCGATGTGGGCTTCCAGCGTGTCGTAGCAGGCTTCGGTGGTCTTGAAGAACACCTGCCACTCCTCGCTCGTCTCGATGGCGTTCTGCCAGTGGTAGACGGAGGTGACGGGGCCGGAGATCTGGGCGCACGCGGCGAGTCGCGCCTCCACCGCGCCACGCGCCAGCTCCTCGGCCTTCTCGGCGCTGTCGGTCGTGGTCAGTACGGTCAGGGCCAGGGTCACGCTGCCTCCTCGAAGTCCCGTCCGCCGGCGCGGTACCGCCGGCCCGCACCGGCGCCCGGTCGCCGGCGCTCGCCGGTCACGGCCACCGTACGGCCGTGCGGTCCGCCCGCGCCACGGCGGCGAACCGGGCCGTGTACAGCCCGGCGTGCGCCCGTGCGCGGCGGGCGGCCGACCGTGGCCGCCCAGCGCGCCGACCCGGCCGGGGGTCTCGGTCATCGCGGCGTTCCTGTCCCCGCCGCGTCCAGCAGCGCGCCGACCCGTCCGGCAAGCACCGCGTCCGACCCCCGTCGACGAGCGGTCACCGTGGCGACGGCCGGCGCGCCGTCCGACCCGGCCGGCGGCCGACCAGCACGACGGCCAACCAGCACGGGCGTCCGATCCCCGCGCGGTTCGGCCACCGCGGTGGCCGGCCGGCGCCGCGGCCGAGGCGGCCTCCGGCCGGCGTTCGGTCCGCCTTGCGTCTGGTCCGCGGCGTTCGGACGGGCCGAGAGTGCCACCTGCGCCCCTCCCGCCGGGCGGAGGGCGGCGGCAGCGCCGGCGGCAGGGATGGGCGTCAGGCGGCGTAGGGGCGGACCGCCTTCGCGTCGCGCAGGGCGTGGGCCCACCACGCGAGCTGGTCGAGCATCGATTTGGCGGCGGCGTCGGGGGCGGTGGGGTCCTTGTGCCGGCCGTTCTCGTCGAAGTGGGCGTGGGCGCCGTGGAAGGAGACGGTGTCGCGGACGGTGACGGCGTGGAGTTCGGCGAAGACCTGCCGGAGGTGTTCGACGGCGCGCAGGCCGCCGGAGATCCCGCCGTAGGAGACGAAGCCGACGGGCTTGGCCTGCCATTCGGTGAAGTGCCAGTCGATGAGGTTCTTGAGGGCGGCGGGGAAGGAGTGGTTGTACTCGGGGGTGAGGACGACGAAGGCGTCGGCGTCGGCCAGTGTGGGGCCGACCTTGGCGAGTTCGGCGCGGACCTCGGCGCCGGGGCGGTGGGAGAGTGCGGTGGGGAGGTCGATGTCGGCCAGGTCGACGACGTCGACGGTGAAGTCGGTGTGCTGTCCCGCGTGGGCGAGGAACCAGTCGGCGATGACGGGGCCGAAGCGGCCCTCACGGTTGCTGGCGACGATGAGGGCGAGACGGAGCGGCCCGGCGTTGTTGATGTCCATGCCGGAGAGCCTCGTACCTGAACCAAGCTTGAGGTCAAGCGGCTTCCGCCGCCGTGATGTGGATCACCGCGAAGTCCCGGGGCGCACCCGGAGGTGGGACCGTGCTGTCACCCGTTCGCACCGGCGCGCCCGCTGTTGCGCCCGCACCTGATCTGACCTGCGGCGACGATCGCCGTTCAGGGCGGCGAGCCGACCCGGACGGGCTAATCTGATGGGCTTTCAGCAGGCGGACGTGGCGGGCGGGCTCTTACCTCGATGACAGGACACCCGCCCGAAGCGCGCCTCGGAGGACCCCATGCGCACCACTGCCCGCCTGCTCACCGCCACCGCGCTGACGGTCTTCTCGCTGGGCGCCCTGGCCGCCCCGGGCGCGTACGCGGGCGACTACGGCACGCTGGAGGTCCATCCGTCCCCCGCCACCCCGGGCGAGACGGTCACGGTGAACACCACGGCCTGCGGCAAGGACGGGCACGGTGTGGGCGACGCGGAGTCGCTCGGCGCGGGCGAGTTCCAGCTGTCGCCCGGCACCCACAAGGATGTCGTGGTCGGCCGGTTCATGGTGCCGTCGCACGCCAAGCCGGGCACCTACACCATCAGTGTCGCCTGCGACAACGGCAAGACGGCCACCGGGGATCTGGTGGTCGAACACCACACCGGCCCGAGCGGCCATGTGAGGACGGGCGTCGGCGGCAGCGTCGGCCCGGACACCACCCAGGTCACGGCGGGCGTGGCGGTGCTTGCCGCGACCGCCGTCGGCGGGGTCTGGCTCCTGCGCCGTCGGGCGAGCGGCGCGCAGGGCAGCTGACGGGGGCTCTCTCCCCGGCGACTCCGCCGTCCCCTCCCCGCCCCCGCCGCCTGCGTCCTTCGAGGGACCGCCGCGGGGGCGGGGAGACCACACCTTCGTGGACCGCTGCGCAGGAGGCTCGGCAAGCGCATGGGCATGGGCAAGAGCAAGGGCTGGGGGCTGGCGATCGCGGCGTGCGTCGGCGTGTGGCTCGTGCAGAACGGTTCGGCGGACGTCACTCCGCCGGTGCCGTCGGCCGCCGAGGCCTTCGCGGCCGGCCCCGAGGCGTACACGGACGCGGCCGCCGACCCGCTCCCGCCGTCCGCGCCGGTCCGCGTGCGCATCCCTCCGATCGACGTCGACGCCCCGGTCATGCGGCTCGGCCTGGCTCCCGACGGCAGCCTGGACGTGCCGCCCTCGGGGAACCCGAACATCGCCGGCTGGTACAAGGACGGGACTCCGCCGGGTGCCAGGGGCACGGCGATCCTGGCCGGCCATGTCGACAACGCCGACGGCCCGGCCGTGTTCTACTCGCTCGGCTCACTGCGGAAGGGCCACCGGGTCGAGGTGACCCGGCGGGACGGCCGGACCGCCGTCTTCACGATCGACGCGGTGGAGGTGTACGACAACGCGGACTTCCCGGACCGCAAGGTGTACGGCGAGGCGGACCGCGCCGAGCTGCGGGTGATCACCTGCGGTGGCGGGTTCGACGAGAAGACCGGCTACACGGGCAACATCGTGGTGTACGCGCATCTGATCGGTGTGCGCTGAGCCGGACACCCCGCCCCGGGCGATGCCGTGTGCGCCTCGGACGTTGCCGTGTGCGCGCCGGGCCGTGTCTCAGGACCACTGGTCGAAGGCGAGCTTCGCGACCAGCGAGAAGACGACGACGAGCAGCACGCCGCGGACGAACTCGGCGCCCTTGCTCAGCGCCATGCGGGCGCCGAGCATGCCGCCGGCGAGGTTGAAGACCGCCATTACGGCGCCGAGTTGCCACAGCACGTTGCCCTGGTGCGCGAACATGGCGAGCGCGCCCACGTTGGTGCAGACGTTGACGATCTTGGCGGTGGCGGAGGCGGTCACGAGGTCCAGGTGGAGTACGGCGGTGAGGGCCAGGACCAGGAACGTGCCGGTGCCGGGACCGAACAGGCCGTCGTAGAAGCCGATCCCGCCGCCGACGAGCACGATCGCGGTGACGACCCGGGCGCGGGTGGCGGGCCCCTTCGCCTCGCCGGTGCCGAACGACGGGCGCAGCATCACGAACGCCGCCACGCCGACCAGGACCACCATGATGACCGGCCGCAGCACCTCGCTGCTGATGCCCGCCGCGAAGAACGCGCCGCCCATGGAGCCGGCGAGCGCGGCGAGCCCGATCCGTACCGCCGTCTTCACCTGCACCGGCGCTTTGCGGACGTAGGTGAGGGCGGCGCCGGTGGTGCCGACGACGGCGACGGCCTTGTTGGTGCCGAGGATGTGCGCGGCCGGGGCGTGCGGGAGACCGATCAGCAGCGCGGGCAGGAGCAGCAGGCCGCCGCCGCCCACCACGGCGTCGATCCAGCCCGCCACGAGTGCGGCGGCGCACAGCAGGGCGAGGGTGGTCAGTGATATGTCGGGCATGCCGGCGACCCTATGCGACCGGCCGCGCCGCACCGCCGGCCGACCGCGGCGCGCACGCCGGGTCACGGGCGTGGGGCACGCCGAGCCCCGGGCGTCGCGGAGGCCTGACGGGCGTCGGGCACGCTCGGCCGACCGCGCCGGGCCCCGGACGGCGGTTCCCCGCTCAGGCACCCGCTTCCAGGTGGCGCAGCACGGCGAGGACCCTGCGGTGGCCGCCCTCGCCGGCCGGCAGGTCGAGTTTGAGGAAGATGTTCGCGATGTGTTTCTCCACGGCGCGTTCGGTGACCACGAGCCGCCTGGCGATCGACCGGTTGGTGCGGCCCTCGGCCATCAGGCCCAGCACCTCGCGCTCCCGGGGCGTGAGGGCGTCGAGCGCCGAGGTGCGGCGGGCGGTGCCGATGAGCTGCGCGACGACCTCGGGGTCCAGGGCGGTGCCGCCGGCGGCGACCCGCTCCAGCGCGGCGGTGAACTCGTCGATGTCGACGACGCGTTCCTTGAGCAGGTAGCCGACGCCCGCGCCGCCGTCCCCCAGCAGCCGGGCGGCGTACTTCGTCTCCACGTACTGGGAGAAGATCAGCACACCGAGGTCCGGTGCGGAGCGGCGCAGCTCCACCGCGGCCCGCAGGCCCTCGTCCGTCTGGGTGGGTGGCAGCCGGATGTCGACGACCACGGCGTCGGGCCGGTGTTCGGCGACGGCCGTGAGGAGGGCGTCGGCGTCGCCGACGGCCGCGGGGACCTCGATGCCGCGCAGCGACAGCAGTTGCACCAGCCCGTCGCGCAGGAGCGCGGAGTCCTCGGCGATGACGACCCTCACGGCAGGAGTCCAATCAGTACGGGACGGCGACGGTCACCACCGTAGGCCCTCCGGGCGGGCTGTCGCAGGTCAGCGTGCCGTCGACGGTCCGGGCGCGGTCGAGCAGCCCGCGCAGTCCGCTGCCGGCCCCGACGACGGCGCCGCCCCGGCCGTCGTCGGCCACGGTGACGTGGAGGGTGGCGTGGCGTGCGTACACGCCGACGGTGACGGTACGGGCGGCGCTGTGCTTGACGGCGTTGGTGAGGAGTTCGGCGGCGCAGAAGTAGGCGAGGGACTCGATGGCCGGGGAGGGCCGGCGGGGCAGGTCGACCGTGACGTCGACGGGCAGCGGGGTGTCGGCGGCGAGGGTGCTGAGGGCGGTGTCGAGGCCCTGGTCGAGGACCGGGGGGTGGATGCCTCTGACGAGGGCGCGCAGTTCCGCGACGGCCAGGGTGGCGTTGTCGCGGGCGGTGTCCAGGACGGCGAGCAGCCGTTCGCGGTCCGCGTCCGCGGTGATCAGTTCGCGGATCAGGGTGAGGTGCATGCCGAGGCCCACCAGCCGGGCCTGGGTGCCGTCGTGCAGGTCGCGCTCGATGCGCCGCAGGGTCGTCGCCGCGTCCTCGACGGCCAGCGCCCGGGTCTCCTCCAGGGTTTTGATGCGCCGGGTGTCCGGGTCGTCGCCGAGCAGTGACATCAGCAGCGCCCGGTGCGGGGCGAGGGCCCACCGCACGAGCCGGGGCGCCGCCGCCAGTAGCAGGAGCCCCAGCAGGACGGAGACCACCAGGCCCTCCGGGTCGCCGAGCAGGGGCCGGAGTACGAACACCGTCCCGAACACATAGCCCGCGGCGACCGCCACCAGGGGCAGGGCGGCGGTGAGCGGCGCGGCCAGCGCGAACTGGACGGCCCGCCATCCCGTCCGCCCGCCGAGCATCGCCCGCCGCCAGGCCTCGGTGCCGGGTGCCCGGGGCCGCCAGTCGGGCGCCTCGGCGCGCACGCCCAGCAGGGTCCGGGCGAGGGCCCGCTGGAGCGCCCCCGCCGCCAGGGCCCCGCGCACGGTGCAGGCGAGGAGCCACGGCCCGAGCGGGCTCACCGACAGCACACCGCCGACGACGAGGCCGGTGAGCACCCCGGCGAAGCCGCTCACCGCGAGCGGCAGCGCGAGGATCGTGTACAGCAGGGCGCGCAGGGCGACGAGCGCGGACAGCGGGGCGCGTGGGGCGCGCGGCGCGAGAGACATGGGCGCAACCTAGGGCACCCGGAGCAGCCGGGCGGCCAGCCGCCCCTGCAGCGCGGTGAGTCCCCTGCCGACCCACGGCATGAGCAGCAGGAAGCCGAGCCCGCCGACGACGGCGTGGAAGGCCCATGCCCCGGCGAACGTCGGCCCGCCCCAGGCGTGCGTGGGGTCCGAGGCGCGCAACGGCCAGGCCAGGTTCATCGGGACGATCGACCAGCCGTAGAGGGTGACCGCGGCGGCCGCCAGGTTGAGGGGGGTGGCGACCAGGGCGTGCAGGAGCAACCGTGCCGGGGACGGTGCGGGGGTGTCGGTGCCGAGCAGCCGGCGGGCCAGGACGTGCGGGACGCACAGCAGGCCGGCGGCCGGGGCGAGCAGGAGGTGGGCGACCCTTTTCCAGGTCGTGGCGCGGAACGGCTCGGTGAGGATCGTGTGCGGCAGGTCCATGGCTCCAGGGTTGTGCCGACGCGCCCGCCGGGGCGATGGTGCCGCCACGAGCATCGGGGGTTCGGTCTGCCCCACCCCCTCACGCTCCCGGCCGGACCCCTCACGCTCCCGGCGGGGCCCCGCTGAGGTCAGCTTTCCTCGCGTGAAACAAACGGGATGCGGCCGGGAAACACCGCCGACGCACGCTGCTGGACATGAGTTCACGGATCGTGGTGGTCGGCGGTGGTACGGCGGGGTCCCGCCTCGCCGAACGGCTGCCCGTCACCCTGCTCGGCGAGGAGCCGCACGCCCCGTACAACCGGGTGCTGCTCGCGGACGTCCTGGCCGGCCGGTACGGGCCCGAGGTGATCGCCCTGCCGGCTCCGCACGGCGAGCCGGTGCGGCGGGGTGTGCGGGTGACCGGTATCGACCGGGGAGCCCGCGTGGTGCACTGCGACGACGGCTCGTCGGTCGCGTACGACCGGCTGGTCCTGGCCACCGGTTCGAACCCGGTGCTGCCGCCGCTGCGCGGCCTGGGGGGCGGCCCCCTGCCGGTCGGGGTGCACGCGTTCCGGACCCTCGACGACTGCCTGGCGCTCGACGCGATCGTGGAGCCGGGCGTGCGGGCGGTGGTCATCGGCGGCGGTCTCCTGGGGGTGTCGGCGGCCCGCGCGCTGGCGGCCCGGGGCGCCGAGGTGGTGCTGGCCCAGCAGGGTGAGCACCTGATGGAGCGCCAGCTGGACCCGACCGCTTCGGCGCTGCTGCGGGAGCATCTGGCGGCGCTGGGTGTGGAGGTCCACACCGAGTGCCGGGTTCGTGGCCTGCGCTGCGAGGACGGTGTGGTCGACGCGGTCGAGCTGGCCGACGGCTTCGTGCTGGACGCCGATGTCGTCGTCCTGGCCTGCGGGGTCCGGCCGCGTGTCGGTCTGGCGCTGGAGGCGGGCCTCGACGTGCGGCGCGGCATCGTCGTCGACGACGAGTTGCGCACCTCCGACCCGTACATCCACGCCGTCGGGGACTGCGCGGAGCACGACGGCCGGGTCTACGGGCTGGCCGGTGCCGCTCTGGAGCAGGCCGACGTCCTGGCCGATGTGCTCCGCCACGGCACCGGCGCCTACCGCGGCACCCGCGCCCTGACCCGGCTCAGCATGGGC
The DNA here is from genome assembly GCF_054963715.1 of Streptomyces sp. STAM6. Classification (NCBI taxonomy): domain Bacteria; kingdom Bacillati; phylum Actinomycetota; class Actinomycetes; order Kitasatosporales; family Streptomycetaceae; genus Streptomyces; species Streptomyces sp. STAM6. The sequence continues at coordinate 341,273 of NZ_JBUEFZ010000004.1, read as the reverse complement.
GCGCTGGAACTGGCGGCGTTCGGCGAGGCGACGGCCCGGCCCGGTGACGACACCGTGCAGCTGGCCGACGCCACCCGCAGCGCGTACCGCAAGGTCGTCGTCCGCGGCGACCGTCTCGTCGGCGGCGTACTGCTCGGCGATCTCGGCGCGGTCGGGGCTCTCGCCCGGGCCTGGGAGGGCGACGAGGCCCTCCCGCAAGCGCCCCTGCTCCACCTGCTCACCCATGACGGAGGCTCCTGACATGGCGCACACGCCCACCATCGTTCTCGTCGGCCACGGCATGGTCGGCCAGCGCTTCCTGGAGGCCCTGGCGGACCGCGGGGTCACGGACCACGCGCGGGTCGTCGTCCTCTGCGAGGAGCCGCGGCCGGCCTACGACCGGGTCCGGCTGACCTCGTACTTCGACGGGAACACGCCGGACGACCTGTCCATGGTCGAGGCGGGCTTCATGGCCCGGCACGGCATCGAGCTGCACCTGGACGACCCGGCGGAGAGCATCGACCGGGAGGCCCGGACGGTCACCTCGCGCTCCGGCCGCACGATCGCGTACGACACGCTGGTGCTGGCGACCGGTTCGTACCCCTTCGTGCCGCCGGTGCCGGGGAAGGACGCCACGGGCTGCTTCGTGTACCGCACGATCGAGGACCTGCTCGCGATCGAGGAGTACGCGAAGACCGCGAAGACCGGCGCGGTGGTCGGCGGCGGACTGCTGGGTCTGGAGGCGGCCGGCGCGCTCAAGGGCCTGGGCCTGGAGACGCACATCGTGGAGTTCGCTCCGCGTCTGATGCCGGTGCAGGTGGACGAGGGCGGTGGCGCGGCGCTGCTGCGGACGATCGAGGACATGGGGCTGATCGTCCACACGGGCACCGGCACGCAGGAGGTCCTGACCGAGAACGGCGCCGTGACGGGCATGGCGCTCTCGGACGGTTCGACGCTCACCGCCGACATGGTGGTCTTCTCGGCGGGTGTCCGCCCCCGCGACCAGCTGGCCCGCGACTGCGGTCTGACGGTCGGCGAGCGCGGCGGCATCACGGTCGACGAGCAGTGCCGCACGTCGGACCCGGCGGTGTTCGCGATCGGCGAGTGCGCGCTCGCGGCGGACGGCCGGGTGTACGGCCTGGTGGCGCCGGGCTACGAGATGGCGCTGACGGCGGCCGCGACGATCGCCGAGGAAGAGGAGGCCGCCGGCTTCACGGGTGCCGACATGTCGACGAAGCTGAAGCTGCTCGGCGTGGACGTGGCGTCCTTCGGTGACGCGCACGGCGCGGCCGAGGGCTCCCTGGACGTCGTCTACTCGGACTCGCGCTCCGGTATCTACAAGAAGCTGGTCGTCGACGCGGAGGGTGTGCTGCTCGGTGGCGTCCTGGTCGGTGACGCCGAGGCCTACGGCATGCTGCGGCCGATGACCGGGTCCAAGCCGCCGGTCGCTCCCGAACAGCTGGTTCTGCCCGCCGGCGCGGGGGCACCGGTGGCGCTGGGTCCCTCGTCGCTGCCCGACGACGCGATCATCTGCTCCTGCCACAACGTCACCAAGGGTGCGATCTGCGCCTGTTCGTCGCTGCCCGAGGTGAAGAAGTGCACCAAGGCGGGCACGGGCTGCGGCAGCTGTGTGAAGGTGATCCAGCAGCTGCTGCCGGCGCCCGAGGACGCCGGAATGTGCGGCTGCTTCTCCTACAAGCGCAGTGAGCTGTACGAGATCGTCCGCACGATGCGCTTCACGTCGTACGCGGAGCTGCTCGACTCGCACGGCCGGGAGGAGGCGCGGGGCGGGGAAGGCTGTGAGATCTGCAAGCCGGCCGTCGCGTCGATCCTCGCCAGCCTGAACAACGAGTACATCCTCGACGGCGAGCGGGCCTCGCTGCAGGACACCAACGACCACTTCCTGGCGAACATGCAGCGCAACGGTTCGTACTCGATCGTGCCGCGCATCCCGGGCGGTGAGATCACCCCGGAGAAGCTGATCGTGATCGGCGAGGTGGCCCGGGACTTCGGTCTCTACACCAAGATCACGGGTGGTCAGCGGATCGACCTGTTCGGCGCGCGGGTGGACCAGCTGCCGTCGATCTGGGCGCGGCTGGTCGACGCGGGCTTCGAGTCGGGGCACGCGTACGGCAAGTCGCTGCGGACGGTGAAGTCCTGCGTGGGGCAGACCTGGTGCCGCTACGGCGTGCAGGACTCGGTGAAGATGGCCATCGACCTGGAGCTGCGCTACCGGGGCCTGCGCGCCCCGCACAAGCTCAAGTCGGCGGTGTCGGGCTGTGCGCGCGAGTGCGCGGAGGCGCAGTCGAAGGACTTCGGCGTGATCGCCACGGCGAACGGCTGGAACCTGTACGTCGGCGGGAACGGCGGCGCGACGCCGCGCCACGCGGACCTGCTGGCGCAGGACCTGTCGGACGCCGAGCTGATCCGGCTGATCGACCGGTTCCTGATGTTCTACATCCGTACGGCGGACCGCCTGGAGCGCACGGCGGCCTGGCTGGAGCGGCTGGAGGGCGGCCTGGACCACCTGCGGGACGTGGTGGTCCACGACTCGCTGGGCCTGTGCGACGAGCTGGAGGCCCTGATGGCCGCGCACGTGGCCGGCTACCACGACGAGTGGGCCGAGACGCTGAACGACCCGGAGCGGCTGCGCCGGTTCGTCTCCTTCGTGAACGCCCCGGACGCGCCGGACCCGTCGGTGCGGTTCGTGCCGGAGCGCGGCCAGATCAAGCCCGACCTGACCATCCTCACCCTGGAAGGGACTTCCGCCCGATGATGCTCGAACTCTCCTACGGCGACACGTGGCTGGCGATCTGCGAGGCGTCGGCGCTGACACCGGGCCGCGGCATGGCGGCGCTGCTCCCGGACGGACGCCAGGCGGCGCTCTTCCAGGACCGGGCGGGCCGGTGGTACGCGATCGACAACCGCGACCCGTTCACCGGGGCGCAGGTGCTGGCGCGCGGGCTGATCGGCTCGGCGGCCGGACGGCCGTTCGTGGCGTCGCCGCTGCTGAAGCAGCGTTTCGACCTGGAGACGGGGCGCTGCCTGGACGACGAGGACGTGTCCGTGGCCGTCTTCCCCGTCCGTACCCGCGAACTCGCCACCATTTCTTGACCGGTCGTTCCATATTGATCTAAGGTCCAGGCGTGGCCAGGACCAAGGAATTCGACCCCGACGCCGCGCTCCAGTCGGCTCTCGAGCTGTTCTGGGAGCGCGGCTACGAGGCGACGTCGATGGCCGACCTCGTCGAGCACCTCGGTATCGGCCGCGCCAGCATCTACGCGACCTTCGGCAACAAGCACGAGCTGTACCTGAAGGCCATGGACCGGTACGCGGAGACGGGCGACCCGCGCCTCATGGGCGAGCTGTCCGGGCCGGGCCCGGCGCTGCCGGGCGTGCGGGCGGTGGTGCGGCGGTTCGCCGCCGAGGCGTCCTCCGACGAGGAGCGGCTGACCGGCTGTTTCGTCACCAATACGGCGGCGGAGCTGGCCCCGCGCGATCCCGCCGCGGCGCGGCGGGTGGAGATCAGCTGGACGCATGTCGAGACCATGCTGCATTCCGCGCTCATCAGGGCACAGGCCCAGGGCGAGCTGCCGGCGAACCGGGACCCGCGGGCGCTGGCGCGCATGCTGCTGGTGCTGCTGCAGGGCATCCGGGTCGTCGGCAAGGCGTCGGGCGATCCGGCACGGGTGCGGGACGCGGCCGAACAGGCCCTGACCCTGCTGGACTGAACGCACGACCGGACCGAACACACGACCGGACCGGCACCTGGCCGGACGGCCACATCGAGGAAACGCCCCCTTGGGGGCGTTTCTTTCGGCCCTCATAACAGAACGATCGGTCAAGAATGATGAACAAGGAGTCGACCATCATGTCCGCACGTTTCCGGGGGAAGACCGCCCTCGTCACCGGCGCCGGTTCCGGCCTCGGCCGCGCCGTCGCGCTCGCCCTCGCCGCCGAGGGCGCCGCGGTCGCCGTCGCCGGACGCACCGCCGCCACCCTGGAGGAGACCGCCGCCCTGATCGAGAAGGACGGCGGCACGGCAGCCGTGTTCACCGCCGACGTCAGCCGCGCCGACGACATGCGCGCCCTGGTCGCCGGTACCGTCGCCCGCTTCGGCGGCCTGGACGTGGCCGTGAACAACGCCGCCGTGCTGCGCGGCGGCGGCAGCCCGGTCGGAGACCTCGACGCCGCGGACTGGCAAGCGCTGCTGGACGTCAACGTCACCGGGATGCTGCACGCCCTCCAGGCCGAGATCGCCCATATGCGCGCCAACGGAGGCGGCACGATCGTCAACATCGGCTCCAACCTGGGCGCGCATGTGCGGGTGCCCGGCACCGGCGGCTACGCGGTCAGCAAGGCCGCGGTGGCGGCGCTGACCCGCGCGGCCGCGCTGGACCACATCCAGGACGGCATCCGGATCAACGCGGTCAGCCCCGGCGCCTCGGACGCCCCGATGTCGCTGCTGCCGGGCGAGACCCACGAGGAGCGCGCGGCCCGCCTGACCTCCCCGCTCGGCCGGCTCACGTCCGCCGAGGAGGTCGCGGCCGCCGTGCTGTACCTCGCCTCCCCCGGGGCCGGCTCGGTCGTCGGGGCGGACCTGGTGATCGACGGCGGCGTGGCGGCCTGAGGGGCGGCACGGCCGGGGCGGCTCAGCCCTGGACGGCGGACGGGTCCATCCACATGACCTCCCAGTGGTGGCCGTCCGGGTCGGTGAAGGAACGCCCGTACATCGTGCCGTAGTCCAGCGGCTCCTTCGCCGGCGAGCCACCGTGGGCAAGGGCGGCGTCGGCCAGCTCGTCGACCTTCTCCCGGCTCTCGGCGCTCAGCGCGATCAGGACCTCGGTGGCCTTGGTGGCGTCGGCGATCTCCTTGCCGGGGGCGGTGAACTCCCCGAACTTCGGCTCGGTGAGCAGCATCGCGAAGATCGTGTCGCTGATGACCAGACAGGCGGCGGTCTCGTCGGTGAACTGCGGGTTGAAACCGTAGCCCAGCTCGGTCCAGAAGGCCTTCGAGGCGTCGAGGTCCTTCACCGGCAGGTTCACGAAGATCATCTGAGGCATGTCGGTTCTCTTCTCTGGTCGCGTCGTCGCCGCGGTCCGTCGCCGTGGTGGCGCTTACGAGGGGGTAGACCGGCGCCCTCCCGGAAACTCATCGCCGTCCCGGAGATTTTTTCGCGGCATCCTGCGGCGCGCCTCCCGGGGCGCTCGTGGAGCCCACGGCATCCCCGGCCGGCACGTCCCGCGGGGAAGGGGTTCCGGCCGTTCCCAAGAAGGGGCCGACCGACGCTTCCGCTTCATCGGGCGTTGGAGCACCGTCCATGCGGGGCTCCTAGGTTCCCGAAGCGCGCGACCCCGCCGCCCGACCGGCGCGGCGGGACGGTCACGATCTCCCCCTCTGGAGTGACACGTGGAGCGACGCAGCTTTCTTCGTGGAGCGGTCATCGGTGGTACGGCGGCGGCCTTCGGCGGCACGCTGATGCGGGGCGCCGCCCATGCCGCGCCCGCCCAGCCCGGCGCCGGCCCGTACGGGGCACCGGGCCCGGCGGACGCCAACGGCATCCAGCTGCCGAGCGGCTTCACCAGCCGGGTCATAGCCCGCTCCGGCCAGACGGTCGCCGGTACCTCCTACATCTGGCACAACGCCCCCGACGGCGGAGCCTGCTTCGCCGACGGCACGGGCTGGATCTACGTCTCCAACTCCGAGATCAACCCCGGTGGCGGCGCGAGCGCGGTGCGCTTCAACTCCTCCGGCGGGATCACGAGCGCCTACCGCATCCTGTCCAACACCCGGCAGAACTGCGCCGGCGGCGCCACCCCGTGGAACACCTGGCTCTCCTGCGAGGAGGTGTCCCTCGGCTACGTCTACGAGGCCAACCCGTGGGGCGGCACCAGCACGCGCCGGGACGCGATGGGCCGGTTCAAGCACGAGGCGGCCGCCGCCGACCCGGTCCGCCGGGCGATCTACCTCACCGAGGACGAGTCGAACGGCTGCTTCTACCGCTTCCTGCCCACCACGTGGGGCAACCTCTCCTCCGGCACCCTCCAGGTACTGAAGGCGGGCACGGCCACCTCCGGCAGCTTCACCTGGCAGAACGTCCCGGACCCGGACGGTTCCCCGACCGCGACCCGCGACCAGGTCTCCGGCGCCAAGCGGTTCAACGGCGGCGAGGGCTGCCACTACGCCAACGACACCGTCTGGTTCACCACCAAGGGCGACAACCGGGTCTGGCAGCTCAACCTCACCAACAACACCTACGAGCTGGCCTACGACGACTCGCTGGTCAGCGGCGGCGGCGCCCCGCTCACCGGCGTCGACAACGTCACCGGCTCGTCCTCCGGCGACCTGTTCGTCGCCGAGGACGGCGGCACCATGGAGATCTGCATCATCACCCCCGACGACGTCGTGGCGCCCTTCCTGCGGATCAACGGCCAGTCGAGCTCGGAGATCTGCGGGCCGGCCTTCTCCCCCGACGGCCGCCGCCTGTACTTCTCGAGCCAGCGCGGTACGAGCGGCAGCTCGTCGGGCGGCATCACCTACGAGGTGACGGGGCCCTTCCGCGCGTAGTGACGCCGCGCGGGCTGGGCACCGCCGTGCAGCAGGGCGGTGCCCAGGGGCGTCAGGGTGTGCAGCACCGAGCTGCCCTGGCGCAGGGTGACCACCAGTCCGGCCTCGCGCAGCACGCCCGCGTGCTGGCTGGCGGAGGCCAGTGACACCCCGGCCCTGCGGGCCAGTTCACTGGTCGTACCGCCGTGGCCGATGGCCTTGAGGACGGCGCAGCGGGTGTGGCCGACGAGCCGGCCGAGGGCCGAGCCGCCGGCGTCGCCGAAGGCCGGGGCGTCCGTGTGCGTGACGGGGTAGACCAGCACGGGCGGCAGGTCCGGGTCGCGCAGGACGACCGGGGTGCCCCGGCAGAAGTACGACGGCTGGAGCAGCAGGCCCCGCCCGTCCAGGTGCAGTTCGCGGTCGACGGGGTAGTCCGCCTCCAGGACGGGCGACTTCCAGCGCAGCATCGGCGGCAGCGAGGCGAGCAGTTCCTCGGCGCCGCCGTCGAGGAGGGCCCGGCCGCGCACGGCCCGGTCCGCCTCCACCCGCGCCTGTATCGCCGTCCAGTACGGTTCGACGGCCGCCCGGTAGTACCCGCGCAGGGCCCCCAGGAGGCGGCTGAACGGCTCGGGCCGCCCTTCGGCGAGCCCGGCGGTCCACCCGGGCAGCGGACCCGCCTCGGGCCGTGAGGCGGCGAGGAGCGCCAGCTCACTGTGGACCCGGTCCGGCGGTGTCGCCCGGACGGCCTCCAGACCGGCGTCGAGGCCGTCCAGCCCCTGCGGCGGCGTCAGGAAATCCGGGAAATAGCCGCGGGCCGGCACCAGCGCCCCCAGCAGGCGTGTTTCACCGTTCAACCGGCTGCGGGTTTCGGAGCGCCATTCGCCGTAGACCGGGGCCGACCGCCGGTCCCGCAAACGGTGGAAGCTGAGAATCGTTTCCCACAGAACATCGGGCCGGGCGGCCGTCCGCACCCCGGCGAGGTCCTCCCCGGTGAAATGAATACGTAGCACTGAACCCCCACCTGTTGCATCCGCAATCACCCCCCACCAATGAGTATGCACGTCATCACAGCACGTCACCATGGCATTTCAGCCACACTTGAAACGCATCGCGGAGGCGGGCCCGGAACCGAAAAGCTGTACGCCGTCGGGCAGGAAACCTTCAGGACCGAGGTGACGTGGTGAAGACCGTGGGGGGCTTCGCGCGTCCGGCGGCGGTCCCGGAAGGTTGCGGCTCTCTTGTCCGGCAGGGGTAATGGGGCGCGGTCGGCGGGTGGGGATCCGGTGGCCGCGCTCCGCCCGTTCTTTGCGGGCTGAATGGCGGGAATCCGCACCGGGAGCGATCCTCCCTCAAAAGTCCGCCGTTCAACCGACCGGAATTCAACCGGGCGCAATTGAACAGGATCCTACATTTCCTCTCTCGGACGAAATACGACGGGGCGGGACACCTCCGCACAAGGTGTCCCGCCCCGTCTCTCTTGCGTACCGGAGCCGCCGCCGATCGGTGAGGGTCGGGGACCAACGGCGGCTCCGGTGGTTCATGAGCGGTTGGGTACCGGAGCCGCCGCCGATCGGTTTGGTCGGGGACCAACGGCGGCTCCGGTGGCTTTACGGGCGGACGAGCCTGGTCCGCCTCTCACGCCCGCTCTCTCAGCGGCTGTCGCTGCCGCTCGACTGGGCGGCCGCGCGGCCCGCCTCCAGGCGCGCCACGGGGATCCGGAAGGGCGAGCAGGAGACGTAGTCGAGGCCCACCTCGTGGAAGAAGTGCACCGACTCCGGGTCGCCGCCGTGCTCGCCGCAGACGCCGAGCTTGATGTCGGGGCGGGTGGCCCGGCCGGCCTCGACGGCGCTGCGCACCAGGGCGCCGACACCGTCCTTGTCGATGGTCTCGAACGGCGACACCCCGAAGATGCCCTTCTCCAGGTAGGCGGTGAAGAAGCTCGCCTCCACGTCGTCCCGGGAGAAGCCCCAGACCGTCTGGGTGAGGTCGTTGGTGCCGAAGGAGAAGAACTCGGCGGCCTCGGCGATCTGACCGGCGGTCACGGCGGCGCGCGGCAGCTCGATCATGGTGCCGAGCGCCAGCTTCAGCTCGACGCCGGTCTGCCGCTGGACCTCGGCGATGACCTGCTCGGCGTCGTCGCGGACCAGCTCGAGCTCCTGCACGGTGCCGACGAGCGGAATCATGATCTCGGCGCGCGGGTCGCCCTTGGCCTCGATCCGCTGGGCCGCGGCCTCGGCGATCGCGCGGACCTGCATGGTGAACAGACCGGGGATGACCAGACCGAGACGGACGCCGCGCAGACCCAGCATCGGGTTCTGCTCGTGCAGCCGGTGCACGGCCTGCAGCAGCCGCAGCTCGTTCTCGTGGGGCTCCTTGCGGGACTCGGCGAGGGCGACGCGGACCGACAGCTCGGTGATGTCGGGCAGGAACTCGTGCAGCGGCGGGTCCAGCAGACGCACCGTCACCGGCAGGCCGTCCATGGCCTCGAAGAGCTCGACGAAGTCCTTCTTCTGGAGCGGCAGCAGCTCCTTGAGGGCCTCCTCGCGCTCCTCGTCCGTGTCGGCGAGGATCAGCTTCTCGACCATCTCGCGGCGCTCACCGAGGAACATGTGCTCGGTGCGGCACAGGCCGATGCCCTGGGCGCCGAACCGGCGGGCGCGCATCGCGTCCTCGGCGTTGTCGGCGTTGGCCCGTACGCGCAGGCGGCGCACGCGGTCGGCGTAGGCCATGATCCGGTGCACGGCGCCGACGAGCTCGTCGGCGTCGTCGGCGCCGGCGTGCATGCGGCCCTCGAAGTACTCGACGACCGGGGACGGTACGACGGGTACCTCTCCGAGGTACACCTTGCCGGTGGAGCCGTCGATGGAGACGACGTCGCCCTCCTCGACGACGTGCCCGCCGGGCACGGTCATCCGGCGCCGCTTGGTGTCGACCTCCAGCTCCTCGGCGCCGCAGACACAGGTCTTGCCCATGCCGCGGGCGACGACGGCCGCGTGGGAGGTCTTGCCGCCGCGCGAGGTCAGGATGCCCTCGGCGGCGATCATGCCGTCCAGGTCGTCCGGGTTGGTCTCACGGCGGATCAGGATGACCTTCTCGCCGGACCGGGACCACTTCACGGCGGTGTAGGAGTCGAAGACGGCCTTGCCGACGGCGGCACCCGGGGAGGCGGCGATGCCGCGCCCGACCTGCTCGACCGACGCCTGCTCGTCGAAGCGGGGGAACATCAGCTGGGCGAGCTGGGCGCCGTTGACCCGCTGCAGGGCCTCGGCCTCGTCGATGAGCCCCTGGTCGACGAGCTGGGTCGCGATACGGAAGGCGGCACCGGCGGTGCGCTTGCCGACGCGCGTCTGGAGCATCCACAGCTGGCCGCGCTCGATGGTGAACTCGATGTCGCAGAGATCCTTGTAGTGGTTCTCCAGCGTCTCCATGATCTGCATCAGCTGGTCGTACGACTTCTTGTCGATCGACTCGAGGTCGGCCAGCGGCACGGTGTTGCGGATACCGGCGACGACGTCCTCGCCCTGCGCGTTCTGCAGGTAGTCGCCGTACACGCCCTGGTGGCCGGAGGCGGGGTCGCGGGTGAACGCCACACCGGTGCCGGAGTCCGGGCCGAGGTTGCCGAAGACCATCGAGCAGACGTTGACCGCGGTGCCGAGGTCGTGCGGGATGCGCTCCTGGCGGCGGTACAGCTTGGCGCGGTCGCCGTTCCAGGAGTCGAAGACGGCCTTGATGGCCAGGTCCATCTGCTCGCGCGGGTCCTGCGGGAAGTCGCGGCCGGCCTCGGCCTTGACGATCTTCTTGAAGTGCTTGACGAGCTTCTTCAGGTCGGCGGCGTCGAGGTCGGTGTCGACGGTGACCTTCTTGGCGTCCTTGGCCTCCTCGAGGGCCTCCTCGAAGAGCTCGCCGTCGACGCCGAGGACGGTCTTGCCGAACATCTGGATGAGGCGGCGGTACGAGTCCCAGGCGAACCGCTCGTCGCCGGCCTGCTTGGCGAGACCCTCGACGGACTTGTCGGACAGACCGATGTTGAGGACGGTGTCCATCATGCCGGGCATGGAGAACTTGGCGCCGGACCGGACCGAGACCAGGAGCGGGTTGTCGGCCTGACCGAGCTTCTTGCCCATCTTCCGCTCGAGAGCGTCGAGGTGGGCGGTGACCTCGTCACGGAGTGCCACCGGCTCGTCGCCACTCTCGAGGTAGACCTTGCAGGCCTCGGTCGTGATGGTGAAGCCGGGAGGGACCGGGAGGCCGAGATTGGTCATTTCGGCCAGGTTCGCACCTTTACCGCCGAGCAGGTCCTTCAGGTCCTTGTTGCCCTCGGTGAAGTCGTACACGAACTTCTGATCTTTGTTTTCCGACACGGGTCTCGACTCCTCGAGGACTCGGTGGCTGCCCTGACGGCGAGGAACATACCCAGATCGAAGGCGTCTGGGTACGTCCACTTGTCCGTCATTCGGCCTTAACCACCCGTCCGCCAGCAGATCGCAGGTGACTCCGGGGCCCGGAAAGCGCCGCCGACTCTTTCACCCTCCGAAGGGCGCTTGACTCAAAGCTGACGATGGACGCTCATGTGAGCGAATCTCGCAGCACTTGAGTTCAACTCTTGAACGCATGAAGTGTGGCACTGCGTGCCATCCTTTGGAAAGTGGATCCACTCTCCGAGTGCTCATATGAGCGCGACCCCTATCAGGGGTGGCGAGAATCACGCCCCGCGAGCGCGTGGATTCCCACGATCCGGACTACCCCTCTCGCCCCCCGGCACGCCCCAACAGCGCCCGGGCCTCCACGGCGCAGCCGTGCTCCTCGCCCCGCTCGCGCACCGCCGTGGCCAGCACATCCGTCCAGATCCCGACGGCCTCGTCCCGTTGCCCGAGCCCGTCGAGCGCGGCGCCCAGCCGCAGCCGCGACCACAGGGTGCCCGGCTTGCCGGGCCCCAGGACCCGCTCACGTGAGCGGACCACGTCGCGCAGCAGGGCGGCGGCCTCCTCGTACCGCTCCGCCGCGATGAGCACCCGGCCCAGTCCGTGAGCGGCCGCCAGCGTGTGGGGCGCCTGCGGGCCCAGCGACTCCCCGAACGCGGCCACGACCTGCCGGTACTGCTCCTCGGCCGCGTCGAAGCGGCCCGCGCCACGCAGCACTCCCGCGAGCACATGACGGGTTTCGGTCAGCCCCGGACTGTTCGGGGCGAGCACTCGGGTCTCGACGTCGAGCAGCGCCCGCAACGACGACTCCGCGTCCGCCGCCCGGTCGAGGTCACGGAGGACCAGCGCGAGGCAGTACCACGTGACCCGGGTGCTGCCGTGTGCCTCGCCCAGGGCGCGCCTCTTCATGTCGAGCGCTTCCCGCAGGACCGGTTCGGCGTCGGCGGACCGGCCCGCGCGGTGCAGCAGCCAGCCGAGGTTGTGGTGGATGTGGAGAGTGGCCACGTCCTCCGGTCCCAGATGGCGCCGCGCCTCGTCCAGCACCGCCCGCTGCCTCGCCTCCGCCTCTTCGTACCGGCCCGTGTCACCGAGCGCGAGTGCGGCCGTTTCACGGACGCGCAGGGTCTCGCTGTGGGTCTCGCCGAGCGCCCCGGCGGCCACGGCCACGAGCGTCTCCGCCTCGGAGAGCGCCCGCGTGTGGTCCTCCGCCACCCGCAGGCCCTCGATCCAGCTGCGCCGCGCCCTGATCGAGCGCTCCGCCCCCGTGCCGTAGAGGCGTTCGGACGCCTCCGCCTCCTCCTGGCGGGCGGTCACCACCGCGTCTCGGCGTCTCATGTGCTCCTGGGCCTCGGCCACCACTTCGAGGGCCGCGAGATGTCCCCGCCCCGGTTCGGCGCCACTGCGCTCCAGCGCGGCCAGCCCTTCCCGGGCCTCCGCCTCGCCCTCGGCCACCCGGCCCACCATCAGCATCGTGTTGGCCAGCCACGCACGTGCGTCCAGTGTCTCGTCCCGGCCCTCGCCGAGCCGGTCCCTGCGGTCGGCGTAGGCGGCGCGGAACGCCGCCTCGGCCTCGCTCATCCTGTTCAGCTCGTACAGAAGGTAGCCCTGGGTCACCTGGGCGTCGGCATAGTCGGGCATCCCCTGCACGCGGGGCAGCCGGGTGAGGTCCGCGATCAGGGCCTCGCCCACCGTGGCGCCGTCCGCGAACCGATCGGCCTCCCAGTGGAGTTCCTGGAGGTAGCGGCGGGCGGTCAGGGTGTAGGGGTGCTCGGCTCCGTGCACCCGTGCCGAGATGGCGATGATGTCCCGCAGGTGGCCGACCGCCTCGTCCGTCCCGCCGAGCCAGTTCAGGGTGAGGGCGAGATGGCCGCGCACATTGCGCACCTCCAGCCGTTCGTCCTCGGCCAGGGGGGCCAGCGCCTCACGTACCAGCTCCCTGAGCCGCCGGGACGCGTCGGTCCGGCGGCAGTCGGTCAGGACCTGGGCGAGCCGTCTGAGCCGGAAGGCCGGTGCCGACCCGGGATCGCGCACATCGACGTACTCGAGCAGGGGCTCACAGGCCTCGCCCACGAGATGCGGCGTGAACGGGTCGTCCACCAGCTCCCTCACCAGGTCGGACATCCGGGGCCACACGGCCGCGAGTGACACCTCGTGCTCGAGCTCCGCCCGCCCGGCCGGCCCGGTGGCCGTGTGCTTGTCCGGCTCCGCCGTCGCCTCCGGCTCCCGCTCGGTCGCCTCCAGCGCGAGCCCCAGCCTCCGCAGCAGCTGGGGCGAGGCGGCCGCGAACGGCCCGGCCCCGGAGTCGACCGCGGAGGCTCCCCGGTCGTCCGAGAGGCGGGCCCGGAATTCGGGGCCCGCGCCGCGGCGGCGCAGCAGGAAGTCGCTGACCCGGCCGGCCGTGTCCAGGGCGTCGGAGGTCCGGACGGTGTCGAGGAGCAGCTCGGCCACACCGGGCAGGAATTCGTATTCGGCGTTCTCGGGACTGCTGTCCGCCGGGCCGTCGGCCCTCCTGAGCAGGCCGCCGAGGAAGACCTCGGCGAGCTGGGCGGGGTGGAACCGTCCGCCGGCGGGCCGGTGGGCCTGGTGGACCAGGCGCATGACGGGCAGGGTCAGGGGCCGTACGGAGGCGAGGGCGGCGGCTAGCTGCCGACTCTCGGGGGACGCGGACTGCCGGAACCGGCGGAAGTGTTCGTCCGCGGTGAACTCGGGGGCGGGCGGCTCGACGGGCACCGGGCCCGCGGGTGCGGGCCCCTCGTCGGGGATCATCAGCACGGGCAGCGGTCCGCTCGCCGCGCCGCCGAGGACGAGGCGTACCCAGGAGGAGAGACGGGCCTGCTCCAGTTCGAGGACGGGGATCGGGGTCCCCTCGTACGGTGCGAGGTCGGGCGGCAGGACCGGGTGACGGACCTTCAGGGTCCGGCCGGGGGCGGCCGGGCGGTCCGCGGTGACGACGAGCTGCTCCACCGGCATGCCGGGTGCGGGCCAGAGCCGCTCCGGCAGCGGCTGGACGATCGCGACCGGGGAGTGCACCGCCCAGCGGCGCAGCAGCCGGCCGGCGGCGCCGCTGCGCCAGGCGGGGCCGACGCCGTCGGAGAGTACGAGGACGACGGTGGGTCTGACCGGGTCGGCCAGGTGGCGGGCGCACCTGCGGGCGGAGGAGGAGCTGAAGGGGCGGGCCCGGAGCACGGGCCGTCGGGGGTCGCCGCTGTCCAGGCCGTAGGTGCGGACGCGCTGGAAGATGCCCTGGCGCTCCAGCAGGGCACGGGCCTCGGTGGCGTACTGCTGCCAGAGGATCATGGAGGGTCCGTCGTCGATGACGAGGACGGCGTCGAGCCGGCGTTCGGTCGCGGGCCGCAGGACGACGTCCGGCACGGCGGTGTCGGCCATCAGGTCGGCGGTTGCGGTCTCGTCGAGGACGAACGAGGTGCGGGAGCGGACGGGCTGCCGCAGCGGGCGCAGGGCCCGGTGCAGCCGCAGGGCGGTCGGGATGGCGCGTACGCCGCGTACGCCGACGGGGCGGGCGGGCAGCCGGTCGGCCGCCGCGGTGCCGCCGGGCGCGTACAGGGCGCGGTGGTCGTCGTGCCCGGCCCGGGGCAGCGGCCCGTCGGGGGTGCCGGGGTTCCCGCCGGCCGGTCCTGCGGCCGACGGGCCGGCCGTTTCCTTCCGGCCGGGGCCCGGCTCGGCGCCGGTGTCGCCGGTGGGTGCGGCCGTGGCGGAGTCGGGCTCGGTTGTCCGCGGCCGGGTGGTGACGGCGAGCCAGAGGACGTCGAGGAGTTCCTCGGTGGAGAGGTCGACCCCGGCGTCCTCGAACAGGCCGCACAGCCGCTGGATCATCAGACGTCCGATTCGTCCAGGGAGCGGAGCACGGTCTCGCGCAGGCTCGCGAAGTCCAGGCCGATGCCGGAGACGCGCAGGTGGACCGCGTTGAGCAGTTGGTCGGTGGCGAGGTCGTGGGCCTGGGAGTCCCGCAGGTGCAGGAAGTCCTCGATCAGGTCGCGGGCCTGGGCGTCGACCTGTTCGCCGAGGTGCATCCGGACGATCTCCCGGAGCTGCCGTTCGTCGGGCTGCTTGAGGTCGAGGCGGACGCAGCGGCGGAGGAAGGCCGGTGGGAAGTCCCGTTCGCCGTTGCTGGTGATCACGACGATCGGGAAGACCCGGCACGTGACGCGCCCGTTCTCGATCACCGCGGTGGCCTCGGTGGAGCCGGCTTGGCGGACCTCGACGGCGGTCTGCTTGAGGCGGGCGAGTTCGGGGATCTCGAAGGTGCCCTCCTCGAAGACGGTGAGGAGGTCGTTGGGCAGGTCGACGTCTCCCTTGTCGAGCTCGTCGACGAGGAGGACACGGGGCTTGGCGCGCGGCAGCAGGGCGGTTCCGAGCGGGCCGAGCCGGAGGTAGTCCCCGATGCCGGGTTCGGGCGCCGGCTCGTCGGTGCCGCGGCTGTGGAGGGAGGCGTCGCGGAGCCGTCCGACGGCGTCGTAGCGGTAGAGGCCGTCGGTCAGGGTGGAGCGGCTGTTCACCGGCCAGTGGAGCACCTCACCGAGGACCAGTTCGTCGGCGATGGCACGGGCCAGGGTGGATTTGCCGGTGCCGGGCTTGCCGGTGACGAGCAGCGGCCGGTGCAGGTGGATGGCGGCGTTGACGGTGTCCCGGTCCTCGGCGGACATGACGTGCCGGACGGGGCCGCGGGCCGCGGTGTCCCGGGCCGCGCCGAAGGTCCGCCACGGCGGGGCCGTGGGCCACTGCTCGACCTCGTGCGGTTCGGCATCCCCGCGGAAGAGCCGCCAGTCCTGGTTCATTCTCGGTTTCTCCTCACGGTGCGGACAGGTCGAGTCGCGGGGGCAGTGGTCGTTCCGGGTCGTCCCAGAGCAGGGCGAGATGCCGCCCGGGGTGGTTCTCGTCTGCGTCGCACGCCGAGCGCAGCCTACGCAATGCGGCGGGCAGTTCCGTGAGCTTTCCGGTGGCCAGGAGGCTCTCCAACTGGCCCCGGCCGCCGTCGGGTTGGGTGCCGCCGTGCCAGATCATGACCGGCACGCCGCCGAACAGGCAGGCGGTGAAGACCTCGGCCCTGGCGTCCGCGCGGGTGGTCAGGACGACGCCGGGGGCGTCTTCGTGCTGCATGAGCCGGCCGTAGGCGGGGGTGGTGCCGGTGAGGTCGGGGGCGAGCCAGTGCAGGTCCGCGCTGTCCGCCGATGCCACCTTCGACCAGCGCTGATGCCACAGCGCCTGATGGCGGGCGCGGTACTCGGCGCACCGCAGGACCACGGGGAAGTCGGTGCCGAGCGACCGCTGGACGGGATCCTCGGCTCCGATGCGCCAGCGGTGCACGTCCAGTTCGAGGTCGGTGGGGGCGAGGAAGAACTCCACCACGCTCTGCCGGGGTGCGGCGTGCCGGGAGAGGAGGGTGTCCAGGTCCTTCTCGATCGTGGCGAGGTCTTTGGGCGTGTCGTCGACGGCGAGGGTCTCGGTGCCGCCCGAGCCGTGGCTCCAGACCTGGTAGGTGCGTCTGCCGTCCGGGGTGGGAGCGGCGGACAGGCTGATCTGTACGTGGTGGGCGGCGCCGGCGCCGGCGTCGGTGGGTGCGAGGGTCACCTTCTCCTGTGCCTCGGCCCGGCGGTCGAGGAGGACGGCTTTCAGACCGAGCCGTTGGGCACATGCCAGGGACCAGGCGCGTAAGGCGTCGGCGAGGGGGTCGTCGAGCAGTTCCGCGGCGCGTTCGACGGTGCGCAGCAGCTGGGGTAGCCGCTCGGGGCCGGACCGCAGGGCCTCGAGTTCGTCGACGACCGCCAGGGGCGACGTGCCGGTGAGGATCACGCCTTCCACGGCTTGTCTGGCGGCCTCCGCGAACAGGGGGTGGAAGCCGGCGGGTTGCCCGTCGAGGAGGGCGGCGAGGTCGTCGTACTCCTGGCACAGGAGCCACCGGTCGGGGGTGAGTTCCAGGACCGTCCGCCGCACCTCGACGGTCTCCATCACCTCGCCCGGTTCCTCACGGAGGCAGTGGACGAGGGTGGGGATGCCGTGGGTCCGGGTCATCGCCCAGGACGCGAGGTCTGCCGCGCCGGGGGCGTGGTCCGTGGCGGGCGGCCCCATGCCGAGCTGGTGGCACAGGCGGATGCCGACGCGGGCCGCCGACGCGCCGGGGGTGTCGAGGACGGCGTGGGTGATCAGAGCCAGCCGGTTGCGGGTGGTGTGCCGGGCGGGGTCGTCGCGAGGGGGTGGTGGGGTGAAGTCGTCGGTGTACTGGGCCCAGTTGCTGACGTAGACCGTCGGGAGCTGTTCGCTGCTGCCCCCCTCCCGCAGCCGTTCGAACTCGGACCGCAGGTCGCGCCAGGTGGAGTCGAGGTCGAGGGGGGCACCGTCGCGGCGGCCCTTCTCCAGCCGGTCCATGAGCCGGGAGGTGAAGAGGCCTTCGCCGCCCCTGCTCTTGGCCGCGGTGCCGGACTGGCTCGCGCGCATTACGAACACGGGGCGGTCGCGGCGCGACTCGGGGTTCGGGGTCAGTTCGTCGGGCTGGGTGGTGTGGATGTGGTCGCGGGGGGACAGGGCGCTGCGGCAGGCGTCGATGATCACGGTGACGCGCTGGATCTGCCGGGCCGGGAGGTGGTCGGTGCGCATGAGGGAGACGAGGTTGTCCGCGTCGACGCCGAGCGGGTCGCCGGTGCGGGTCTCCGGGTAGAGCAGGCTCCACCGGTTGCCCCGGGTCTGCAGGCCGTGGCCGGACCAGTAGACCCACAGCCAGTCGCCGGTGAGGCCGCGCAGCTCCTCCTGGAACACCTTGCGGACGTTGACGCGGTCGGCGGTCCGGCGGTCGACGCGGGGGAAGCCGGCGAGGTGGCCCTCGTTGTGTGCGAGGGGCGAGGCGAGGAGCCGGATCTGTTCTTCGGGCATGCCCTGCCCGACGAACCAGTTCATCAGCCGTGCGGCGTCCCGGGCGGGCCCTTCGAGCGCCCAGTCCCGGCCGCCCGCGTATTCCTCGACGGCGACCACGACGGCGTGCGCCCGGGTCCAGTCGGGGGTCTGGGGAGTCTCCGGGGTCACGGGAGCTCCGCGGCCAGCCGGTCGTACAGGGCCGCGTGGGCGAAGTACCCGGTGTGCGAGCGCGGGAAGGGCTGGCGCAGGTCGACGCGCAGGTCGGTGACGCGGCCGGGGAAGATCCGCTCGCCGACGAAGCCCAGCAGGTCGCGCCGGTCGTAGAGGTTGATCCAGCGGGGGAAGTGCGCGGGCAGCGCGTCGCCGCGCCGCAGTCCGGCGAGGGCGTCGATCTCGTAGAGGAAGGGGGCCTGGGAGCCGACGGTCACGAGGAGTTCCACGCCGGGGACGGGGCCGAGGGCGAGCAGGTCGACGCAGGCGATGCCGCCGAGGCTGTGGGCGAGGAGGACGACGGGGCCGGGGTCCTGTTCCCGGGTGAGGGCCACGACTTCGGCGATCCTGGCGCGCAGCCCCTCACCGCGTGCCTGGTAGCGCAGGATGTCGCCGCCGGCGGGGACGACCGTGCCCGTGGTCCGGCGGCGGCCGGCCAGTTCGACGCCGTCGGAGACGGTCCGCCACAGCGGGTCCATGGCGCGGGCGGCCGCCCAGGAGCCGGCGGACCGCAGACCGCCCTTGTCCGTTCCGCCGAGCCGGTCGGTGAGGGCCTCCACGAGGAGGTCGCGGTCGGCGCCGTCGACGGGCAGCGGTTCGTCCGCGTCCTCGGCCTGTTCGGCGAGGTGGACGGCGAGGACCAGCACGGCACGGGCGGCCAGCGCTTCGGCGTCCGGGGAGCCGTCGGTGCCGGAAAGCCGCAGGGAGAGTTCGTCGGCGACGGTGCGGGCGGCCTCGGTGAGGTGCGGGGCGAGGTCGTCGGTGAGCTGCCGGGCGGTGCTGCCCGGCGGTGTGTCCTGCGGCAGGTCGGCGGCGCCGAGCGCGGCCACCCTCGCCGACAGGTTGTCCCAGGGGTCGAGCCGGCCGGGGAAGTAGCCGCCCCCGGGGGCGCCGTCGGGGGCCGCTTCGGCGAGCGCCCGGATCTCGGCGAGCGGATCGGCGTCAAGTACCGCCCACAGGGCGAGTGCGTCGTCCGGCGTGTCCCCGGGGGTGCTGCGCAGTCCGCCGCGTTCCTGGTCCTTGACGGGGATGGAGGCGCCGTCGAGCGCGAGGCGCGCGCCGTGGGTCTCGCCCCAGAAGCAGGGGATGAGCCGGACGTCCGGTCTGACCCGTTCCAGTCCCCGCCGGACCCTGTCCCATGAGCTCCGGTACGACTTCTCTCGCACGCCGGTACCGTGAACGAAGACGACGCTTGTCACATGGTCCCCCACCTGTGTCCCGAGCCTCACATCCTAGGCGAGGGAGGCGGGGCGCAACTCGGCTTCCGGGCAAGGCCGTCGACTGTCGTGGGGGCCGCCGTGGGGGTCAGCCGCCGGAGGTGTCGAGCTCCGCGTCCGCGCCGACCGCCGCGCAGTCGTAGGGGTCCTTGAGCCAGCCGTCCGGCAGGACGACCCGGTTGTTCCCGGAGGTCCGCCCGCGCGGGCCGTCGGCGCCGGCGGGCCAGTGCTGGTCGAGGTCGAGTTCGTCGAGTCCGGCGCGCAGGTCCGCCAGGGTGGAGGTGATCGCGAGCCGCTTGCGCATCTCGGAGCCGACGGCGAACCCCTTCAGGTACCAGGCCACGTGCTTGCGGAAGTCGATGACGCCGCGGGCCTCGTCGCCGATCCACTCCCCCAGCAGCTGGGCGTGGCGGACCATGACGTCGGCGACCTCGCGCAGGGTGGGCGTGGCGGCCTTCCCGGTGCCCTCGAACGCGGCGACCAGGTCGCCGAAGAGCCAGGGGCGGCCGAGGCAGCCGCGGCCGACGACGACGCCGTCGCAGCCGGTCTCGCGCATCATGCGCAGAGCGTCGTCCGCGGACCAGATGTCGCCGTTGCCGAGGACCGGGATCTCCGGGACGTGCTCCTTGAGCCGGGCGATCGCGTCCCAGTCCGCCGTGCCGCCGTAGTGCTGGGCGGCGGTGCGGCCGTGCAGGGCGATGGCGGTGACACCCTCCTCGACGGCGATGCGTCCGGCGTCGAGGAAGGTGATGTGGTCGTCGTCGATGCCCTTGCGCATCTTCATGGTGACGGGCAGGTCACCGGCGTTCTGGACGGCCTCGTTGAGGATGGCTCGCAGGAGCGGCCGCTTGTACGGGAGGGCGGAGCCGCCGCCCTTGCGGGTGACCTTGGGCACCGGGCAGCCGAAGTTCAGGTCGATGTGGTCGGCCAGGTCCTCGTCGACGATCATCCGGACGGCCTTGCCGACGGTCACCGGGTCGACTCCGTACAGCTGGATCGACCGTGGCGTCTCGGTCTCGTCGAAGTGGATCAGTTGCATGGTCTTCTCGTTGCGTTCGACCAGCGCCCTCGTGGTGATCATCTCGCTCACGAACAGTCCCTTGCCGCCGCTGAACTCTCGGCAGAGCGTGCGGAAGGGGGCGTTGGTGATGCCGGCCATCGGGGCGAGCACCACCGGCGGCTGCACGGTGTGCGGGCCGATGGCGAGGGGGCTGAACGCGGTCATGCCCACCATTGTCGCGCACGACGGGAGCAGGTCGTTAGTTAGGCGTACTTTGGATATATGCCCGAGCTCACCCCCCGCCGGCGGCTGCTGGTGCTGGCGATCTGCTGCATGAGCCTGCTGATCGTCAGCCTCGACAACACCGTCCTCAACGTCGCCCTCCCCTCGATCCGCAGGGAGCTGGGCGCCACCGTCGCCGGGATGCAGTGGACCATCGACGCCTACGCCGTGGTGCTGGCCTCGCTGCTGATGCTCGCGGGCTCCACCGCCGACCGGATCGGCCGCCGCAAGGTCTTCATGACCGGCCTCGTCCTGTTCACGCTCGGCTCGGTGCTCTGCTCGCTCGCTCCGAACCTGGGCTCCCTGGTCGCCTTCCGCATGGTGCAGGCCGTCGGCGGCTCGATGCTGAACCCGGTCGCGATGTCGATCATCACCAACACCTTCACCGAGCCGCGCGAGCGGGCTCGCGCCATCGGCGTCTGGGGCGGGGTCGTCGGGATCTCCATGGCCGCCGGCCCGCTGGTCGGCGGGGTGCTCACGGACACCGTCGGCTGGCGGGCGATCTTCTGGATCAATCTGCCGGTCGGCGTCGCCGCCCTGCTCCTCACGCTCCGGTACGTACCGGAGTCCCGCGCGCCGAAGCCGCGCCGGGTGGACCCGGTCGGCCAGCTGCTGGTCATCGTGCTTCTGGGCAGCCTCACCTACGCGATCATCGAGGCTCCGGTCGCGGGCTGGACGTCGCCGCTGATCGTGGGACTGGCCGGGACGGCCCTGCTGGCCCTCTGCGGTCTGCTGCTGTACGAGCCCAGGCGTGCCGAACCACTCATCGACCTGCGGTTCTTCCGCAGCGCACCGTTCAGCGGCGCCACGGTCATCGCGGTGTCCTCGTTCGCCGCGCTCAGTGGCTTCCTGTTCATCAACACGCTCTACCTGCAGGACGTCCGTGGGCTGAGTGCCATGAACGCCGGGCTGTACATGCTGCCGATGGCGGCCCTCACCCTCGTCTGCGCCCCGCTGTCGGGGCGGCTGGTCGGCAGCCGCGGGCCGCGCCCGTCGCTGCTGATCGCCGGGGTGACGATGGCGGCCAGTGGGCTGCTGTTCGCGGCGTTCGAGGCGGAGACGTCGGCCCCACTGCTGTTCACCGGGTACGTGCTGTTCGGCCTCGGCTTCGGCATGGTCAACGCGCCGATCACCAATACGGCGGTCTCGGGCATGCCGCGGGCCCAGGCGGGGGTCGCCGCCGCCGTCGCCTCGACGAGCCGGCAGGTCGGCCAGACGCTGGGGGTCGCGGTCATCGGGACCGTCCTGGCCGCGGGAGTCACGGCCGGTTCGCACACCGAGGGGTTCGTGGCGGCGAGCCGCCCCGCGTGGTGGATCATCGCCGGCTGTGGGCTGTGCGTCCTGCTGGTGGGCGCCCTGACCAGTGGGGCCTGGGCGCGGCGGACGGCCGAGCGGACGGCACGGCTTCTGCAGGAGCCTCGGGCCGCCGCGGCGAGCGCCGGCTCCTGAAGCCTCTCCGGTCCGGCCCGGGGCGGCGTCGTCCCTCGGCGCGTGATGCCACGGGGCGCGGACCGGCCGGGACCGGGCCGCGACGGGGGGTGTCGCCGGCAGGGTGGCCCGGAGTGGGCGGTGCGGCCGCCCCGGGCGACGCCCCGGTGGGTGTACGGGACGCGGTGGCGGTCACGCCCCCGGCCCGGCCCAGAGCGATCGTCCTGACGATCGCTCTGGGCCCGAGCCTTTCCGGAAGGAACACGTGGGCCGCCCGGTGGCGGGACCGCACGGCCGCCGAGGAGGGCCGGTGGCCCGGGCCTGGGACAGGGCCGGTGAGCCGCGCCCGGCGCACAGGGCGAGGGCCCGGGCCACCCCGTCGAAACCGAAGGTGGTCCGGGCCCTGCCCGTGCGCCGTGCGACATATCGCCGTGCGCGGTCCGTGGATCCGGCCGGACGACCGGCCGGGCGCGGTCAGCTCTGCTGCTGATCGCCCTGCTCGGCGTCCTGGGCACGCTCGCGCATCTTGCGGAGCAGCTCCTGCTTCTGGTCGGCGGCCGCCTTGCGGTCGGCCGCACGGGCCGGCGCGGAACCCTGCTGGTCGGCGCGGGACATCTTGCGGCGCTGTCCGCCGACGCCGAGGAGGTTGTTGCGGCTCTTGGCCATGGGGGTCTCCCAAAGGGTGAGAAGTCATGCGAATGCGTCGGGTGGGGGGCGGGCTCAGGCCCGCCGCGCTCTCACTCGTAGATCGGGAGATGGCAGCTCATGAGGGCGACGGTACCCCGTGGGGGCCCGGGGCGGCACCGGATTTTCCGCGAATCGGCCAGGTGCGCGCCGCCGCCGGGCCCGGCACTGGACCGGGCGCGGGCCCGGCGCGGGTACGGGACCGGCGCGGGCGCGGCACGGGCGCGGGACCGGCACCGGATGGCGTCGGACGGCACTGGAGCACCGCCGTATCGACTGACAGATATTGAAATCTGTCATCCGTCATGCCATAGTCGTGCCATGACCTCCACCACCGCCCTCCCCACCCGCTCCCTCGGCTCCACCGGCCCCCGCGTCTCAGCCCTCGGTCTGGGCTGCATGGGTATGTCCGCGCTGTACGGCGGGGCCGACCGCGCCGAGTCGATCGCCACCATCCACGCCGCATTGGACGCGGGCGTCACGCTGCTGGACACCGGCGACTTCTACGGCATGGGCCACAACGAGCTGCTGATCAACGAGGCGCTGCGCACCGCCCCGTCGGGCCTTCGCGAGCAGGCCCTGACCAGCGTGAAGTTCGGCGCGCTGCGCACCGTGGAGGGCGGCTTCACCGGCTACGACGGCCGACCCGCCGCCGTGCGGAACTTCGCGGCGTACTCGCTGCAACGCCTCGGCACGGACCACATCGACGTCTACCGGATCGCCCGCGTCGACCCGGACGTCCCGATCGAGGAGACCGTCGGCGCCATCGCCGAGCTGGTCGAGGCGGGGCACGTACGCCACATCGGCCTCTCCGAGGTGGGCGCCCGGACCCTGCGCCGGGCCGCCGCCGTCGCCCCGATCGCCGACCTCCAGATCGAGTACTCGCTGATCTCGCGCGGGATCGAGGACGAGATCCTGCCGACCGCCCGGGAGCTGGGCATCGGCGTCACCGCGTACGGCGTGCTCTCGCGCGGCCTGATCAGCGGCCACTTCACCCGTGACCGCGAACTCGGCGCCGGCGACTTCCGCGGGATGAGCCCCCGCTTCCAGGGCGACAACCTCGACCGCAATCTGGCGCTGGTCGAGCGGCTGCGGCAGGTCGCCGAACGGAAGGGCGTGACCGTCGCCCAGACCGCCGTCGCCTGGGTGCTCTCCCGCGGCGAGGACATCGTCCCGCTGGTCGGTGCCCGCCGCCGCGACCGGCTGGCCGAGGCACTCGGTGCCCTGGACGTCACCCTGGACGCGGCCGACCTGGCCGCGATCGAGGAGGCCGTCCCGGCGGGCGCGGCGGCCGGCGAGCGGTACCCGGCGGCCCAGATGGCGCACCTGGACAGCGAGCACTGACCCCCGGCGAGGCCGGGTACCGTCACTGTCCATGAGCACCGAAGCCCTCACCCCGGACCGCATCCTCGAAGCCACCGAGGAGGTCCTGCGCCGCTACGGCCCGGGCAAGGCGACGGTCGTGGACGTGGCGCGGGCCCTCGGCGTCAGCCACGGCAGCGTCTACCGCCACTTCCGCACCAAGGCGGCGCTCCGTGAGGCCGTCACCCAGCGCTGGCTCGGCCGCACGGAGGCCGTTCTCGCCGAGCTCACCGGATCGGAGTCGACGGCACCCGGCCCCGAGAAGCTGCGCGACTGGCTCGCCGCCCTGTTCGGCGCCAAGCGCCACAAGGCCGGTGACGACCCCGAGCTGTTCGCCACGTACAGCGTGCTCATCGAGGAGAACAGCGCGGTGGTGGACGAGCACTTGGCGGTGCTGGTCGACCAGTTGCGCCGGATCATCGAGGAGGGCATGGCGACGGGTCTGTTCGCGCGGGGCGACGCCAGGGCCGCCGCCAAGGCGGTCTTCGACGCGACCGCCCGCTTCCACGACCCCGGCTACGCGCCGGTGTGGACGTCGGACTCGATCGACGACGAGTTCGACGCGGTGGTCGGGCTCCTCCTGCGCGGACTGCGCCCCTGAGCCGCCGTCCACGACGCGAGAAGGCCCCCGGTTCGTCGAACCGGGGGCCTTCTCGTCCGTGCGACCGGGGTCAGCAGCCGAGCAGGCGGCTGCCCAGGTAGCCCTGGATCTGGTCGAGGGAGACGCGCTCCTGCTTCATGGTGTCGCGCTCGCGCACGGTCACGGCGTTGTCCTCGAGGGTGTCGAAGTCGACGGTGACGCAGTACGGCGTGCCGATCTCGTCCTGGCGGCGGTAACGGCGGCCGATGGCGCCCGCGTCGTCGAACTCGATGTTCCAGTTCTTGCGCAGGTCGGCCGCGAGGCCCTTGGCCTTCGGGGACAGCTGCGCGTTGCGGGACAGCGGAAGCACCGCGACCTTGACCGGCGCGAGGCGCGGGTCGAGGCGCATCACGGCGCGCTTCTCCATGACGCCCTTGGCGTTGGGCGCCTCGTCCTCGTTGTAGGCGTCGAGGAGGAAGGCCAGCATGGTGCGGCCGACACCGGCGGCGGGCTCGATGACGTACGGGGTCCAGCGCTCGCCGGCCTCCTGGTCGAAGAACGACAGGTCGGTGCCGGACGCCTTGGAGTGCGCCGAGAGGTCGTAGTCGGTGCGGTTGGCGACGCCCTCCAGCTCGCCCCATTCGCTGCCGCCGAACTGGAAGCGGTACTCGATGTCGGCGGTGCGCTTGGAGTAGTGCGAGAGCTTCTCCTGCGGGTGCTCGTACCAGCGCATGTTCTCCTCACGGAGACCAAGGTCGCGGTACCAGTTCCAGCGCTGCTCCATCCAGTACTCGTGCCACTGCTCGTCCTCGCCCGGCTTGACGAAGAACTCCATCTCCATCTGCTCGAACTCGCGGGTGCGGAAGATGAAGTTGCCGGGGGTGATCTCGTTCCGGAACGACTTGCCCATCTGGGCGATGCCGAACGGCGGCTTCTTGCGCGAGGTCTGCTGCACCTGGGCGAAGTTGGTGAAGATGCCCTGGGCCGTCTCGGGGCGCAGGTAGGCGACGGAGCCGGAGTCCTGCGTCGGGCCGAGGTGGGTGGAGAGCAGGCCGGAGAACTGCTTGGGCTCGGTGAAGGTGCCCTTGTTGCCGCAGTTGGGGCAGTTCAGGTCGGAGAGGCCGTTCTCGGGGAGCTTGCCGTGCTTCTCCTCGTACGCCTCCTCCAGGTGGTCCGCGCGGTACCGCTTGTGGCAGGAGGTGCACTCGGTGAGCGGGTCGGTGAAGGTGGCGACGTGGCCGGAGGCCTCCCAGACCTCGGTCGCAAGGATCACCGACGAGTCGATACCGACGACGTCCTCGCGCGAGGTGACCATGTAACGCCACCACTGACGCTTGATGTTCTCCTTGAGCTCGACACCCAGCGGTCCGTAGTCCCAGGCGGCACGCTGTCCGCCGTAGATCTCGCTGCACGGGTAGACAAAGCCACGGCGCTTGCTCAGGTTGACGATGGTGTCGATCTTGTCGGCGGCCACGGTGCTCTCTTCATAAAGACGGGCGGACGAATGCTTCAGGTTACCGGCGTGCGCACCCCCCGGATCAAATCGGGGGTGACGGGGGCCGCACAGCCCGTTTGTTGACAATCGTTTCCAGTTTTGTTGAAAATGACTGTCATGAACGTGCGTCGCCTCATATCCACCACCGCCGTTGCCGGAGCCGTGGCTCTCGGCATGATCTCGCTGTCCGCCTGCGGAGGAGGATCCGCCGGTGCCGCGGACGTGAGCGACGGCAAGCTGGACGTGGTGGCGTCGTTCTATCCCATGCAGTTCCTGGCCGAGGAGATAGGCGGCGACCACGTCTCGGTCACCACCCTCACCAAGCCGGGCGTCGAGCCGCACGATCTGGAACTCAAGCCGAAGCAGATCGGCGAGCTCGGCGAGTCGGACTTCATCCTTTACCTCAAGGGTATCCAGCCCGCGGTCGACGACGCGATCAAGCAGGCCGGCGTCAAGAACACGGTCGACGCCGCCACCCTGACGAAGCTGGAGAAGCACGGCACCGAGGCCGGCCACGACCACGCCGGCGAGTCCGCCGAGGAGCATGCCGCGCACGGCGACGAGCACTCCGGCGAGGAAGCCGGCCGGCACGGCGACGAGGGCGAGGCCGACGCCGACCCGCACATCTGGCTGGACCCGGTGAAGTACGCCGAGGTCGCCAAGGGCGTCGGGGCCGCCATGGAGAAGGCCGACCCGGCCAACGCCGCGGCCTACAAGAAGAACACCGCCGAGCTGGTCAAGGAGCTCGACGCCCTGAACACCCGGTTCGCGCAGGGCCTGAAGAAGCCCACCACCAAGACCTTCATCACCACCCACGCCTCCTTCGCCTACCTCGCCGAGCGGTACGGCCTGGAGCAGGAGGGCATCGCCGGCATCGACCCCGAGTCCGAGCCGAGCCCCGCCCGGATCAAGGAACTGCAGGACATCGCGAAGCGGGACAAGGTCACCACCGTCTTCTTCGAGACCCTGGCCAGCGACAGGACCGCCAAGACCCTCGCCCGGGACACCGGCCTGAAGACGGACGTCCTGGACCCGCTGGAGGGAATCACGGACAAGTCCCGGGGCGCTGACTACATGGAGGTCATGGAGTCCAACCTCGCCGCGCTGCAGAAGGCCCTCGGCGCGAAGTGATCCCTTCCCGCACGCACGCATCGGAGGCGCACGCCATGGAGCCCGTCATATCCGTCCGCGGGGCCACGGCCACACTCGGCTCGCGCCCCGTGCTGCGCGGCGTCGACCTCACCGTCCACCAGGGTGAGGTCGTCGCGCTGCTCGGCGCCAACGGCTCGGGCAAGTCGACCGCCGTCCGCTCCGTGATCGGCCAGGTGCCGCTGACCGACGGCTCGATCTCGCTGTTCGGCAAGGAACTGAAGCGCTTCCGCGACTGGGCGCGCGTCGGTTACGTACCCCAGCGCACCACCGCCGCCAGCGGCGTGCCGGCCACGATCCGCGAGGTCGTGTCCTCCGGCCGGCTGTCCCGTACGAAGCTGGGATGGCCCTCGCGGGCCGACAGGGCGGCCGTGGAGCGCGCGATCGAGCTCGTCGGGCTCGCCGACCGCGCCAAGGACTCCGTGAGCGCCCTGTCCGGCGGCCAGCACCAGCGGGTGCTGATCGCCCGCGCGCTCGCCTCCGACCCCGAGCTTCTGATCATGGACGAGCCGATGGCCGGCGTCGACCTGCACAGCCAGGAGATCCTCGCCGGAACCCTGCGCGAGCAGGTCGCGGGCGGTACGACGGTTCTGCTGGTACTGCACGAGCTGGGTCCCCTGGAGCCGCTGATCGACCGCGCCGTGGTGCTGCGCGACGGCTGCGTGGTCCACGACGGGCCGCCCCCGGAGGCCGTCGGCCAGCACGCGCTGCCCGGCCACGACCACGTACATCCGCATGCGGCCGACGAGCCGCTCCGCACGGGACTGCTGACCTGATCATGGAAATCCTCCAGCTCGCCTTCATGCAGCGGGCGCTGCTCGCGGCCGTCCTGGTCGGCATCACGGCGCCGGCCGTCGGCATCTACCTGGTGCAGCGCCGGCAGGCGTTGATGGGCGACGGCATCGGCCATGTCGCGATGACCGGCGTCGGCCTGGGCTTCCTGCTGTCGACCAGCCCCGTGTGGATGGCCACGATCGTCTCGATCGCCGGTGCCGTCACGATGGAGTTGATCCGTGCCTACGGCCGCACCCGCGGCGACATCGCGCTCGCACTGCTGTTCTACGGCGGCATGGCGGGCGGCGTCATGCTGATCAACCTGTCGCCGACCGGCTCGAACGCCAATCTCAACTCGTACCTTTTCGGCTCGCTGTCGACGGTCTCCGAGGAGGACGTCGTCGCGATCTGCCTGCTGGCCCTGTTCGTGATGCTCGTCACGCTCGGCCTGCGGCGGCAGCTGTTCGCGGTGAGCCAGGACGAGGAGTTCGCGCGCGTCACCGGCCTGCCGGTACGGGTGCTGAACCTGCTGATCGCGGTGACGGCCGCGGTGACCGTCACGGTCGCCATGCGGGTCGTCGGCCTGCTGCTGGTCAGCGCGCTGATGGTGGTCCCGGTGGCGGCGGCACAGCAGCTGTCGCGGAGCTTCCGCACGACTTTCGTACTTGCGGTGTTGATCGGTACGGGGGTGACGCTCGCCGGCACGGTGACGTCGTACTACCAGGACGTGCCGCCGGGCGCGACGATCGTCCTGCTGGCGATCGCGGTGTTCATCGTGCTGACGGTGCTGGCCACGCCGCTGGCCAGGCGCCGTGCGCGGGCAGCGCGGGCCCGGGCGGACACTTGTGATGTGGGCGCGGGAGACGCCCGTGGCCGGGCGGACGACGTCAAGGTCTGATGTCGGCCCGGCACCCGACCCTGATCGAGCCTTCAGGGGGGCCTGGCAGAATGGTCCGGACATCTGGAGCGGGCCGAGTGTTGAGGAGGCACCTGTGGCGACGGCTGGACCCCCCGGCGTACGCGGCCGGTCGACCCGGCAGCGAGCTGCCGTGTCGGCGGCGCTGAACGAGGTGGACGAGTTCCGCAGCGCGCAGGAGCTGCACGACATGCTCAAGCACCGCGGCGACTCCGTGGGCCTGACGACGGTCTACCGCACCCTGCAGTCCCTCGCCGACGCCGGCGAGGTCGACGTGCTGCGTACCAGCGACGGCGAGGCCGTCTACCGCCGCTGCTCGACGGGTGAGCACCACCACCACCTCGTGTGCCGGATGTGCGGCAAGGCGGTCGAGGTCGAGGGCCCGGCGGTCGAGGAGTGGGCCGAGGCGATCGCGGCGGAGCACGCGTTCGTGAACGTGGCGCACACGGTGGAGATCTTCGGCACGTGCGTGGAGTGCGCTGCGGCGGCGAAGAACGCCTGACGACGTGCGGCGGTGGCCCGCATCCCCGCGGGGGGACGCGGGCCACCGCCGTGTCCGGCCGAGCGTGCGGGGAGTCGGCGCAGCCCGCTGCGCTCTCTCCCCCTGCGCCTGGGGGCGCGGGAGGTATCCCCACCCTCCGCCGTGCGCTCGCACGCACCAGACGCCCCCGGCCCCGCCCTCCGGGCGGACGACGCCACTTTCGGAACACGCCCTAGCGGTCGAAGCAGTCGTAGGTGCCGTCGTCGTTGCGTCCCACGCTGTTGTGGTCCCAGCAGTGCATCACCGGCGCGAGCGTGTAGGCCCGCCATGCCAGCAGGGCCGCCACGCAGGCGGCGGCCACGAGGGCGGGGCGCGAGCGGGGCCCCGCGAGCGCCAGTCCCCCGGCGGCCGCCCCTGCCGCCAGGAAGCCGGTGAGCACCACGAAGGGGGCGTCGTTGTCGCGCAGGCCGGCGAACGTCTCCATCTCGACGGTCCAGGCGAAACTCAGCCACGTCAGGAGCAGGGCGAACAGGAACACTGCGGCGACGGCGCAGCCGCGCGCCGCCTTCACGCCGGGTTGCCCTGCGGCGTCTCCTGCGGCTGCCCCTGCTCGTTCTCCCGCTTCTCCAGCTTCAGCAGTTCCTCGTTGGGGATCGCCCCGCCGAAGCGGCGGTCCCGGGAGGCGTACTCCAGGCAGGCCCGCCACAGATCCCGGCGGTCGAAGTCGGGCCACAGCACGTCCTGGAAGACCATCTCGGCGTAAGCGCTCTGCCAGAGGAGGTAGTTGGAGGTGCGCTGCTCACCGCTGGGCCGCAGGAACAGGTCCACGTCCGGCATGTCCGGGTAGTACAGGTACTTCTGGATGATCTTCTCGCTGACCTTCGACGGGTCGAGCTTCCCCGCCTTCACGTCCTCGGCGATCTTCTGCATCGCGTCCGCGAGCTCCGCCCGCCCGCCGTAGTTCATGCAGAAGTACAGAGTCAGCCGGTCGTTGTCCTTGGTCTGCTCCTGCGCGATCTGCAGTTCCTTGGCGACCGACTTCCACAGCTTGGGCATCCGGCCCACCCAGCGCACCCGGATGCCGAGCGCGTCGAGCTGGTCACGGGTCTTGCGGATGAAGTCGCGGTTGAAGTTCATCAGGAAGCGCACCTCTTCGGGCGACCGCTTCCAGTTCTCGGTGGAGAAGGCGTACAGGGAGATGCTGCCGACGCCCATCTCGATCGCGCCCTGGAGCACGTCCAGCACCCGCTCGGCGCCGACCTTGTGCCCCTCGGTGCGCGGCAGGCCGCGTTCCTTCGCCCAGCGGCCGTTGCCGTCCATGACGATCGCGACGTGACCGGGCACCAGTTCACCGGGGATCTTCGGCGGGCGCGCGCCCGACGGGTGCGGCTCCGGGGTCTCGTAGTCGCGGCGGGACCGGCCCAGGAATCCACGTCGTGCCATGCGGGCTCACTTCTCCTATACCTAGCTACTTCTCGACGTACCGAAGGGACCGCAGCCCCCGCTCCAGATGCCAGTGGAGATACGCGGACACCAGTCCGCTCCCCTCCCTGACGTGGCGCGGCTCGCACGCGTCCGCCGTCTCCCAGTCCCCGGTCAGCAGTGCGCTGAGCAGACCGACGGCCTCCGCAGAGGGTACGACGCTGCCGGGTACCCGGCAGTCGCCGCATATGACGCCGCCCGCCGCGACGGAGAAGAAGCGGTTCGGGCCGTGGATCCCGCACCGCGCGCAGTCCTCGAAGGAGGGCGCGTAGCCGTTGACGGCCAGCGAGCGCAGGAGGAACGCGTCCAGGATCAGATGGGGCGCGTGCTCGCCCCGCGAAAGGGTGCGCAGGGCTCCGACGAGCAGGAGGTACTGCTGGACCGCCGGCTCGCCCTCGTGGTCGGTGAACCTCTCGGCGGTCTCCAGCATGGCCGTACCGGCGGTGTAGCGGGCGTAGTCGGTGACGATGCCGCCGCCGTAGGGGGCGATCGTCTCACTCTGCGTACACAGCGGCAGGCCGCGTCCGACGAGCTCCGAGCCCCGCGCGAAGAACTGCACGTCGACGTGCGAGAAGGGCTCCAGCCGGGCGCCGAACTTCGACTTGGTCCTGCGCACTCCGCGCGCGACGGCCCGCACGCGCCCGTGACCGCGCGTGAGGAGCGTGATGATGCGGTCCGCTTCACCCAGCTTCTGGGTGCGCAGCACGATGCCGTCGTCGCGGAACAGACTCATGGACCCATTCTCCCGTACGCGCGGGGCGGCCCGGGCCGGGACCCGGGAGACGGCCCCTTCAGGGCACCTCGCCCCGGCTGCGGGCGTTCGCGTAGGCCGTCGCCGCACGCAGCCGCTCGGCGTCGGTCGCCGGCCGCACGCCGTCCGGCGGGCAGTCCCACTCACGCCCGCCCCCGACGGGTCTCAGCTGCAGATACGGCCCCACGTGCCCCATGACGCGTCCGACGCGTCCCGTGCGCAGCTCGACGACGTACGTCCCCACGGGCTGGCTCATCCCCGGCCACCTTCCCCCGGCATCGGGGCGGCCGGCCGCCGCGCCGTCTCCACCGGGCAACGTCCCCACTCGATCGGTGGCGGCGGGGGCTCGGCGGCGCAGGTGACGGGGTCGAGCCCCAGGGACGGAAGCACGGTCCCGGCCCTTTTCGGCGCCGCACGCAGTTCCATCACCGCCTCCTCCGCCGCTTCGATGGTCACGCCCTCCGGCCGCTCGGTTCTTCCTTCACCCGGGCTGTCCTCTCCGAATCCATTTCCCGCTTACTGCCCCCAGGGTGGGAGCGCTTCCGTAGCATGGGCAGATGCGCAAGAGCTACAACTGCGGGGCACCACAAGGGCGTTGATCCATGGCCAACGCACCGTCGTCCCGGCAGGCGGCGGGATGAACCCGGTGAGGCCGGAGCACTGGGCGATGCCGCACGAGCACGTGCCGCGGCCGCCCACGGGCGGAGCGGCCTGACGGCCGAGCGGCTCGAACGGGCTATTTGACCCGGCGCTTGGGGTAGTGGTCCAGCGCCGCGTCGCCGCGGAGGGCGCGGGCCAGGGTGAGGCCCAGGATCATCAGGATGACACCGAACCACTGGGCGCCCGCGTCGAAGACCAGTACGACGATCCCGATCGGGATCAGCATGGCCACGAACGGGGTCAGCAGGAGCCGCACCGGCGGCTCGGGCTCGTGGAGTACGCGGGCCCGGGCGACCTGGTGGTACCACTCGGTGAACCGCAGCACGCCGATGTAGGCAGCGATCGGGATGATCCACGCGGTCCACACGTTCTCCGGGTTGCGCAGGACGAGGTCGCCGAAGCCGCCGACGAGGGCGGTGACGAGGAAGGACAGCGCCCAGGCCCCGGTGATCACGTAGTTGGCGTGCAGGAAGGCGGGGGTGCCCCAGCGCTCCCGGGGGACCCTTTCGCGGGCGTACTGGAGCGTGAAGGGCCTGCGGACGACCATGGTGCCGACCGCGAAGAAGGTC
This sequence comes from Streptomyces sp. STAM6, assembly GCF_054963715.1. Taxonomy (NCBI): domain Bacteria; kingdom Bacillati; phylum Actinomycetota; class Actinomycetes; order Kitasatosporales; family Streptomycetaceae; genus Streptomyces; species Streptomyces sp. STAM6. The sequence continues at coordinate 308,420 of NZ_JBUEFZ010000004.1, read as the reverse complement.
AGGGCGATCGCGGAGAGCTCGTCCGCGTAGGTCTCCAGCCAGCGCAGGGTGCCGTCGGAGGCCAGGACGCCGACGACCGCCATCGCAGTGAAGAAGGAGACGTCCGCCAGCTCGATGATCTTCACCGATGTGCCGCGGCGGACGAAGCGGCTCGCGATGACGAGTACGAGGGAGATCCCGAGGGCCAGGGCGACGGCCAGCTCGTACCGGTCCTCGCCGACCACGACGGCGAAGACGATCCACGGGGACAGGCCGACGCCCGGGTTCTCCAGGAACCCGGCGCCCCGCCCGCCCCGCGTCCGTTCCGTCGTGGCGGCGTTCATGGCAGTCGCGCCCCTTCTCCGATGGGTCTGCCTCAAGCCTCGCTCGTGGGGACCCCGCACGCGAGTCATCGCCCCAAAGACAGGCCAATAGGAGGCATAAGATCAACTTATGAGGTCATAGGTGGGGGGCGGGTACCGAGGTGAGGCGAGCCTTACTTAGGGTTTGATCGATCGGTTAATGTCACCGGTCATTCCTCGCTCGAAGGGAATCTGTCATGCCCCGCCCCCTGCGGGTAGCGATCGTCGGCGCCGGCCCTGCCGGGATCTACGCCGCCGACGCGCTGCTGAAGTCCGATGCCGCCGCCGACCCCGGGGTCTCGATCGACCTCTTCGAGCGCATGCCGGCGCCGTTCGGACTGATCCGGTACGGCGTCGCCCCGGACCACCCGCGCATCAAGGGCATCATCACCGCCCTGCACCAGGTGCTCGACAAGCCGCAGGTGCGGCTGTTCGGCAACGTGGACTACGGCACCGACATCCACCTGGACGACCTGCGCGCCTTCTACGACGCGGTGGTGTTCTCGACCGGCGCCATGGCCGACCGCGAGCTGAAGATCCCCGGTGTCGAGCTCGACGGCTCCTACGGCGCCGCCGACTTCGCCTCCTGGTACGACGGCCACCCGGACGTGCCGCGCACCTGGCCGCTGGAGGCGGAGAAGGTCGCCGTCCTCGGCGTCGGCAACGTGGCCCTCGACATCTCCCGCATCCTCGCCAAGACGGCGGACGAACTCCTGCCGACCGAGATCCCGCCGAACGTCTACGACGGGCTCAAGGCGAACAAGGCCGTGGAGATCCATGTCTTCGGCCGCCGCGGACCGGCCCAGGCCAAGTTCAGCCCCATGGAGCTGCGCGAGCTGGACCACTCGCCGAACATCGAGGTCATCGTCAACCCCGAGGACATCGACTACGACGACGGCTCCATCGCCGAGCGGCGCAAGAACAAGCAGACCGACATGGTCGCCAAGACGCTGGAGAACTGGGCGATCCGCGACATCGGCGAGCGCCCGCACAAGCTGTACCTGCACTTCTTCGAGTCGCCGGTCGAGATCCTCGGCGAGGACGGCAAGGTCGTCGGGCTGCGCACCGAGCGCACCGAGCTGGACGGCACGGGCAGTGTGAAGGGCACGGGGCAGACGACGGACTGGGACGTCCAGGCCGTCTACCGCGCCGTCGGCTACCTGTCGGACGAGCTGCCCAAGCTCCCCTGGGACACCGCCAGCGGCACCGTTCCGGACGAGGGCGGCCGCGTCATGCAGGAGAACGGCGAGCACCTGCCGTCCACGTACGTGACGGGCTGGATCCGGCGCGGGCCCGTCGGCCTCATCGGCCACACCAAGGGCGACGCCAACGAGACCGTGGCCCATCTGCTCGAGGACCACTTCGCGGGCCGACTGCTCACGCCGGAGTCCCCCGAGGAGGACGCGGTCGTGTCCTTCCTGGAGGGCAAGGGCCTCACGTACACCACGTGGGAGGGCTGGTACGCGCTGGACGCCGCCGAGAAGGCGCTCGGTGAGCCGCAGGGCCGCGAGCGCGTGAAGATCGTCGAGCGCGAGGACATGCTGCGCGCGAGCAACGCCGTCACGCCGGAGTAGTCACCCGGCAGTCATGCCGGGCGCGACCGGGCCGACTCGCAGCTGAGGATCACGAGTCCGGCCCGGTCCCGCTCTCCGGGCTTGCCCAGGATGCGGCTCACGTGCGTCTTCGCCGTGCGCGTGCGGAGGCCCGGCGCCTCGGCGATCTCGGTGGTGCCGCGGCCGTCGGTCCCGTTCCGCGGCTGCTGTCGAGGGGGCGGCGAGCAGGCAGGGCATGTATCGGTGACGGTGCCGGAGGCGACGAGGACGGCCGGGCGGACGACGCTACGTCCGTAACACGCCCTAGAACGGCGCTCGCGCCGCCTCCATCAGGCGGGTCGTGTCGTCGGCGCACAGCCGCAGGGCGTTGCCGACGGTGGTCAGGACGTCCCGCTCGTCCTGGCTGTAGGCGCCGTCGGCGAGGGCGATCCGGGCTCCCTGGAGCAGGATCGATTCCCGGCCGGCGGGGGCGAGGTGCGGCGAGAGGGGTTCCAGGGCCTCGTGCAGCTCGATGGCGAGCGCGGCGCCGCACGGTCCTGTGGAGTCGCTGACGAAACGGCCGGTGTCGGCGGCGAGCGCCTCGATCAGCGAGGTGAGGCTGTCGGCCGTGCAGTCCTCGTACCCGGCGGCGCGGACGGTGCTGACCGCGGTCTGCAGGACGGAGCGCGAGGAGACGCCGCCGGCGGCGAGCACGGCGAGGGCGACGGTGTGCACGGCGTCGCGGAGCATGGCGGAGAAGCGGGCGGTGGTCGGGTGGTCGAGCGCGTCGGTGCCGAAGTGGCCGTGACAGGCGGCGCACTCGACGACCGGTCCGGCGATGCCGCGCGGCATCAGCGGGACGCCGAACAGCGTGAGGCGGCGGCGGCCGGTACGACGGCGGTAATTGCGGTCCCCGCCGCACCCGGGGCAGAAGAACTCCCCGTCACCGACGGTGTTCCAAGAGGTGGAAATCGAGCAGATACGCAGTTGTCGCACTTGTGACCTTCGTGCTCGCCGCACGTCACACCTCCGCAGACCCTCGGCCACTTTGCCGCGCTGGCGTGATGTTAGCCACATCGATGATGTGGCGTCAGCACCTCGTCGTGAGAACCCCGCAGACATGGCCGAACCCCGTCCGCGGGACGCGGACGGGGTTCGGGCCACAGGACGTACCGTCGGTCAGCGCGCGGCGCGGTTCACTGCGGAGATGACGGCCTTCAGGGAGGCCCGGGTGGTGTTGGCGTCGATACCGATGCCCCACAGCACCTTTCCGTCGATGGCGCATTCGATGTACGAGGCGGCCTGCGCGGACGCGCCCTCGCTCATCGTGTGCTCCTGGTAGTCCAGCAGCCGGGCGTCCACGCCGATGGCGGCCAGCGCGGCGAAGAACGCCGAGATCGGACCGTTGCCGGAGCCGGTCAGCACCACGTCGGCGCCGTCCACGACCGCCTCGACGGTCAGCGTGTCGGTGCCGTCCTTGTCGGTGGTGGTCTGGCCGGAACGCAGCTGGATGCGCCCCCAGGCGTTGTCAGGGTTGGGCAGGTACTCGTCCTGGAAGACGGTCCAGATGTCCTTCGGCGTGACCTCGCCGCCCTCGGCGTCGGTCTTCGCCTGGATGATCCTGGAGAACTCGATCTGCATCCGGCGCGGCAGGTCCAGCTTGTGGTCGTTCTTCAGGACGTAGGCGATGCCGCCCTTGCCGGACTGCGAGTTGACGCGGATGACGGCCTCGTAGGAGCGGCCGACGTCCTTGGGGTCGATCGGCAGGTACGGCACGGCCCACTCGATCTCGTCGACGGTCCTGCCCGCGGCGGCGGCGTCGGCCTCCATCGCGTCGAAGCCCTTCTTGATGGCGTCCTGGTGGGAGCCGGAGAAGGCGGTGTAGACCAGGTCACCCGCGTAGGGGTGGCGCGGGTGGATCTCCATCTGGTTGCAGTACTCGCTGGTCCGGCGGATCTCGTCGATCTGCGAGAAGTCGATCTGCGGGTCGACACCCTGCGAGAACAGGTTCATGCCCAGGGTGACCAGGTCGACGTTGCCGGTGCGCTCGCCCTGGCCGAACAGGCAGCCCTCGATACGGTCGGCGCCGGCCATGATCGCCAGCTCGGCCGCCGCCACCGCCGTACCGCGGTCGTTGTGCGGGTGGACCGACAGACAGATGTGCTCGCGGCGGGACAGGTTCCGCGACATCCACTCGAACCGGTCCGCGTGGGTGGAGGGCGTCGAGCGCTCCACGGTCGCGGGCAGGTTCAGGATGATCTCGCGGCCCTCCTCGGGCTGCCAGACGTCCATGACGCCCTCGCAGACCTCCAGGGCGAAGTCCAGCTCGGTGTCGGTGAAGATCTCGGGGCTGTACTGGTACCCGAAGACGGTCTCGTCGCCCAGCAGCTTGTCGGCGTACTCCATGACCAGCCGGGTGCCGTCCACCGCGATCTGCTTGACCTGCTCCTTGGAGCCGCGGAAAACCACCCGGCGGAAGGTCGGCGCTGTGGCGTTGTACAGGTGCACGGTGGCGCGGTGGGCGCCGCGCAGGGACTCCACGGTCCGCTCGATCAGCTCTTCGCGCGCCTGGGTCAGGACGGAGATCGTCACGTCCTCGGGGACCGCGCCCTCTTCGATGATGGAGCGGACGAACGCGAAGTCGGTCTCGCCGGAGGACGGGAAGCCGACTTCGATCTCCTTGTAGCCCATGCGTACCAGCAGGTCGAACATCTCGCGCTTGCGCGCCGGCGACATGGGGTCGATCAGGGCCTGGTTGCCGTCCCGCAGGTCCGTGGACAGCCAGCGCGGGGCCTTGGTGATGCGCTTCTCGGGCCAGGTGCGATCGGGGATGTCCACGGCTTCGTACGGGCCGTACTTGTGGATCGGCATCCCGGAGGGCTTCTGGAAGTGCGCCGCGTTCGTGAGGGGTGTGGGGCGGCCAACGGGCTGAGACATTGCGTAGGGCTCCTCGGATGTCCAACAGGGGGACGGCCGACTGGGGGCAGCACCGGATCCCGCGGGGAGGGGGTCGGCCTACGACTACAGGCCCTCGCCGCGGCAGCTAAGAAGAAGCAGCCCGAAACGCATGATGCGAAGCAGCCTAGCCGAGTAACACCGTGAGGGGAGGTGCTGTTTCAGTATGCGGGATTCGTCCGAGGTAACGGTCAAACAGTGACCTATCACTCCTTTTCATCAATCATGGTCGCAGGTAGTGACAGCATAGTGACCCGGTGCCACATTGCGAGGATGACTGCCCCCTCGCATCCCGTGTACTGCACGATCGTGCCGCCGCACCTGCTGGACCGGCTGGCCCGGTCCTCCGACCCGGCGATCGCCGCGGCCGCCCGCCGCACGCTCGTCGCGGACGCCGCGAACCGCACCGGCCGCCGGCTGACCACGGTCGTCGGCGCCACCGCGGTGCCCCTGGCCAAGGACACGCCTCTCGACAAGCCGCAGCGCACCGTCTACGACGCCGGGCACCGGACCGCCCTGCCCGGCAAGAAGGTGCGGGGCGAGGGCGACGAGCCGACCAAGGACGCGACGGTGAACCGCGCCCACGCCGGGCTCGGCGCCACGTTCGACCTCTTCCGCGACGTGTACGGGCGCAACTCGATCGACGGGTCCGGCCTGCCGCTCGACGCGACCGTGCACTACGACCGGGACTACGGCAACGCCTTCTGGAACGGCGAGCAGATGGTCTTCGGCGACGGCGACGGCGAGATCTTCCTGGACTTCACCATCCCGGTGGACGTCATCGGCCACGAGCTGGCCCACGGCGTCACGCAGTACACCGCGAACCTCGCCTACTTCGGGCAGCCCGGCGCGCTCAACGAGTCCATGTCGGACGTCTTCGGCTCGCTCGTCAAGCAGCACGTGCTGGGCCAGACCGTGCAGGAGGCGGACTGGCTGATCGGCGCCGGGCTGCTGGCGAACCAGGTCGAGGGCGTCGCACTGCGCTCGATGAAGGCGCCCGGCACGGCGTACGACGACGACGTCCTCGGCAAGGACCCGCAGCCCGCGACGATGGACGACTACGTCCACACCGGCAGCGACAACGGCGGAGTCCACATCAACTCGGGCATCCCGAACCACGCCTTCTACCTGTTCGCCACGGCGCTGGGCGGTCACGCCTGGGAGCGGGCCGGGCAGGTCTGGTACGACGTGCTGGCCGGCGGCCGTCTGGCGGTGGACGCGGACTTCGCCGACTTCTCGCGGCTGACGGTCGAGGCGGCGCGGGAGCGCTTCGGCGCGGACGGCAAGGAACTCGACGCGCTGGTGAAGGCCTGGTCGACGGTGGGGCTGCCGACGGAGTAGACAGACCCCATGCGTATTCGGGTGAGACGCACGGGTGGTTTCGCGGGGATCGAGCGCCGCGCCGAGGTGAACACCTCGGGGCGGCCCGACGCCCGCGAGTGGCACGTCCTGGCCGAGGCGGCGCTCGCCGACGGCCGGGACGCGCCGACGGCCGGGGTGCCGGACGGCTTCGCGTACGAGATCACGGTCGACGGGCGCACGGTGTACTGCGCCGACCCCCGGCTCACCCAGGCCCAGCGGGAGCTGGTGGCACGCGTGCTCAGAGAAGGCGCGTGAGCCCGTCGGCGGGCCCGGGGCACCGACCGACGGCAGAAGCCCTGCTGCCGCGGTTGCTCGGACACCCCCGCCCGCCGGGCACGCTCAGAAGCCCAGCTTCCGCAGCTGCTTCGGGTCCCGCTGCCAGTCCTTCGCGACCTTGACGTGCAGATCCAGGAAGACCGGGGTGCCGAGGAGCGCCTCGATGTGCTTGCGGGACTTCGTGCCGACTTCCTTCAGGCGCCGGCCCTTGGGGCCGATGATGATGCCCTTCTGGCTCGGGCGCTCGATGTAGACGTTGGCGTGGATGTCCAGCAGCGGCTTGTCCGCCGGGCGGTTCTCGCGCGGGAGCATCTCCTCGACCACCACCGCGATCGAGTGCGGCAGCTCGTCCCGCACGCCCTCCAGGGCCGCCTCGCGGATCAGCTCGGCGACCATGACCTGCTCCGGCTCGTCCGTGAGGTCGCCCTCGGGGTAGAGCGGCGGGGACTCCGGGAGCAGGGGGATCAACAGGTCGGCCACGAGCTGGACCTGCTTGTCGCCGACCGCGGAGACCGGCACGATCTCCTGCCACTCGATGCCCAGCTCCTTGCCGAGCCGGTCGATCGCGATGAGCTGCTCGGCCAGCGTCTTGGAGTCGACGAGGTCGGTCTTGGTGACGATCGCGACCTTCGGGGTCTTCTTGATCCCGGCGAGCTCCTTGGCGATATACCGGTCGCCCGGGCCCAGCTTCTCGTTGGCCGGCAGGCAGAAGCCGATGACGTCCACCTCGGCCCACGTCGTGCGCACCACGTCGTTGAGCCGCTCGCCCAGCAGGGTGCGCGGCTTGTGCAGGCCGGGGGTGTCCACCAGGACCAGCTGGGCGTCCGGGCGGTGCACGATGCCGCGGACGGTGTGCCGGGTGGTCTGCGGCCGGTTGGAGGTGATCGCCACCTTCTGACCGACGAGAGCGTTCGTGAGGGTGGACTTACCCGCGTTGGGGCGGCCGACGAAGCAGGCGAAACCCGCCCGGTGGGCGGCTTCGGATTCTGGGTTACGAGCGCTCATGGGGGCCATTCTCCCCGATCGCCGCACGCCTCACGTACCGCAGCCGCAGGAGCGCAGCCCCTCCCGCCACCAGTACGGCCACCGCGACCAGCCACGGCAGCGCGAAGAACGACACCGCCGCCGACTCCCGCACGTCCTTCGCGGTGGCGGTCAGGGTGATGTCGCCCCACTCCAGCTGGGGCGCGTCCGTCCAGCGCTCGGTGAGGCGGATCTTCTGGCGTGGCAGCAGCTCGGCCGGGATCCCGTCCAGGTCGCGGGCGAGCAGGGTGCGGCCGAACAACCCCTCCGCCTCGATCGCGACCCTGGGGTTGAGCGTCACATTCCCCCGGTTGTGCAGGGTGTACGAGACGAGGGCGGTGCTCCGGCCGGTGCCCGGCACCAGGGGGCGGTCGTGCGCCAGGGTGACGTCCTCGACGGCGAGCGCGGGAACGGTCGGGCCCGTCACCCGCACGTAGACGCGGGCGCCGACCGCCCGCTGGACGCCGACCGCGACCGCCCCCGGCGCGGCCGGGTCGATCCGCTCGTCGAGGGCGACCAGCGCGCCGGCGTGGTCGCCCGGCTCGGCGCCCGGCGGGACGGTGAGGGTGCAGGGGACGGTGACGTGTCCGCGCGCGGGGACCGTCACCCGGGTTCGTGCGGGCTTCGCCCAGGCGCCGACGCCCCGCTGGGGCTCCGCCGCGGTGCGTACCGCGAAGCCGCCGTCCCGCTCGGTGTTGTACGCGTCGGCGGCGTACAACCGGAACGTCAGCGGGCGGGAGGTCTTGTTGGTGAGCGTCACCTCGTCGGTGAGTGTGGCGCCCGGGTCGGCCGAGAGGTAGAAGTAGGGCCGCCTGCCGAGTTCGGAAGCGGCGGGATAGACGGACCACTCGCCGTTCTCGGCGGCGTGGGCGGGTGCGGTGACGGCGAAGGGGACGGCGAGCAGGACGCCGACCAGGAGCAGGAGCTTGCGCGGCACGGGTGCGGACCCCCCGGTGTCGGGGCGGGCCGGTGCGGCTCGGCCCGCCGTGTTGATGCGGGTCAGGTGAGGGTCAGGGTCAGCACACCCGCGTACGCGCCGGGTGCCGTGAACGAGGGGATGTCCAGCGAGAGCTTCGCGTCCACGGTGAACTCACCGCCGGTGAGCGCCGCGTTCGGGGTGGAGGCGAGCGTCGCGCCGGTGCCGCCGACCGGGCCCGCCGAGCCGGCCGCACAGGTGCTGGGGCTGCCCTGCTTGGCCGTGCAGGCCGGTGTCCAGCTCAGCTTCCCGGCGCCGATCGTGCCACCGGGGCCGCTGAAGTCGGTGACCTTGCCGGTGAGGGACCAGCCCGCGGGTCCGCCGCGGAAGTCCTTGACCGTCACCGTCTTCAGCTCGCCCGTCGCCGCGCCGCCCTTGCCGAAGTCGACGGACGACAGCCGCACGCTGTCCCCCGCCTGCGTCATCGACAGCGTGCCGGCGGCGACGGACGTGCCGATCTTCTGGCTGTTCGCGGGCAGCGGGGTGTCGTCGACGACCGTGTACGCCGCCGGACCGGCACCCTTGTCCGCGCTCCACGCGGCGCCCTCGTACGCGACGATCCCGGTGGTCGCCTTGTCGTCGACCTTCAGGGACACGCTGAAGCCGCCCGACGCGTTCGCCGTGACGGTCGCCTTGTCGGCGGTCTCCGCCGTCCCGGCCCGTCCGGAGACGGTGACGGCGGAGTTCGGGGTGAACTTGGTGCCGGTCACCACGACCTGGTCGCCGGGCTTGCCGGAGGCCGTACCGAGGGAGAGCGCCCGCTCGTTGGCGCCGGGCTGGTCGGTCGCGACGATCGTCAGGGAGACCGGCGCGGGCGGGTTCTTGACCGTGCAGGGGGTGTCCAGCTCCATGATGTAGCTGGTGTGGATGTTGTAGTCGCCGGGAGAGAGGGTGATCGGGCCGGGCGCGGTGACCGTGAAGGTGCCGGTCATCGAGAACGGCGGGAAGGTGCCCTTGCCGGGGACCGGCGGGTTCTTCTTGGGTCCGGTGACGGTGACCGGGCCGGACTGGGCGCCGCCGAGGGTGACCTTGCCGGTCGGGGTCATGATGTCGGCCGGCAGTGCGAGGTCGACCGGGTTCCCGGCGGCGGGCTTGGTGACCGTGTAGGTGACGGTGACCGTGTCGCCGACCTTGGGGGAGGTCTTGTCGACGGTGATCTCGGCGGTGGTGGTGCCGTCGATGGGCGGGATGCCCGCGATCGGCGGCGGGACGCAGTGAGTGGGGAAGTCCACCGCCTGGGCGGCGGTGACCTGTGCGCCGGCCGGTGCGGCGAGCGCGCCGCCGGTGGTGAGCGCGAGGGCGGTGGCGCCGACGAGCGCGGCCCAGCGTCGTCTTCGCAGGGTTGCCATGAGGTGCCCCTCCTGTGGGATGAGAGGGCGCCATTGACGGGCGGGCGGCGAGAGAAGTCAATGGCGCCGGAGCACCATCCCTGATGGCCCATCAGATACTGTCAAGATCCGCGTTCCCGCAGGTCAGAGCGGATGCGGCCACTCCGCCTCGTCACGCCGGCCACGCCGGTCGGCCCGGCGGCCGGGGCGGCACGGAGGAGGGTTGGCGACCGGTCCCGCTTCCCGGCACGGACCGCGCCGGCAGCGGGCGCCGGGATCGTGGCGGGCGTGACGGGACGGCGGCGTGGCAGGACAGGGGCGTGGCAGGAGGGGGTGCGCCGAGGGGCCGGCGGGGCCGGGGGCTCGTCAGCCCGCGGTCACCGTGGTGCGCAGTTCGCCGTCCGGGCCGGCGAGCAGCACGGGGGTGTCCGCGCCGCCCAGATCGCGTACGGCGGCGCGGTCGGCGTCCGACGCGGCCTCGGCGTCGGTGACGACGGCCGCAGCCTCCAGCGACTTGGCGCCGCTCGCCACCGCCATCGCGACGGCCGTCTGCAGCGCGCTGAGCCGGAGCGACTCCAGGGCGACGGTGCCGGCGACGTACGTCCGCCCGGTCTCGTCGCGCACCGCCGCGCCCTCGGGCACGCCGTTACGGGCACGGGCGCTGCGCGCCAGCGTGATGATCTTGCGGTCTTCGGGGCCGAGGTCGGTGCTCTGCGTCATGCCCCGAGCATAAGTCGGCGGCCGGGGTCTCCCCCGGCCGCCCTTGGCGCCGGGAGGGTCAGCCCTGGACGCCCTTGACGAACTTCTCCCCGGCCAGCTTGGCCAGCGCGTCGAAGTCCTTGTGGGTGGCGGGCGGGGAGGGGACGAAGGCCACGCGGGTCACACCGGTGCCCTGGCGGGTGACCAGGACGTCGGAGGCGATCTTCATCTCCGGCGACATCTGCATGGTCATACGCAGGGCGGTGGCGTCCTCGCCGACCTTCGGGGCCGTCAGCTTCTCGGTCGTGACCTTGACCTTCTGGCCCGACATCTCGACCGTGAAGGCGGTGCAGGCACCGGCGGCGGTGTCGATGGAGGACACGTAGTCCGCGGCACCCTTGCCCGAGAAGGAGAGGACCTGCTGGGCCAGGATGCTGCTGTTCGTGTCACCGAACTCCACGTCGCCGCCGATCGTGGCGCCGGGGATCTTGTCCGTCATCAGCAGGGTCAGCGGCTGGCACTCGGCCTTGTCCGTCTTGTAGACCTCGGTCCCGGGGGCCGCGGCCTCCGCCTTCCAGCCCTTCGGCAGGTCCTTGAGCTCCAGCAGACCGGCCTTCAGCTGCTCGGCGGTCAGCGGCGCGCCGCCCGCCTCCCCGCCCTGCTCTGCGGGCTTGTCGGCGGCCTTGTCCGACGCCTTCGGCTTGTCGGCGCCGCCCTTGTCGGACGAGCCGCTGCACGCGGCGGTGAAACAGAGGGCGGAAACGGCGAGCGCGGCGGCGACGCCACGACGCATACGGATGCTCATGAGATGTACTCCCCAAAGAAATTGCGTGTGCTTGGGGAGCTGCGGTTCCCCCCTCCCCGCCCAAGTGGGCCGGGCAGAGGATATACACAGCAGGCACTCAGCCCGCCACGCGATAAAGCGCTCCCCGCCGCCCCTCCGGGCTCGCGAGCCACTCCAGCTTCGCCGGCGTGTCCTCCTCGGGCAGCGGGGTGTGCAGCACGATCGTCAGGTCCGGCCGTGCGGGGACGCGCAGTTGGGTCGCCTCCAGGTGGAGTGTGCCCACCAGGGGGTGTTCCAGCTCCTTGCGGATCTGGCCGCCCGGGGCGATGTCCCGCCGGTCCCACAGCTCGGCGAACTCCTCGCTCACCGCCTTGGCCTCCCGCACGACCTCGCGGAAGCCGTCGTCGTCGGGGCATTCGGAGCACGCGGCTCGGTACTGGGCCACGACCTGCGGTGCGAGTTGTTCCCAACTCGCGCTGCGGGCCCGGTAGACGGGGTCGGTGAAGAAGGCGATCAGACAGTTCTGGGAGATGTCCGGCCGCATGCCGAGGACGAGGGACGCGGAGTCGTTGTACATGATCGCGTTCCAGTAGACGTCCATGATGTGAGCGGGGAACGGCATCCACGCGTCGATCAGCCTGCGCAGTCCCGCGCACATGTCGCGGGCGCCCGGATCGACCTCCGGCGGCGGCGGGTTGAGCCCGGCGAGCACGTACAGGTGGCGGCGTTCGGCGGCGGTGAGCCTGAGCACCCGGGCCACCGAGTCGAGCACCTGGGGCGAGACGGTGATGTCCCGGCCCTGCTCCAGCCACTGGTACCAGGAGACGCCCACGCCCGCGAGGACCGCGACCTCCTCGCGGCGCAGACCGGGTGTACGGCGCCGGGCCCCGCCGTCCGGGAGGCCCGCCTCGGCCGGACTGATCCGGGCGCGGCGGCTCCGGAGGAACTCCCGCAGCTCTGCGAGCCGGTGGGCCTTCGTGCTGTCGCTCTCGGCAGGTGTCGCCACGCGCTTCCTTCCCCCCAGGCTGGTGGTGCGGCCAACAGGATAAGTTCCCGCTCCCCACGGCCGGTCCGCCGCTCGGAGGGTGTGAGCATGGCAATAGACACCCCTTCCCTCTCCGCGCCGGACGCGGCCGTACCCCGGCTGACCGGCCGCGCGAGGCTCATCCTCATCGTGCTGTGCGCCGCCCAGTTCATGGTCGCGCTCGACTTCTCCGTACTGAACGTGGCGCTCCCCGACCTCGGCCGGGACCTGGGGCTCGGTCAGTCGGCGCTGCAGTGGGCGGTCACCGCGTTCGCCCTGCCGTCCGGCGGGTTCCTGCTGCTGTTCGGGCGGATCGCCGACCTGTACGGGCGGCGGCGGCTGTTCCTCACCGGGCTGGCCGTCTTCGGGGCCGCGTCACTGCTGGCGACGTTCGCCTGGGGTCCGGCATCCTTCCTGGCGGGCCGGGCGCTTCAGGGGCTCGGCGCGGCGGTCATCGTGCCGGCCGGCATGTCGCTGCTGACGACGACGTTCCCCGAGGGCCCGCAGCGCGACCGGGCGCTGGGCATCAGCGGCACACTGCTGTCGCTCGGCTTCACCGTCGGCATGCTGCTGGGTGGCGTGATGACCGACACCCTCGGCTGGCGCTCCACGATGGGACTGCTGGCGCTGTGCACGCTGGTCGTCCTGCCGCTGGCACCGGGCCTGCTGCCCGAGTCGAGGACCCCCGAGCGGCCCCGCCTGGACGTGCCCGGGGCGGTCACCGTCACCGGTGGTCTGCTCGCGCTGATCTACGCCCTGTCGACGGCCGCCGAGCGCGGGTTCGGCGGCGTCGACGTGATCGTGAGCCTGGCCGTAGGACTGGGGCTGCTGGCGGTGTTCGTGGTCGTCGAGTCACGACACGACGCCCCGCTCGTCTCACTGCCGATGCTGCGCCGCAGAACGGTCGCGTTCGGCAACCTGGGCGGGCTGATCACCTTCTCCATGATGTCCGCGGTCATCTTCACGCTGACCCTCTACCTGCAGGAGGTGCTCGGGCTCTCGGCGTTCTGGACGGGGCTGGTCTTCGGTGTGCAGGGTCTGCTGTCGGTGGTGGCGGGGTCACTGGCCCCGAAGGTGATCGGCCGGATCGGTGCCCACCGCACCCTGGTGGCCTCGCTGGTGGGCCAGGGCCTGTTCATGGCGGCGCTGCTGGGCCTGGGCCGGGAGTCGGGGGCGCTGCTGGCCGCGGTCGCCGTCAGCCTGGCGAGCGTCTGCCACCTGGGCGCGATCATCTCGTACGGCCTGACGGTGACCTCGGGCGTTCCGGACGAGGAGCAGGGCCTCGCGACGGGCCTGGTCACCACGACCCAGCAGGTGAGCCTGACGATCGGCATCCCGCTGCTGGGGGTGCTGGCGACGACGGGCACGGACCTGTTCGCCGGGGTGCGTACGGTCGTGGCGCTGGGCGTGGCGATCGTGCTGGCGTCGGCGGTCCTGGTGGGCCTGGGCCTGCGCACGGCACGCAAGTGAGCCGAGGCGTTTGTTCCCCCGGGCGAAGCCAGGAGGACCGAGCGCCTGTCAGGGCCGGTCGAGTCGGAGGCGGGTGGTTCGGGGCAGTCCGGCGACCACCAGGTCGTAGGAGTCCTCGACGAGTTCCCGGACCATCCGGTCCGGGAGCCCGCCGACGGTGACGGTGTTCCAGTGGCGCTTGTTCATGTGGTAGCCCGGCACGACCGCCGGGTGCTCCGCGCGCAGCTGGACGGCGATCTCCGGGTCGCACTTGAGATTGACGGTGAGCGGCCGTGCGTCCAGGGCGCTGAGCGCGAACATCTTGCCCGCGACCTTGAAGACCGAGGTCTCCGGCCCGAAGGGGAACTCCTCCACCGCGTCGTTGAAGGCCAGGCAGAACGCCCTCAGCTGCTCCGGTGTCATGCCGCCTCGTCCTCCGGTGCGGTCGGTACCGGCTCGGCGAGCACGGTGACGATCTTGTTGCGCCGGCCGGCCGGGGACTCGGCGGTCAGCCGCAGCGCCCGCCCGTCGGGCAGGTCCACCACGGCCGTCGCCCCGGCGATCGGGACCCGGCCGAGCGCCTTGGCGAGCAGGCCTCCGACCGTCTCCACGTCCTCGTCGTCGTACTCGTCGAGACCGAACAGCTCACCGAGATCGCCGATGTCGAGCCGCGCGGTGACCCGGAAGCGCCCCTCGCCGAGCTCCGTGACGGGCGGCAGCTCCCGGTCGTACTCGTCGGTGATCTCGCCGACAATCTCCTCCAGGATGTCCTCGATCGTGACGATGCCGGCGGTGCCGCCGTACTCGTCGATGACGACCGCGCAGTGGTTGCGCTCCTGCTGCATCTCCCGGAGCAGGTCGCCGGCGTTCTTGGTGTCGGGGACGAACGTGGCGGCGCGCATCGCGGTGGAGACCAGGTCCGCCTCCGCGTCCCGGTTGATGTGGGTCTTCCTGACCAGGTCCTTCAGGTAGACGATGCCGACGATGTCGTCCTCGTTCTCACCGGTCACCGGGATCCGGGAGAAGCCGGAGCGCAGGGCGAGGGTGAGGGCCTGGCGGATGGTCTTGTAGCGCTCGATGGAGACGAGATCGGTGCGCGGGACCATCACCTCGCGCACGAGCGTGTCGCCGAGCTCGAAGACGGAGTGCACCATCCGGCGCTCCTCGTCCTCGATCAGCGACTCCTGCTCGGCCAGGTCGACCATGGCGCGCAGCTCGGCCTCGGAGGCGAAGGGCCCCTTACGGAAGCCCTTGCCGGGCGTGAGCGCGTTGCCGATGAGGATCAGCAGCTGCGGGACGGGGCCCATGACACGGGCGAGCGGCAGCAGGACGTACGCGGCGGCGGTCGCGGTGTTCAGCGGGTGCTGGCGGCCGATGGTGCGCGGCGACACGCCGACGGCGACGTACGACACGAGCACCATCACGCCTATCGCGACGAGCAGCGCTGCCCAGGTCTCCCGGAACTCCTCCAGGCAGGCGTACGTCACCAGGACCCCGGCGGCCATCTCGCAGGCCACCCGGACCAGCAGCGCCACGTTCAGGTACCGGACGGGGTCGGAGGCGACCTGGGCCAGCTTGGCCGCGCCCTTGCGGCCGGCCCGGAGGGCTTCCGCGGCGCGGAAGCTGGAGACACGCGCGATGCCCGCCTCGGCGCAGGCCGCGAGCCACGCGATCACGACCAGCGCGACCGCGCCGAGGATCAGTTGGGGGGTCATGAGACGGTCGGCGCCGGGGAGGGGCCGGTCAGCCCCTTCTCCGCCCGCCAGCCATCGATGATCGCCGCCTGCAGACCGAACATCTCGGCCTTCTCGTCCGGCTCCTCGTGGTCGTATCCGAGCAGGTGCAGCACCCCGTGGACGGTCAGGAGCTGGAGCTCCTCGTCCATGGAGTGCTGCGTGGGGGCGTCCTGGCCCTGCTTGGCCGCCACCTCGGGGCAGAGCACGATGTCGCCGAGGAGCCCCTGCGGGGGCTCCTCGTCGTCCTTGGCCGGCGGGCGCAGTTCGTCCATCGGGAAGGACATGACGTCCGTCGGGCCCGGCAGGTCCATCCACTGGATGTGGAGCTGCTCCATCGCCTCGGCGTCCACCACGATCACCGAGAGCTCGGAGAGAGGGTGGATGCGCATGCGCGCCAGCGCGTAGCGGGCGACGTCGAGGATCGCCTGTTCGTCGACCTCGGTGCCGGACTCGTTGTTGACGTCGATCGACATGGTGCTTTGCGCTACTTCCCGTTTCGGTTGTCGTACTTCTCGTACGCGTCGACGATACGGCCCACGAGCTTGTGCCGTACGACGTCGTTCGACGTGAGCATCGAGAAGTGGACGTCCTCCACACCGTCCAGGATCTCCCGGACCTGGCGCAGGCCGCTCTTCGTGCCGCCCGGCAGGTCGATCTGGGTGATGTCGCCCGTGATGACGATCTTGGAGTCGAAACCGAGGCGGGTGAGGAACATCTTCATCTGCTCGGGGTTCGTGTTCTGCGCCTCGTCGAGGATGATGAACGCGTCGTTGAGCGTCCGGCCCCGCATGTACGCCAGCGGCGCGACCTCGATGGTGCCCGCGGCCATCAGGCGCGGGATGGAGTCGGGGTCGAGCATGTCGTGCAGCGCGTCGTACAGCGGCCGCAGATACGGGTCGATCTTCTCGTAGAGCGTGCCCGGCAGGAAGCCGAGGCGCTCGCCGGCCTCGACGGCGGGCCGGGTCAGAATGATCCGTGTGACCTGCTTGGACTGCAGGGCCTGCACCGCCTTGGCCATGGCGAGGTACGTCTTGCCGGTACCGGCGGGGCCGATGCCGAAGACCACCGTGTGCCTGTCGATCGCGTCGACGTACCGCTTCTGGTTGAGGGTCTTCGGGCGGATGGTGCGACCGCGGCTGGAGAGGATGTTCTGCGTGAGCACCTCGGACGGTGTCTCGACCGCCCGTCCCCCGGTCTCCTCCTTGAGCATGGCGATCGAGCGTTCCACTGCGTCCTCCGTCATCGGCTGCCCGGTGCGGAGCACCAGCATCATCTCGTCGAACAGGCGCTGGATCAGAGCCACTTCCGTCGCGTCCCCGACCGCGCTGATCTCATTGCCCCGGACATGGATGTCGGCTCCGGGGAACGCGTCCTCGATCACGCGCAACAGGGCATCACCCGAGCCGAGCACGGTCACCATGGGGTGCTTGGCCGGGACGGTGAAATGGGCTCGTACCTGGTCTGTGGGTGTCTGAGTCATGGGCCGGCTCTGTGGCCTGCACATACCTCCTGCTGCAGGGTTCTCGCCGATCGACAACCTCTGGAACATCCAGCCTACGTCGTGGCACTGACAAGGCCGAGGGCTTTTCCACGGCGACCCTCGGCGGCGGCCTCGGAAGCGGCCGGTGCCGTCCCGGTCAGGCCGAGCGCCGGAAGCCGATCGTCGGCACGGCCCGGCGCAGCGGCCAGGGCCGGATCGGGTCGGGCAGCAGCGGCTCCAGGAAGGCGTACCGGCGCAGGGCCGCGGGATCCTGTCCGGTGATGCCCTGGACGTGGTCCCACCAGGTGGCGATCTCGACCCAGCCGGGCGCGGAGAGCGACCCCCCGAATTCCTGCACCGACAGGGCGGCGGTCAGACCCGCGAAGGCCAGCCGGTCGGCGAGCGGCCAGCCGGCCAGCGTGCCGGTGACGAACCCGGCGACGAAGACGTCCCCGGCGCCGGTCGGGTCCAGCGCGGCGACCTCGATGGCCGGGACCTCGGCCGTCTCGCCGGTCGCCCCGTCCACCGCGTAGGCGCCCTCCGCGCCCAGGGTGACGACGGCGACGGGCACCTTCTCGGCGAGCGCGCGGGCGGCGGCGCGCGGACAGGAGGTGCGGGTGTAGCGCATCGCCTCCTCGGCGTTGGGCAGGAACGCCTCGCAGTGCCTCAGGTCGGCGAGGGCGCCCAGGTCCCAGCGGCCGGTGTCGTCCCAGCCGACGTCCGCGAAGATCCGGGTCTCGCTCCGGGCGGCCTCGGCGACCCACGGCTCGCTCTGCCCGGGCACCAGCGAGGCCACGGCGGCACGCGCGCGTGGCGGGCACTCCGGCAGGGCGTCCTCCGGGGGCGGGGCGGCGTGGCCGTGGGAGACCATGGTGCGCTCGCCCTCGTACGCCATGGAGACGGTCACCGGGGAGTGCCAGCCGGGTACGGTGCGCGACCGGGACAGGTCGATGCCCTCACCCTGCTCCAGGGCGTCCCAGCAGTACTCGCCGTAGTGGTCGTCACCGAAGGCTGCGGCGAGCGAGGTGCGCAGCCCGAGGCGGGACAGGGCGGTCGCCATGTTGGCGACCCCGCCGGGGCTGGAACCCATGCCGCGGGCCCAGCTCTCGGTGCCGCGGACGGGGGCGGTGTCGAGTCCGGTGAAGATGATGTCCAGGAAGACCGTGCCGGTGAGGAAGACGTCGCACTCCGGATCGGCGGCCGTGCGCAGGGCGCCCAACGGGTCCACCCCCGCGCTGTGTTGCCACGGACGCCGCTGATCGTGTGCACCCTGGGCCCGGGGCTCGGTGGCGCCCGGCGGTGCGTGGTGCGCGCGTGGTTGCCGAAGAGGCTGTTCTCCTCTGGGTGTGGTCACGGCGGGCTCCCCGATCGCGGTGCGGATCTGGCCAGTGTGCCCGATTCGGCCGGATCGCGGCGGGCCGACGGCACGCGGAAAAGTGACGTGCCTACCCGACGCCGAGACCACCAAACACTTTGTGACTCGGATCACATGATCTCGCCTTCTCGCGCGCCCGGCCCGCTTGATACAAATTGGCGCGCGTTCCCGTGTGCAACACCGGGCGCTCCACCCCTCCTTCGCCCTTTTCCTGTTCCCGGGAACGCCCATGCCCCCGCGCCCGCGCGCCCTGTGGCCGCTCGTCGCCCTCTTCACCGCCGGCTACCTCGCCGCGTACCTCCTCCCGACCGTCGTGGGCCGGCTCTCCGCGGGTCTGGGGCTCACCCCCGCCCAGGCCGGTCTGGTCGGCTCGACCCTGCTGCTGTGCTCGGCCGCCGCGGGCTTCACCCTCGCCTCGCGCGTGGAACGGTACGGGCCGCGCCCGACCGCCCGGCTCGGCCTGCTGCTGGCCGTCGCCGGATACGGCTGCGCCGCCCTCACCTCGTCGGTGCCCCTGGTCGTCGGAGGCGCGGCGGTCGGCGGACTCGGCTCCGGCACGGCGACGGCGGTCGCCGCGGCGGGTATCGCCGGGCTGCGCGATCCGCACCGCGGCTCGACGCTCGGTCTGCTGTCGGTGTCCGCCACGGCGGGCGCCCTGTATCTGACCATCCCCCACCTGGGCGGTGGGCACGCGCTGCCGTTCGCGTCGATCGCGCTGGTGGCCGCCGCGGTGTGGCCGGCGACGGGACGCCTGGAGAGCGGCCACGACACGGGCCAGGCGCGCGGGACGGGCACGCCGCTCCCGCGACCGCGGTCGGGTGTGGTGCTGGCCGGCTCGATCCTCTGCTGGTCCCTGGCGCAGAACGCGCTGTGGGGCGTCAGCGGCCGGATCGGGCTGACCCAGGCGGGTCTGAGCGAGGTCACGGTCGGCATGGTCTTCGCGGCGGCGCTCGGCGCCGGGCTGCTCGGCGTCACGGGCGCGGGCGCGCTGGGCTCACGGCTGGGCCGCGCGGTGCCGATCGGGGTCGGCACGGTAGTGATCGCGGGCTGTATCGCGGTGAGTTCGGCCGCCGAGGGGCTGGCCGCCTTCGCGGGCGGGGAGATCCTCTGGAACGCCTGCTACCCGGTGGTGCTGTCGTATCTGATCGGTCTGGCCGCCTCACTGGACCCGCGCGGCCGCTGGGCCGTCCTGGTGGGCTCGGCGTCCTCCCTGGGCGTGGCCTGCGGCCCGGTCGCCGGCAGTGTCCTGTCGGACGCGGCGGGCTATCCGGGGATGGGCCTGGTCCTCTGCGCGCTCCTGCTGCTGCTCGCCGTCCCGATGACGGCCGTCGCCCTGCACACCTCCGGCCGCCCCCTGGTGCCCGGTGCCGTACGCCGCCGCGGTGGCGCCCCGACGGCGGTCGTCGCGGGCACCACGGGCGCGGCGGCGGGGCTGGCAGCCCCGCAGATCGGCGCGCCGGAGCAGCCCGTCGCCGAGGTGCCGGTCCCGGCCCTGGTGTCCTCACCGGCGCGGCGCCGCGCCTACCGGGCCGCCGGGCCCCGCTGAGCACCCCCGGCCCGGCCGGGGGGCCGGGCCGGCGGGCCGACGCCGGACAGGACGGATCAGCACGGCGCCGCACCGCGGACCGGACTGTTCCGGGCTCTGTCCGCGGCTGGGGCGCTTCTTTCGGATCGTGCCGGACTGATCCAGCAGAAGCGCCCAGGTCGAAGGTCCCGTCCGGCCGGGAAGGTCTGGCCCGCACCAGACGCCCCCGGCCCCGCCCTCCGGGCGGACGACGCCACTTTCGAAACACTCCCTAGTCGAACTCGTAGGCCTCGACCTCGGCGAGGTACCGCGCGCGCCGCTCCTCGTCGTGCTCCAGGAACGCGGCGTGGAAGGAGTTCCGCGCCAGTTCGCGCAGCTGTTCCTGGGCCAGACCCAGGGCCTCCTGCACGGCGTGGAAGGTGTCGCCCACGTATCCGCCGAAGTAGGCCGGGTCGTCGGAGTTGACGGTGACCAGCAGCCCGGCGTCCATCATCGACCGCAGCGGGTGCCGCTCCAGCACGTCGACGGCCCGCAGCCGGACGTTCGACAGCGGGCACAGGGTCAGGGGGACCCGCTCCCGCGCGAGCCGCGCCACCAGCTCCGGGTCCTCCACCGCGCGCAGCCCGTGGTCGATCCGCTCGACGCCGAGGACGTCCAGGGCCTCCTCGATGTACTCCGGCGGGCCCTCCTCGCCCGCGTGGGCCACCTTCCGCAGGCCGAGCGCCTCGGCCGCCTCGTACACCTCGCGGAACTTCGACGGCGGGTTTCCGGCCTCGGCCGAGTCCAGGCCGACACCCGCGATGCGGTGCAGGTACGGCGTGGCCGCCTCCAGCGTCCGCAGCGCGGACTCGGCGGACCGGTCGCGCAGGAAGCACATGATCAGCTGGGTGGAGACGCCGTGCCGCTCCTCGCTGTGGTCCAGTGCCCGCGCCAGGCCCTCCACGACCGTCCCGAGCGGCACCCCGCGCGCCGTGTGGGCCTGCGGGTCGAAGAAGATCTCGGCGTGCCGCACGCCCTGTTCGGCGGCGCGGGCGAGATACGCGTCGGCCAGGTCCGCGAAGTCGTCCGCCGTGTGCAGCACGGCCATCAGCTCGTAGTACAGGTCGAGGAAGGACTGCAGGTCGCGGAAGAGGTACGCCTTGCGGAGGTCCTCGGTGTCCGCGTACCGCAGCCGGATGCCGTTGCGGGCGGCGAGTTCGAAGGCCAGCTCGGGTTCGAGCGTCCCCTCGATGTGGAGGTGCAGTTCTGCCTTCGGGAGAGCCTCGGTGAGGGGCATGGGGCGTGGCCTTCTAGCGTTTCGGGAGGGGTACGCGCACGAGGTCGTGGGCGATGGTCAGCTCGCCGTCGAAACCCGCCGTGCGGGCCTGCTGTTCGAACAGGTCGGGATCGCTGTAGCGCTGTGAGAAGTGGGTCAGCACCAGATGGCGCACGCCCGCCCGGCGGGCCACCGCGGCCGCCTGCCCCGCCGTCAGGTGCCCGTGGTCGGCGGCCAGATGGGCGTCCTCGTCGAGGAACGTGGACTCGATGACGAGCATGTCGCAGCCCTCGGCGAGCGCGTCGACGGCGTCACAGAGCCGGGTGTCCATGACGAACGCGAAGCGCTGGCCGCGCCGGACCTCGCTGACCTCGTCGAGGCTCACCCCGCCGAGGACGCCTTCGCGCTGGAGGCGGCCCACGTCGGGGCCCTTGATGCCGTACGCGGCGAGCTTCTCGGGCAGCATGCGGCGGCCGTCCGGCTCGACCAGCCGGTAGCCGAAGGACTCGACGGGGTGCGACAGCCTCAGGGCGTCGAGGGTGTAGCCGGGGGTGGCGGCGAGGACGCCGTCGTCGGCGACCGGTGCCTCGACCAGCCGGACGGTCTCGCGGTAGGCCGTGGCGTACCGCAGCCGGTCGAAGAAGCGCTGTCCACTGGCCGGGTAGTGCGCGGTCACGGGGTGCGGGACCTGGTCCAGGTTGATGCGCTGGATCACCCCGGCGAGTCCCAGGGAGTGGTCGCCGTGGAAGTGGGTGACGCAGATCCGGTCGATGTCGTGTGCGGCGACGCCGGCCCGGAGCATCTGGCGCTGGGTGCCCTCGCCGGGGTCGAAGAGGATGCCCTCGCCGTCCCAGCGCAGGAGGTAGCCGTTGTGGTTGCGGTGGCGTGTGGGCACCTGGCTGGCGGTGCCCAGCACGACGAATTCGCGTACGGACACGGAATTACCCGGGCGGCCAGTTCAGCCCGCGGCCGCCGAGGACGTGGGCGTGTGCGTGCCAGACGGTCTGGCCCGCGCCGGCACCGGTGTTGAAGACGATGCGGTACCCGCTGCCGTCGACCTTCTCCTGGGCGGCGACCTCCCCGGCCTCGCGCAGCACGTCGGCCGCGAGCTCCGGCGCCTCGGCGGCGAGCGCGGCGGCGTCGGCGTGGTGCGCCTTGGGGATCACCAGGACGTGGGTGGGCGCCTGCGGGTTGATGTCGCGGAACGCGACGGTCGTCTCCGACTCACGGACGATCGTGGCCGGGACCTCCCCCGAGACGATCTTGCAGAACAGGCAGTCGCTCTGCGGCTCTCCGGCCATGCTCCGGGTCCTTTCCAGTTGGCTACGTGGGTACTTTAACGTCGGCGCGGCGCCCGACGGCCGAGTGCCGACCTGCTGATCCAGTACGTGAGGACCACGCCCCAGAACAGCGGCGCGCCGAGCGCACCGACGATTCCGCCGGGGAGCCGGGGCAGGGCGAGGGCGATCGCCGAGTGCAGACCGATCAGGCCCACCGCGCCCGCCATCCACAGCACGGGCGGGCACCGGCGCGCCACCAGCAGCAGCGGGCGGCGCACCCGCGGAGGCACCCGTCGCCGTATCCACAGCACCCAGCCGCCCCACAGGGCGAGGAACCCCGCGATGCCGACGAGCCAGCCGGTCACGTCACCGGTGGAGGAGCCGCCGGTACGCATCCCGGCCGAGCCGACCATGGAGACCATGAACGCCGCCAGGGCCACCCAGCGGGCACCGGCGGCGGTGCCCCACGCCATGGTCTCCAGGTTGAAGCGGGCCTCGCGGTCGTCCAGGTCGAGGGCGGCGGAGTCGACGAACCCCTCGGCGGCCTGCTTCCAGGCGCCGCGCCGGTACCACCGCTTGCGCAGGTGCAGCAGGGACAGGTTGTTGTGCGCCTCGCTGCTCTGCGGGTTCAGACGCAGCGCGGTCTCGTACGCCCTCTGCGCGGTGCGGTGGTCGCGGGTCCGGTGGGCGATCAGGCCGAGGAGGAAGTGGGTGGCGTCCTCCTCCGGGGCCAGCTCGACGGCGCGGAGGGCCAGGCGGTACGCCTCCTGGCGGCGGGCCGGGTTCCCCGATCGGTCGAGCACGGAGGCGAGCACGTGGTACGAGCCCCAGTGGTGCGGCGCCAGCGCGAGGGCGCGCCGGGCCGCGTCCTCGGCGTCCACCCAGTTGCGGCCGCGCGCCAGTACGTCCGCGCGCAGGTACCAGGCCGACAGCAGCTCCGGATCGTGGCGCAGGGCCTCGTCGGCGAGGCGCAGCGCCTCCCCGTGGTCCCCGAGCCTGGCGCGGCAGCGGCCGAGCAGGGCCAGGGCGGCGCCGTCGTCCGGGTGCCGGCCCAGGTGCTGGGCGGCGAGCGCACCGGCCTGCTCATAACGCTCCAGGTCGTAGAGCGTCTCCGCGCGCTCCAGCGTGAGGGCCTCGGGTGCGGTCACAGACGGCGCTTCTTCTTCAGGTAGGTGAGCAGGTCGTCGTACATCCCGCCGTCGTTGGCGAACGTCGCCACATTGCGGGCGGTGGCGAACCAGGGATCGGTGGAGGGCCGGATCTGCTTGGCCGCGCCGAGCAGGTCCGACATGTTGATCATGCGTACGGTGCCGGTGCGGGCCGAGTCCAGGAGCGCCGACTCGGCGGCGGTCTCGCAGACGTGGGCGAGGTCGGCGCCGGAGAAGTCCTCGGTGACCTTGACGAGTTTGCCCAGGTCGACCGATTCGATGGGGCGGTCGCGCAGGTGGTAGCGGAGGATCGCGTCCCGGGCGGCGGCGTCGGGCGGCAGCACGAGCAGGGTGCGGTCCAGCCGGCCGGGGCGGCGCAGCGCGATGTCCACGTCCCACGGGACGTTGGTGGCGGCGAGCACGAAGACGCCGTCGTTGGCGCTGCCCGCGATGCCGTCGAGTTCGGTGAGGAGCTGGTTGACGACATTGCGCAGCCCGCCGTGGTGGGTGCGGCTGCGCTTGGCGCCCAGTGCGTCGAGTTCGTCGAGGAACACCACGCAGGGGGCCTGGCGGCGGGCTGTCTCGAAGATGTCGTGGACGTTCTTCTCGGACGCGCCGATGTACATGTCGAGGATGTCGCTGAGCGAGACCGACAGGAAGTTCGCGCCGAGTTCACCGGCGACGGCGCGGGCGATGAACGTCTTGCCGCAGCCGGGCGGGCCGTACAGCAAGAGCCCGCCGCGCAAGCTCTTGCCGTACAGCTTTCGCAGCTCGGGGTTGCGCATGGGGGCGAGGAAGGCGGCCTCCAGCCGGTCCTTGACCTCGTGCATGCCGCCGACGTCCGCGAGCCGTACGCCGCCGGGCGCGTCGATGTCCCAGGCGTCGGCGTCCCCGGCGTCACCACTGCCGTCGGAGGTCAGCGGCTCGTCCAGGCCGCCCTCGACGAACCGGGGCGGCACCAGGTCGCCGACCTCCTGCTCGGCCGCGGTCCAGTCGAACGCCTCGCCGTCCCGTGGGGACGGGATCCTCGGGGCCTGCGGCGCGGGGGCCTGAACGGGGGCCTGAGGGGCCTGAGGGGTCTGCGGGGCCGGTGCGGTGGGCGGCGGGGTGGCCGGCGGCATGCCCATGGCGCGGGCCATCAGGGCACGGGCGTCCGCGTCGCCGGGCGCGTGCTGCAGCGCGACGGCCGCCTCGGTCACCGCCTCGTCGTTCCGTCCTGCCTGGAGCAGGAGTTCGGCGAGGTGCAGGCGCAGGGGGACATCGCCGGGCGCCGCGGCGACGGCCGTGCGCAGGCTGCGGATCAGGGGGGACTCGTCGGACATGCCGCCACCCTACGAAGGGCCTCCGACAGCCGGCCCACCGGGTGTGGACGTGCACCCGTCATACGGAGCGCATGCAGTGCGGGTTTTGAGGAGCCGTCACATCCGGTCGCCGCTCGTGCCGTCGGGCGGCCATCGGCAGCAGTCGGCCCCGCACAGCCCGCGGCCCCGCACGACCAGCGGCCCGGCACGACCGGATTCCGTCACGACCAGCGGCCGGTCCGCCCCAGCAGCAGGGCCGCCGCGGCCGTGCCCGCGGTCGACGTGCGCAGCACGCTGCGCCCCAGCCGGTAGGGCTTCGCGCCGGCCTCCGCGAACACCGCCAGTTCCTCGGGCGACACACCCCCTTCGGGGCCGACGACGAGCACGATCTCACCGGACGCGGGCAGTTCGGCGGTCGCCAGCGGTTCGGCACCCTCCTCGTGGAGGACGGCCGCGAAGTCCGCCGCGGCCAGCAGTTGCGCGATCTGCTTGGTCGACGCCGCGTCGCCGACGTCCGGGAAGCGCAGCCTGCGGGACTGCTTGCCCGCCTCCCGCGCGGTGGCCCGCCACTTGCCGAGCGCTTTCAGGCCCCGGTCGCCCTTCCACTGGGTGATGCAGCGGGAGGCGGCCCACGGCACGATCGCGTCGACGCCGGTCTCGGTCATGGTCTCGACGGCCAGCTCGCCCCGGTCGCCCTTGGGCAGCGCCTGGACGACGGTGATACGGGGCGTGGGATCGGGCTCGGTGCGGACCTCGGTGACGGTGACGTCCAGGCGGTCCTTGCCCTCCACCGCCGCGACCGTGCCGTACGCGCCGTTGCCGGCGCCGTCCGTGAGGACGATCTCCTCCCCCACCCGCAGCCGGCGCACGGACACGGCGTGGCGGCCCTCCGGGCCGTCCAGGGTGATCGTTCCGGCGGTGACGTGGTCGACGACGAAGACGGGGGCGGTCACGAGGCCACACCCCGCAGCGCCAGCGCGGACACGGCCGAGTCCAGCTCGGCGTTCAGGACCTCGACGAGCTGCCCGGCGGGCAGTTCGCGGGCCAGCTTGTGGCCCTGTCCGGCCCACAGCGCCATGCCCTGCGGGTCGCCCGCGGCCGCGGCCGCCTTGCGCAGTCCGCTGGTCAGGTGGTGCACCTCGGGGTACGCGGCGGGGGCGTACGGCCCGTGCTCGCGCATGAACCGGTTGACCAGCCCGCGCGCGGGCCGCCCGGAGAACGCCCGGGTCAGTTCCGTACGGGTGAACAGGGGATTGGTCATGGCCTGTTTGTGCAGCACGTTCGCTCCGGACTCGGGACACACCAGGAAGGCCGTGCCCAGCTGGGCGGCGACGGCCCCGGCGGCGAGGACCGCGGCGATCTGGCTGCCGCGCATCAGCCCGCCGGCGGCGATGACGGGGAGCTGGACGGTCTCCCGGACCTGCGGGATCAGCGACAGCAGACCGCTGCCCGCACAGCCGGTCTCCGGGTCGTCCCGGTGCGTGCCCTGGTGCCCGCCGGCCTCGATGCCCTGCACGCACACGGCGTCGGCCCCGGCCCACTGCGCTGCCTGTGCCTCCTCGGGCGAGGTGACCGTCACGACGGTGAACGTCCCGGCCCGCGCGAACGCGTCGAGCGTCTCTCGCGTGGGGCACCCGAAGGTGAACGACACCACCGGAACCGGGTCGTCGAGCAGGATGGCCAGCTTCGCCTCGTACCCGTCGTCCCGCCCCGCGTCGGGATCGCCGAGCGGCGTGTCGTACCAGCCGGCCTCCCCCGCGAGCTGCTGCTGGTAGACGTTCACGGCCGCGGGGTCGGCGTGGCCCGGCTGCGGCATGAACAGATTGACGCCGAACGGCTGCGAGGTCAGCCCCCGGACCTGTGTGACCTCTTGGTACATGCCGTCGGCCGTCTTGTACCCCGCGGCGAGGAATCCGAGGCCACCGGCCTCGGACACGGCGGCCGCCAACTGCGGACAGGACGCGCCACCCGCCATGGGGGCCTGCACGATCGGGAACCGGCAGAGATCGGTCAGTGCGGAGGACATGCACGCATGGTGCCACGCCCTCCGCGCCCCGCCGAATCCGGTTCCGCGCCACCGTGCCCGGACCCGCGCCGCGAGGCCCCCGAGGGACCTCAGCGGCCGTTGAACGCGTCCTTCAGCCGGGAGAACAGACCCTGCTGCCCGGGCTGGAACTGCCCCGTCGGCCGCTCCTCGCCCCGCAGCTTCGCCAGCTCCCGCAGCAGCCGCTCCTGCTCGGGGTCCAGCTTCGACGGCGTCTGCACCTCGACGTGGACGATGAGGTCACCGCGTCCACCGCCGCGCAGGTGGGTGACACCGCGCCCGTGCAGCGGGATCGACTGCCCCGACTGCGTACCGGGCCGGATGTCGACCTCCTCGACCCCGTCCAGCGTCTCCAGCGGCACCTTCGTGCCGAGCGCGCCGGCGGTCATGGGGATCGTCACCGTGCAGTGCAGATCGTCGCCGCGCCGCTGGAAGACCGGGTGCGGCAGCTCGTGGATCTCGACGTACAGGTCGCCGGCGGGGCCGCCGCCCGGGCCGACCTCGCCCTCGCCCGCGAGCTGGATCCGGGTGCCGTTGTCGACACCTGCGGGGATCTTGACCGTGAGCGTGCGGCGGGAGCGGACCCGGCCGTCGCCCGCGCACTCGGGGCAGGGCGTCGGCACCACGGTGCCGAAGCCCTGGCACTGGGGGCACGGACGCGACGTCATGACCTGGCCCAGGAAGGACCGGGTCACCTGGGAGACCTCACCGCGGCCGCGGCACATGTCGCAGGTCTGGGCGGAGGTACCGGGAGCGGCGCCCTCGCCCGAGCAGGTGGTGCAGACGACGGCCGTGTCGACCTGGATGTCCTTGGTCGTGCCGAAGGCCGCCTCGTTGAGCTCGATCTCCAGCCGGATCATCGCGTCCTGGCCGCGCCTCGTCCGCGACCGGGGCCCGCGCTGGGACGCCGTCCCGAAGAAGGCGTCCATGATGTCCGAGAAGTTGCCGAAGCCGCCGGCGCCGAAGCCGCCCGCGCCCGCACCGCCGCCGGAGGCCGACAGCGGGTCGCCGCCGAGGTCGTAGACCTGCTTCTTCTGCGGGTCCGACAGCACCTCGTAGGCGGCGTTGATCTCCTTGAAGCGCTCCTGCGTCTTGGGGTCCGGATTCACGTCCGGGTGGAGCTCACGTGCCAGGCGACGAAAGGCCTTCTTGATCTCGTCCTGGGACGCGTCGCGGCGTACGCCGAGTACGGCGTAGTAGTCCGTGGCCACTTACGACTCCGCGAGGATCTGTCCGACGTAACGTGCCACTGCGCGTACCGCTCCCATCGTTCCGGGGTAGTCCATGCGGGTCGGTCCGACCACGCCGAGTTTGGCGACTGCCTCGTCGCCCGAACCGTAGCCGACCGCGACGACGGACGTGGAGTTGAGCCCCTCATGGGCGTTCTCGTGCCCGATCCGTACGGTCATGGCCGAATCCTTGGCCTCGCCGAGCAGCTTGAGGAGCACGACCTGCTCCTCCAGAGCCTCCAGCACCGGCCGGATCGTCAGGGGGAAGTCGTGCCCGAAGCGCGTGAGATTGGCGGTACCGCCGATCATCAGCCGCTCCTCGGTCTCCTCCACCAGGGTCTCCAGCAGCGTGGCCAGCACCGTGGAGACGGTCCCCCGGTCCTCCTGCTCGAAGGACTCGGGCAGGTCCTGCACCAGCTGCGGCACATCGGTGAAGCGGCGCCCCACCACGCGGCTGTTCAGCCGCGCCCGCAGATCGGCCACGGACGTCTCGCCGAACGGCGCGGGGCAGTCGACCATGCGCTGCTCCACCCGGCCCGTGTCCGTGATCAGGACGAGCATCAGCCTGGCCGGGGCCAGCGACAGCAGCTCCACGTGACGCACGGTGGAACGAGTCAGCGAGGGGTACTGCACCACCGCGACCTGCCGGGTCAGCTGCGCCAGCAGCCGCACCGTGCGGCCCACCACGTCGTCGAGGTCCACCGCGCCGTCCAGGAAGTTCTGGATGGCCCGGCGCTCGGGCGACGACAGCGGCTTGACGCCGGCGAGCCTGTCGACGAAGAGCCGGTAGCCCTTGTCGGTGGGGATGCGGCCCGCGCTGGTGTGGGGCTGGGCGATGAACCCTTCCTCCTCCAGCACCGCCATGTCGTTGCGCACCGTGGCCGGCGACACGCCGAGCTTGTGACGCTCGGTGAGGGCCTTGGAGCCGACGGGCTCCTCGGTGCCGACGTAGTCCTGGACGATGGCGCGCAGCACCTCGAGTCTGCGTTCGCTGAGCATGGCGCACACCTCCAGCTGGCTCCGGTCGCTTCCTCATCGCTGGCACTCGCAACGCCCGAGTGCCAGCAATCCCGTCGCCAGTGTACGGCGCCGGGGTACGCCCCTAGCAAGGGCGGCCGACCACGCTACCGCGCGCCGCGGCTGGTCGATTGCAGATAGCGTCGCTGTATGGACGTCGCTTGGGAAGACTTCGGGTGGGAGCGTCTCGCGGACGGGGTGGGCCGGCGCAGGCTCCCGGTCTGGGACGCGACCACCGCTCTGGTGGTCGGCGAGGACTGTGCGCTGCTGTACGACACGGGCGCCACACTGCGCGAGGGCGCCGAGATCCGTGCGCAGGTGCAGGCGATGCTCGGGGGCCGCCGAGTGACGCATATCGCACTCAGTCACCCCCATTTCGATCATGTCCTGGGCACCGCGGCGTTCGCCGGGGCGGAGGTGTACGGCGCGGTGGGCGTCGACACCCTGATGGCCCGGGAGCGGGAGTCCCTGCGCAAGGACGCCGTGAACCAGGGGGTGGACGAGGGCGAGGCCGTGGAGGCGACCGACGTGCTGGTCCTGCCGCACCACCTGGTGTGCGGCGAGTGGACGCTGGAGCTGGGCGGCCGGCAGGTGCTGCTGGCCAATGTGGGGCCCGGTCACAGCGGCCACGACCTGGCGCTGCTGGTGCCGGGCACGCCGGGCTCCCCCGAGGTGGTGTTCTGCGGCGACCTGGTGGAGGAGTCGGGCGACCCGCAGGCGGGGCCGGACGCGATCACCTCGCGCTGGCCGGCCGCGCTGGACCGGCTGCTGGAGCTCGGGGGCGAGGACGCGGTGTACGTACCGGGCCACGGCGCGGTCGTCGACGCGGCGTTCGTCCGCGCCCAACGCGAGGAACTGGCCCGTCGGTTCCACGTGTCGTAGCGTCTGGCGAATGCGCAGTTACGACCCTGACCTCACGCCCTCGTGGAAGCGTCCGGCGCCGGTGCCCGAAGTGCCCGCCGAGCCGGACCTGGTGGTGGAGGAGGTCGGCACGGGCTTCTGCGGTGCCGTGATCGGCTGCGAGGCGGGCACGGTGACCCTGGAGGACCGGTTCGGCAAGCACCGGGTCTTCCCGCTGACGCCCCGCGGCTTCCTGCTGGAGGGGCGGACGGTCACCCTGGTCCGCCCGGCGGCCGCGGCGGCCGCGCGCCCCTCCCGCACCGCCTCCGGCTCGATCGCCGTCCCCGGCGCCCGCGCGCGGGTGGCGCGCGCCGGGCGGATCTATGTGGAGGGCCGCCACGACGCCGAGCTGGTGGAGCGGGTGTGGGGCGACGACCTGCGCATCGAGGGCGTCGTGGTGGAGTACCTGGAGGGCGTCGACGACCTCCCGGCCATCGTGCGCGAGTTCGGTCCGGGCCCGGACGCCCGGCTGGGTGTCCTGGTGGACCACCTGGTGCCGGGCTCCAAGGAGTCCCGTATCGCGGCGCAAGTCTCGGACCCCCACACCCTGGTGGTCGGCCACCCGTTCGTCGACGTGTGGCAGGCGGTGAAGCCGTCGTCCGTGGGCATCCCCGCGTGGCCCACGGTCCCGCCGGGGCAGGACTGGAAGAAGGGCGTCTGCCGCGCCCTGGGCCGGCCGGAGAACACGGGCGCGGCCTGGCAGCACATCCTCTCCAGGGTCCGCAGCTACAAGGACCTCGAACCGGCGCTCCTGGGCGCCGTGGAGCGACTGATCGACCATGTGACGGCCGGCGACGCCGAGCGCCTGTGACCGCTGCCCCGGACGGTCGTCGGCCCTCGGGGCAGCGGTCTTCCCCGCGGATGCGGGGGGGCGTCGACGAGCTCGTCGACTCCGCCCCGCAGGGCGTGGTCCCCGCCGTGGCGGGGGTGCCGGTCGCCCGGCGAGCGGGCCCCGGGGGTCAGTCCACCAGGTCCCGTACGACCGCGTCGGCGAGCAGCCGCCCGCGCAGCGTCAGGACCGCGCGCCCCGACGCGTACGGCTCGGGCGCGAGCAGCCCGTCCTGGAGAGCCTTGCGGGCCGCGGCCAGGCCCGCGGCCTTGAGCAGCCCCAGCTCGACCCCCTCCCGCAGCCGGAGCTCCAGCAGCACCCGCTCCACGCGCCGGTCCTCCTCCGAGAGGACTTCGCGCCCGGCGCCGGGCGACCGGCCCTCCGCGAGCGCCGCCGCGTACGCGCCGGGGTGCTTGACGTTCCACCACCGCACGCCCCCGACGTGGCTGTGGGCCCCCGGCCCGGCGCCCCACCAGTCGGCGCCGCGCCAGTACAGCTCGTTGTGCAGACAACGCCCGGCCTCCGACGTGGCCCAGTTGGACACCTCGTACCACGCGAAACCGGCGCGCGAGAGCACGTCCTCCGCGATCAGGTACCGGTCGGCGTGGACGTCGTCGTCCGTCATCGGCACCTCGCCGCGCCTGATGCGCCGGGCCAGCTGGGTGCCCTCCTCGACGATCAGGGCGTACGCCGACACATGGTCGGGGCCGGCCCCGATCGCCGCGTCCAGGGAGGCCCGCCAGTCGTCGTCGCTCTCGCCCGGCGTGCCGTAGATCAGGTCGAGGTTGACGTGCTCGAAGCCGGCCGCGCGGGCCTCGGCGACGCACGCCTCGGGCCGGCCCGGGGTGTGCGTCCGGTCGAGGACCTTCAGGACGTGCTGCCGGGCGCTCTGCATGCCGAAGGAGATCCGGTTGAAGCCGCCCTCGCGGAGCGCGGCGAGGTAGGCCGGGTCGACCGACTCGGGGTTGGCCTCGGTGGTGATCTCGGCGTCGTCGGCGAGGCCGAACTCGTCCCGGACGGCGCCCAGCATCGTCACCAGGTCCTCGGCGGCGAGCAGCGTCGGCGTACCTCCGCCGACGAAGACCGTCCGTACCGGCCGGGGGTCGTCGCCCAGCACCTTGCGGGCCAGGCGGATCTCGTCGGTCAGGGTGGCGGCGTAGTTGTCGCGGGAGGCGAGGACGCCGCCGGAGCCGCGCAGCTCGGTCGCGGTGTAGGTGTTGAAGTCGCAGTACCCGCACCTCGTGGCGCAGTACGGGACGTGCAGATAGAACCCGAGCGGCCGCTCGCCGGCCCCGAGCAGGGCGGACGCGGGCAGCGCGCCGTCCTCGGGCATGGGCTCACCATCGGGCAGTACGGAAGGCATACCGCCCATTGTCCGTCACCGCGGAGGTCACTGGGCGTGGAGCACGAGCAGGGCGAGATCGTCCCGCACGGGCGCCTCGCCGAAGGCGTGCACGGCACGGTGGATGCGGTCGGCGACGTCCCGGGCGGGCAGGCCCGCGCAGTCGGCCAGTGCACGGGCGAGCCCGTCTCCGTCGTCGAACATGCGGCCGCTCCGGGAGCGCCGCTCGGTGACGCCGTCGGTGACGCAGAGGAGGGTGTCCCCGGGGGCGAGGTGGAACGTGCTGCTTTCGTAGCCCACGTCGTCGACGACGCCGAGGAGCACCTGGGGCGTGGCGGCGGGCGTCACCGTGCCGTCGGGGTGCAGCAGCAGGGGCAGGGGGTGCCCGGCGCAGGCGAGGGTGCAGCGGGCGCCTCCGCCGTCCTCCTCCGGGAGCGGGACCAGCTCTCCGTACAGCAGCGAGAGGAACCGTGACTGGGCCGGTCCATCGGTGGGGGGCTCGGTGCCGCCGGCGACGGCACCCATGAGGGCGGCGGCCTCGGCGGCCTCCGTGGCGTCGTCGAGGAGCAGCCGGTTGAGCCGGTCGAGGACCTCGCCGACGTCGTGGCCCTCGCGGGCGAGGAGCCGCAGCCAGGGCCGGGCGAGACCGGTGACGACGGCCGCCTCGGGGCCGCTGCCCTGGACGTCGCCGAGCATGAAGCACCAGCGGCGGCCGCCGGTGCCCGCCTGGAAGACGTCGTAGAAGTCGCCGCCCGCGAGGCCCTCGTCGCTCGGCTCGTACACGACCCGGCTCTCCACGCCGGGGATCTGGGCCACCTGGCTGGGCAGCAGGCCGCGCTGGAGCACGCGGCTGATGGTGGCCTGGCGGGTGTAGCGGCGGGCCGCGCCGATGGCGAGGGCCACCCGGCGGGCGAAGTCCTCGATGAGCGCACTGACGGCGTCGGGGATCGGGAGCGGGTCGCAGCGGCCCACGATCAGGGTGCCGAGCCCGCGGCCGCCCACGACCAGCCGGTACGCGAGGGCCGTGCCGTGCTCGTCGCTGTCCGGGCCGGTGTCGGGACGGCCGTCCGGAGCGGTGTCGGGGCCGTCGCTGGGGACGGCCTCGTCGCAGGCGCCGGGAGGCGCGGCGGCCAGCCAGGGGACCGGGCCGGTGCGGGCGGGCTCCGGGGTGCCCGGCGGGTGGTCCTGGAGGTCCGTGCGCAGCTTCTCGATCGCGGACTCGTCCGCGTGCCAGACGCGGGCGAGCCGGGGCGCGGCGCACTCCCCGCCCTCGCCCTCCAGCCAGAAGGCGCACCAGTCGGCCAGCCGGGGCACCAGGAGCTGTCCGGCGAGCGCGGCGATCATGTCCTCGTCGAGCTGTCCGGCGAGCAGGTCGGACGCCTCGGCGAGGAAGGCGGGCGCACCGCGGCTGATCCAGGCGCAGTCGTCGCGGACGGCCCTGCGGGGGGCGGGGGCGAGGATCTCGGCGGCGCGCAGTCCTCGCTGGATGGCGGGCTCGCCGCCGGGCACCGGGCAGGCGTCCCAGCCGTCGAGGGGCAGCCGCGCCCAGACGGTCTTGAGGCCGGGGCGGTAGGTGATGCCCCAGCATTCGGCGAGGGCGGCGACGAGCTGGATGCCCCGGCCGTACTCGGCGTCGCCGCTCTCCTCGGGCCCGTGCTCGTTGCGTACCGCCCGGGCGGGGTGGTGGTCGGAGACCTCGAGGACGAGGGCCGCGGGGCGGGCCTCGGCGGGCTCCTCCAGCCGGAAGAGGAGTTCGACGGTCGTGCCGGCGTGGACGACGGCGTTGGTGACCAGTTCGTCGACGGCGAGGACGGCGTCGTCGGCGACCCGGTCGGTGATGGCGGCGGTGGCGGGCAGCGCGAGGCCGGTCCAGTCGGCGAGGGCGGCCCTGACGAACCGGCGGGCCGCGGCCGGCGCGAGCGGGTTGCCCGGCAGACTGGTCCGTGCCGTGGTCGGGCCCGCGGGCGGTACAGCCCCGTGAGAGGAGAGCTCGCCGGTCTCCCGCTGTGTCGGAAAGGACACCACGTGTGGCTCCTTGTCGGCTCCTGGTCGGCTCGTACTCCGGACACCGACAGGGTGACAGATCGAGCTCACTCATAAGCGTGGAGTCACCGAAGTGGGCGGACAATGGCCACGAAAACACGGAGAGCGGGGCGGGCCGGATCGACCGGCCCGCCCCGCCCCTGTGGTGACGGAGGGTCAGGACTCCCTGGTCCCGGCGTACATCTCCTCGATCAGGTCCTTGTACTCACGCTCGACGACGGGCCGCTTCAGCTTGAGGCTGGGCGTCAACTCGCCGTGCTCGATGTCGAGGTCGCGCGGCAGCAGCCGGAACTTCTTGATGGTCTGCCAGCGCTGCAGCCCCTCGTTGAGCCGGTCCACATAGCCCTGGACCAGCTGCTCGACCTGCGGAGTCGCGACGACCTCGGCGTACGGCCTGCCGCCGAGTCCGTGCTCCTCCGCCCAGCCGAGGAGGGCGGCCTCGTCGAGCGCGATGAGCGCGGTGCAGAAGTTCCGGTCTGCGCCGTGGACGAGGATGTTGGAGACGAACGGACAGACGGCCTTGAACTGTCCCTCGACCTCGGCGGGCGCGATGTACTTGCCGCCGGACGTCTTGATCAGGTCCTTCTTGCGGTCGGTGATCCGCAGGTAGCCGTCCGCGGAGAGCTCGCCGATGTCGCCGGTGTGGAACCAGCCGTCGGACTCCAGCACTTCGGCGGTCTTCTCCGGCAGCCCGTGGTAGCCCTCCATGATGCCGGGGCCCCGCAGCAGGATCTCGCCGTCGTCGGCGATGCGCACCTCGGTGCCGGGCAGCGGCTTGCCGACCGTGCCGGTGCGGTAGGCCTCGCCCGGGTTGACGAAGGACGCGGCGCTGGACTCGGTGAGGCCGTAGCCCTCCAGGATGTGGATGCCGGCGCCGGCGAAGAAGTAGCCGATCTCGGGCGAGAGGGCGGCCGAGCCGGAGATGGCGGCGCGCAGCCGCCCGCCGAACGCCTCACGGAGCTTGGAGTAGACGAGCGCGTCGGCGATCTTGTGCTTGGTGGTGAGGCCGAAGGGGGCCGTCGCCCGGCCGGTGCGACGGAAGTTGTCCTGGGTGACCTTGGCGTACTCGCGGGCGACTCCGGCGGCCCACTGGAAGATCTTGAACTTGGCGCCGCCGCCGGCCCGGGCCTTGGCCGCGACCCCGTTGTAGACCTTCTCGAAGATGCGGGGCACGGCGGCCATGTACGTCGGCTGGACCACCGGAAGATTCTCGATGATCTTGTCGACGCGGCCGTCGAGCGCGGTGACGTGCCCGACCTCGATCTGACCGGATGTCAGCACCTTGCCGAAGACGTGCGCGAGCGGCAGCCACAGGTACTGCACGTCGTCCTGGCTGATGAGGCCGGTGGAGGCGATCGCCTTGGCCATGTACGACCAGTTGTCGTGCGGCAGCCGTACGCCCTTGGGGCGGCCGGTGGTGCCGGAGGTGTAGATGAGCGTGGCGAGCTGTGTCCTGGAGATGGCGGCGACCCGGTCCTTGACCGCCTCGGGCTTCTTCTCCAGGTACTCCTGGCCGCGCTTCTCCAGGTCCGCGAGGGAGAGCACCCAGCCCTCGGGGTCGGCCGCGTCCTCCTCGACGCCCGCCGGGTCGATCACCACGACGTGGGCCAGGTTCGGCAGGTCGGCTCGGCGCTCGCGGGCCTTGGCGAGCTGCGCGGCGTCCTCGGCGATCAGGACGCGGCTCTCGGAGTCGGCGAGGATGTACGCCGACTCCTCGGCGTTCGTCTGCGGGTAGATGGTCGTGGTGGCGGCGCCGGCGCACATCACGCCCAGGTCGGCGAGGATCCACTCCACGCGCGTGGCGGAGGCGAGCGCGACGCGCTCCTCGGGCTGGAGGCCGAGGTCGACGAGTCCGGCGGCGATCGCGAAGACCCGGTCGGCGGCCTGTTCCCAGCTGAGTGTCTTCCAGTCGTCAGGGCCCTGACCGGTGGCGGAGGGCACCGGGTAGCGGTAGGCCTCCGCGTTGGGCGTCCGCTCCACGCGCTCAAGGAAGAGGTTCGCCACGGAGGGCGGTCGGTTCTCGATCAAGGTCTGTGTGTCGCTCACGACATCCTCCGGGCCTGGCCTGCGGCTGGGACAGGGCTGTACGAGTGGGGCGTGTGGGGTACCTGCATTGTTTAACTGGCGAGTAACCGTCGAGCGGGATCAGGTTAGAGCTCCGGGGTCCGCCGCGTAAGGGGTGGCGGACCTGCGGTTCATTCCCGGTTCATAACGACTGCCCGGTGCTCCGGAATGCGAGAGCGCCCGTCCGTGGACCGAACGGGCGCTTTCGAGCGGGGCGGGGCGAAGGTTACTTCTTGCCCTTGCCACCGGCGGAGTCGTCGCTGGACAGCACCGCGATGAAGGCCTCCTGCGGAACCTCCACGGAGCCGACCATCTTCATCCGCTTCTTGCCTTCCTTCTGCTTCTCCAGCAGCTTGCGCTTACGGGAGATGTCGCCGCCGTAGCACTTGGCGAGGACGTCCTTGCGGATCGCGCGGATCGTCTCGCGCGCGATGACGCGGGAGCCGATGGCCGCCTGGATCGGCACCTCGAAGGCCTGCCGCGGGATGAGCTCGCGCAGCTTGGCGACCAGCCGCACGCCGTACGCGTACGCCGCGTCCTTGTGCGTGATGGCGGAGAAGGCGTCGACCTTGTCCCCGTGCAGCAGGATGTCGACCTTGACCAGGCTGGACGCCTGCTCGCCGGTGGGCTCGTAGTCCAGCGAGGCATACCCGCGGGTCTTGGACTTCAGCTGGTCGAAGAAGTCGAAGACGATCTCCGCGAGAGGGAGGGTGTAGCGGATCTCGACCCGGTCCTCGGAGAGGTAGTCCATGCCGAGGAGGGTGCCGCGGCGGGTCTGGCACAGCTCCATGATCGAGCCGATGAACTCGCTCGGCGCGAGGATCGTCGCGCGTACGACCGGCTCGTACACCTCGCTGATCTTGCCCTCGGGGAACTCGCTCGGGTTGGTGACGGTGTGCTCGGTGCCGTCCTCCATCACCACGCGGTAGACCACGTTGGGCGCGGTGGCGATCAGGTCGAGCCCGAACTCGCGCTCCAGCCGCTCCCGGATCACGTCCAGGTGCAGCAGGCCGAGGAAGCCGACGCGGAAGCCGAAGCCGAGGGCCGCGGAGGTCTCCGGCTCGTAGACCAGCGCGGCGTCGTTGAGCTGGAGCTTGTCCAGGGCGTCGCGCAGCTCGGGGTAGTCGGAGCCGTCCAGCGGGTAGAGGCCGGAGAACACCATCGGCTTGGGGTCCTTGTAGCCGCCGAGGGCCTCGGTCGCACCCTTGTGCAGGGTGGTGATGGTGTCACCGACCTTGGACTGCCGGACGTCCTTCACACCGGTGATGAGGTAGCCCACCTCGCCGACGCCCAGCCCGTCGGCCGGGAGCATCTCCGGCGAGTTCGTCCCGATCTCCAGCAGCTCGTGGGTCGCGCCGGTGGACATCATGCGGATGCGCTCGCGCTTGTTGAGCTGACCGTCGATGACACGGACGTAGGTGACGACACCCCGGTAGGAGTCGTAGACCGAGTCGAAGATCATCGCGCGGGCGGGGGCGTCGGCGACGCCGACCGGCGCCGGCACGTCCTTGACCACGCGGTCGAGCAGGGCCTCCACTCCGATGCCGGTCTTGGCGGAGACGCGCAGCACGTCGTCCGGGTCGCAGCCGACCAGGTTCGCGAGCTCCTCGGCGAACTTCTCCGGCTGGGCCGCCGGCAGGTCGATCTTGTTGAGCACCGGCACGATGGTGAGGTCGTTCTCCATGGCCAGGTACAGGTTGGCCAGGGTCTGCGCCTCGATGCCCTGGGCGGCGTCGACGAGCAGGATGGTGCCCTCACAGGCCGCCAGGGACCGCGACACCTCATAGGTGAAGTCGACGTGCCCCGGTGTGTCGATCATGTTGAGGATGTGGGTGCTGCCCTGGCCGGGTCCGGTGGTGGGCGCCCACGGCAGACGCACGGCCTGGGACTTGATCGTGATACCGCGCTCACGCTCGATGTCCATACGGTCGAGGTACTGAGCGCGCATCTGCCGCTGCTCGACCACACCGGTCAGCTGGAGCATCCGGTCGGCGAGGGTCGACTTGCCGTGGTCGATGTGCGCGATGATGCAGAAATTGCGGATCAGCGCCGGGTCGGTACGGCTCGGCTCGGGCACGTGGGTAGGGGTCGCGGGCACGCAGGGTCCTGATTCTTGAGGCGCCGGGCGTCTCTGCTCGGGTCGACGTCGGATCGATACGTAGGTTCCATGGTCCCACGGACGGGGACGGGCGCTCGGTTTGGGCCGCCCGGTGGGCGACTGGTAACCTGGGCAGCTGTGTCTCGTAGCCCTCTCAGCTGACGGGGCACACCTCAAGGAAATCCTTACGAACCTGAAAAGGCTCTTTCGTGGCGAACATCAAGTCCCAGATCAAGCGGAACAAGACGAACGAGAAGGCGCGCCTGCGCAACAAGGCCGTCAAGTCGTCGCTCAAGACCGCGATCCGCAAGGCCCGTGAGGCTGCCGCCGCGGGTGACGTCGAGAAGGCCACCACGGCCGCGCGCGAGGCGTCCCGCAAGCTCGACAAGGCCGTCTCCAAGGGTGTCATCCACAAGAACGCCGCCGCCAACAAGAAGTCGGCGCTGGCTGCCAAGGTTGCCTCCCTCCAGGGCTGAGCTCTTGATTTGACCGCCGGAACGGACCAAGCGGGCCCTCTCATCCGCTCCTGACCGGCCCCCTGTCTCGCACGCGGCCTGCGTTCGCCACGCGGGTGCGGGACGAACATCGTGACCCGAAGGCCCCGTCTTCGACCTTCCCCAGGCCGAAGCCGGGGCCTTCGGCGTTCCCGGCGGGGGCCGCTCCGGGGCAGGTGGTTCCGCGTTCCTCCGTGGCGCGGGCGCACCTGTGTAGTGGCGGTCCGGTGGCTGCGGGGCGGGGTACGCCGGGCTGCGTCCGCCGCGGCATGCGGCTGACGGCCCCGCGGGCCTGACTCGCGGGTGGTTCGGAGGGCACATGCGTCGGGGACGAGCGGGCAGCCTGATGCCGGGCCGTACGCACCCGAGCGGGCCCCCACGGGCCACGCTCCCGCCGCGGCCAGGGCTACCGCGCGGGGAGGGCTCCCGGCACGGGCGGCTGCCGGCACGGGGCGGGGGGCGAGGGTGGCGCGAGGTTGCCACTCAGCGGACACGGCGCCCCAACCGCGGAGCCAACCAGGCACGGGGCGGGCTCAAGGGCGCGGGGCGAGGGCGGCGCGGGGCGAGGGCGGCGCGAGGCTGCCGCTCGGGGGACGCGGCGCCTCAACCCTGAAGCCAACCAAGCGCGGGGCGAGCTACCGGCTCTCGGCGGAGGCGGCGCGGAGCCGCCACTCAGCGGGCGCGGGCGCAGCCCCAGAGACAACCAGGCGCGGGGCGAGCTACCGGCTCTCGGCGGGCGCGGCGCGGAGCCGCCACTCAGCGGGCGCGGGCGCAGCCCCAGAGACAACCAAGCGCGGGTCGAGCTACCGGCGCTCGGCGGGCGCGGCGCGGAGCCGCCACTCAGCGGGCGCGGGCGCAGCCCCAGAGACAACCAGGCGCGGGTCGAGCTACCGGCGCTCGGCGGGCGCGGCGCGGAGCCGCCACTCAGCGGGCGCGGGCGCAGCCCCAGAGACAACCAGGCGCGGGGGGCGGCACGGCGGTACTGCGTCGTGGGGCGGCAGCTCCGCGCGCATTCAGCGGCGACGCGCCGCTCGGGCGACCGTGACGACCGCCTTCTCCAGCGCGTACTCCGGGTCGTCGCCGCCGCCCTTCACGCCCGCGTCCGCCTCCGCGATCGCGCGGAGCGCCATGGCCACGCCGTCCGGCGTCCAGCCCCGCATCTGCTGGCGCACGCGGTCGATCTTCCAGGGCGGCATGCCGAGCTCGCGGGCGAGGTCTGCGGGCCGCCCGCCGCGCGCCGAGGAGAGCTTCCCGATCGCCCGCACCCCCTGGGCCAGGGCACTGGTGATCAGCACGGGCGCGACACCCGTCGACAACGACCACCGCAGGGCTTCGAGCGCCTCTGTCGCCCGCCCCTCCACCGCGCGGTCGGCGACATTGAAGCTGGAGGCCTCCGCGCGGCCCGTGTAGTACCGGCCGACGACCGACTCGTCGATCGTCCCCTCGACGTCCGCGCACAGCTGGGACACCGCGCTCGCCAGCTCCCGCAGGTCGCTGCCGATCGCGTCGACGAGCGCCTGGCACGCCTCCGGCGTCGCCGACCGCCCCAGCCCGCGGAACTCCCCGCGCACGAAGGTCAGTCGCTCCGCCGGCTTGGTGGTCTTCGGGCACGCCACCTCCCGCGCGCCGGCCTTGCGCGCGGCGTCCAGCAGGCCCTTGCCCTTCGCGCCGCCCGCGTGCAGCAGCACGAGCGCGATCTCTTCGAAGGGCGCGGTGAGATACGCCTTGACGTCCTTGATCGTGTCCGCGGAGAGGTCCTGCGCGTTCCGCACGACCAGCACCTTGCGCTCGGCGAAGAGCGAGGGGCTCGTCAGCTCGGCGAGCGTGCCGGGCTGCAGCTGGTCGGGCGTCAGGTCGCGGACGTCCGTGTCGGCGTCGGCGGCGCGGGCCGCCGCCACCACCTGCTGCACCGCGCGGTCGAGGAGCAGCTCCTCCTGGCCCACGGCGAGGGTGACGGAAGCCAGCGGGTCATCGGTGGGATTCTTTCTGGTGGCCATCGCGAACCAGCATCGCACGGACCGCTGACAGCCGGCTCCGCCCGCCGCCGCCCCACCTACCCCGCGAGCGTGCGTGCCAGACGCCCCCGGCCGGACGGGACTTCCGAAACACGCCCTATGGCTCCTCCCGCCAGCCGTCCCACTCGGCCGCGAACTCGTCCAGCTCGGCGGCCACGAGCCGGCCCTCCGGGTCCTCCACCACCACCAGCCACTGGGCGTCCTCGGCATCGTCCTCGCCCGCCAGCGCGTCCCGTACCAACTGGGGCTCGTGCCTCACGCCGAAGCGGTCGCCGAGCGCTTCGGCGGCCTCCTCCGCGGAGTCGCGATCGGGCAGCACCAGCACATGTCTCACATCACTCACCGCTCCATTCTTCACACCGGACGTACGGCGCCGGTCCTAGGGCCGATGCCCGAGGCACACCGGCGGGCCGCGCCGCTAGCGTGCGGCCATGACGATCCACGAGCCGGCCCGCAGCCGGGAGCAGCGCAAACAGGACGTACTGGCCAGGCTGGAGAAGGACGAGGACGTCTGGGTGGCCACCGCGTCCGCCGCGGGCGGCCCTGTCCTCGTACCGCTGTCCTTCGTGTGGGACCGGGGCACACTGTTGATGTCGACGAAGCGGACCAACCCGACCGCCCGCAACCTCACCCCGGGCGGCGAAGTCCGGCTCTCTCTCGGGCACACGCGTGACGTGGTCCTGATCGAGGGCACCGCCGAGGCCGTCGAGGGCGGCGACCTGCCCACGGCGTCGGCCGACGCCTTCGCGGAGAAGCTCCGGTGGGACCCCCGGGACCGCGCGGCGTGGATCTACCTGCGGGTGGTGCCCCGGTCCGTCAAGGCGTGGCGTGAGGAGAACGAGCTGCGGGAGCGGGAGTTGATGCGGGACGGCGAGTGGCTCGTGTGACGCGATCCGCGAGGGCGCGGGCCCCGGCCCGGTCACCTTCCCTGCCCAACCGCGGCCGGCGAGCGTCACGTCCGGGGAGGTGACCGGCCGCCGCGCTGCCGCGGGACGGCGCCGAGGCGCTCCCCGGAGCCCGTCACCGCGATCGCCCCGTCCCGGTCCGTCCGCAGCACCACCGCTCCCCCGGCTTGCAGGGCGCCGACCGTTCGCGGGGAGGGG
Source organism: Streptomyces sp. STAM6 (assembly GCF_054963715.1). Classification (NCBI taxonomy): domain Bacteria; kingdom Bacillati; phylum Actinomycetota; class Actinomycetes; order Kitasatosporales; family Streptomycetaceae; genus Streptomyces; species Streptomyces sp. STAM6. Next base: position 266,393 of record NZ_JBUEFZ010000004.1, on the reverse strand, counting down.
TGGCCGTACGGGTTGTCACGTCCGGCCGACACCAGCGCCAGGCGGGGCCGCACCGTGCGCATCAGGTGGGGGTCCTGGTACGCCGAACCGTGATGGGCGACCTTGAGGACGTCCACCGGCCGCAGTCCGGGATGGGCCCGCAGCAGCCCTTGCTGAGCGGGTGGCTCCAGATCACCCAGGAGTAGCAGGGTCACGCCCCCGGCGGTGCGGACGAGCAGGGTGACGCTGGCGTCGTTCGGGCCCTCCGGAACGCGCCACACCCCGCTGCCGGGAGCCGCCCTGCCCGGCCCCGCCGTGAACCCGGCGCCCGGCCTGCCGGGCGCCGGGCCGGGCCACAGCACCCGCCAGTCGAGCGGCCCGGCCCGGCGCCGCTCGCCGGGAACCGCCGGAACGATCGGCACGCCCGCCGTGGCGGCCGTCCTGCGGACGAACGCCGCCTGGTCCGGCGGATCGTGAAGCCCGGTCGTCTGGATCGCCCCGACGGCCCGGCCGCGCAGTACGCCCGGCAGGCCCGCCACATGGTCGGCGTGGAAGTGTGTGAGCACCACGAGGGGGATCCGGCTGACGCCGAGGTCGCTCAGGCACCGGTCGACGGGCACCGGATCAGGCCCGGCGTCCACCACCACGGCCGCTCCGTCACCGGCGGCGAGTACCGTCGCGTCACCCTGGCCCACGTCGCACATCGCGAACACCCAGCCCTCGGGCGGCCATCCGGTGACGATCCTGGTCAGGGGCGCGGGCCGCACGAGGGCGAGCAGCAGCACCGAGGCGGACGCGGCGGCGAGCCAGCCGCGGTGCCGCAGCCGCCGCGCCCCGACCACCGCCACCATCACGAGCACCGTCAGACCCGCGAGCAGCAGACCGCCCCACCAGCCGCCCGGCCAGTCCGTCTGCGCCCCTGGCAGCGAGGCACCGGCACGGGCCACAGCGGCGATCCACTCGGCCGGCCACTCCGCGCATCCGGCGAGCAGCCGGGCCAGGGGCATCGCGATCGGTGCGGTGGCGAGAACGGCGAACCCGAGCACGGTCGCCGGTGCCACCGCGACCTCGGCGAGCAGATTGCACGGGATCGCCACGAGGCTCACCCGGGCCGCGAAGACGGCCACCACCGGGGCGCACACCGCCTGCGCCGCGGCCGCGGCGGCCAGCGCCTCGGCGATCCTCGGCGGCACGCCACGCCGTCGCAGCCGTGCGCTCCAGACCGGTGCGACGGTCAGCAGCGCGCCGGTGGCCAGCACCGACAGCAGAAAGCCGTAACTGCGGGCGAGCCACGGGTCGTGGAGCACCAGCAGCAGCACGGCCGCCGCCAGGGCGGGCACGAGCGATCTGCGACGGCCGGTGCCGATGGCGAGCAGCGTGATCGCACCGCAGGCGGCGGCCCTCAGCACGCTCGGATCGGGTCGGCAGACCACGACGAAGGCGAGCGTGAGGCCCCCGCCCAGCAGCGCGGTCGTCCGCAGCGAGAGTCCCAGCCGCGGCGCGAGCCCACCGCGTTCCGCCTTCGCGGCCGTGCCGGGCGCCCCGATGAGCAGAAGCAAAACGATGGTCAGGTTGGATCCGGACACTGCCAGAAGATGAGTCAGATCGGTCGCCTCGAACGCTTCGTGCAGGTCGGCCGGGATGCGCGAGGTGTCGCCCACGACCAGCCCGGGCAGCAGCGCCCGGGCGTCCGGCGCCAGCCCCCCGGTCGCGTCCCGCAGTCCCGCCCGCAGCCCGCCGGCCGTTCGCTGGAGGACATTCGGCGCTCCGACGATCCGCGGTGGGCCGGCGCCGGCGCGCACGACCGCCGCGAACGGATCACCCGGCCGCTGGGGCGGCGCCAGCCGTCCCGCCAGCCGCAGCCGCGTCGAGGGCAGCAGCCGCGTCCACGCGCCGGGACCGGCACCGGGCGGCACGATCACCAGAACCGGGGTACGGATGCTGGTCACGGTCCCGTCCGGCGCCGTGACGCGGGTCGCCTCGGCGTCCAGAACGAGGTACCCGGGCGCCATCCGCGCGCCGCGCACTTTCGGCCGGACGGGCCGGGGGTCGGAGGTCACCGTCACCTCGGCGTCGACCCGCGCGTACTCCCTCGCCAGGCCCGGCAGCGGTCCTCTGCGCAGATCGGCTCCGTGCAGTCCGGCGGACGCCGCGCCGGCCGCCGCACACAGCAACACCGCCGCGCACGCCACCACGTTGGCCGATCGTGGCCCGGTGGACGGCCGGGCTGACGGCCTCGACCGCCTCACGAGCGCCGGTCGTGTGCACGCCGGTCCGGCGAAGGCCAGGGTCGCGAGCGCCGCCACCAGGCAGAGCGCCACTCCCGTCGCCGTCCACTCGCCGGGCGCGCCGAGGGCGAGCACGGCCGCTCCCCACGCCGCGAGCGCCGGGGCCACCAGGCGCAGATCGACCGGGCCTTCCTGGCGCGGATCGGCGGCTCCCAGCCGGTGACCGGAGGCGGCGTGGACCGCCGACCGCGTCATGGCCGCACGAGGGGCTGGAGGTCCGCGAACCGGCGCTCGCCAATCCCGTTGACCTCGCGCAGCTCGTCGACCGACCGGAAGCCCCCATGACGCGTGCGGTAGTCGACGATGTGCTGGGCGAGCACCGGCCCGACGCCGGGCAGCGTTTCGAGCTGCTCCACGGTGGCGCTGTTGAGGCTGACCGGTCCGGCGGGGGCAGCACCCCCGCCGGATGGCCCGGCCGCCCCGGCCGGCCCGGGCTGCCCCGGCGGGGCGGGCAGCCCCACGACCACCTGTTCCCCGTCCATCAGCACGCGCGCCCGGTTGAGCGCCGTGACGTCCGTTCCCGGCCGCACGCCGCCCGCCGCGCGCAGCGCGTCCGTGACCCTCGACCCGGCGGGCAGCCGCAGCACGCCCGGCCGCGCCACCTTCCCGCTCACGTCGACGACGACGGTGCGCGGCGGATCCGCGGCCCTCTCCCCCTCGTCCGGACCCGGCCCGGGACGCGCACCAGGACCTGGACCTGGCGTGGCCTCTCCGGTCAGCGCGGGCGCTGCCTCCCCGACCGTCTCGGGTGCGCGCACCAGCTCCGGCCGGCCTGCCCAGAAGTACCGCCCGGCGACCATCGCGGCGACGCTCAGGACCACGGCCAGGGCGGCCAGCGACCTCGGCTCCAGGCCGCACCGCGACCGCACCCACAGCGGCAGGCGCTCCAGCAGCGCGAGCCGCCACCGCTCACCGCGCCCGAGCGGCCGTTCCTCCGCCGCATCGCCCGCGGGGGCCGTGCCGGAATCGGTTGCGCCCGCCTCCTCCTCGCCCGGCGGTGGAGCCGCATCGGCCGGCCCTGAGACCGCCTCGCCCGGCGGTGGAGCCGCCTCGCCCGGCCATGAGAGCGCGTCGGCCGGCCGCGAGCCCGCGTCGCACCGCGGCGGGGCCGCACCGGACACCGGTCGCGCCCCGTCGGGCGGCGGGTGGGTCCCATACCTCCGCGCCCCTTCGAAGAGCGCGTCCGCGCGCCTGCGCGAAGCCGACGAAGGGTCCTCGGCCGCGTGCCTGCCCCGCATACGGCGTCTTGCGCGGGCGCGGGCACGGCCGTCGGATCCCCGGGCTCGTCCGGGGCCGCTCGTCGCGGCGGCCCCGGAGGGGGCGGACGAGGATGTGGCAGCGGACGTGGAAGCGAGTGTGCGTGTTCGAAGCGCCATGTCTCAGCACGGTAGGCACATCCGCCCTCACTCGCTCGGCGCCCTCAAATTCCGTGGAAAACCGTCCCGTTGTGGAAAACTCGGCCACCCGAACGGGTGACTCACCGTGGCGAGACCACGACGGCGAGCAGACCGGGGCCGGTGTGTGCGCCGATGACCGCACCCACTTCACTGACGTGCAGATCGGCGAGGCCGGGGACGCGTTCACGCAGCCGGTCCGCGAGCGCGGCGGCGCGCTCCGGCGCGGCGAGGTGGTGCACGGCGATGTCCACCCGGCTCGCTCCCGCCCCGTCGGCGGCGATCTCCTCCAGCCGGGCGATGGCCTTGGACGCCGTGCGCACCTTCTCGCGCAACTCGATGCGGCCGCCGTCCAGTTCCAGCAACGGCTTGACGGCGAGCGCCGAGCCGAGGAGGGCCTGGGCCGCGCCGATGCGACCGCCACGCCGCAGGTAGTCCAGCGTGTCGACGTAGAAATAGGCGGAAGTGCCGGCGGCCCGCTTCTCCGCCGCGGCCACCGCGTCGTCCAGGGTGCCGTCCGCCTCCGCCGCCTCGGCGGCGGCCAGCGCGCAGAATCCCAGCGCCATGGCGACCATCCCGGTGTCGACGACGCGCACGGGCACCGGCGCCTCCTTGGCGGCCAGCACGGCGGCGTCGTAGGTACCCGAGAACTCGGCCGACAGATGCAGCGAGACGATCCCCGTGGCGCCCTGCTCGGCGGCCGCCCGGTAGGTCTCCGCGAACAGTTCGGGACTGGGCCGGGATGTGGTCACCGAGCGGCGCTTCTGCAGGGCGAGGGCGAGCGACCGCGCCGAGATCTCGGTGCCTTCCTCGTACGCCCGGTCGCCGATGACGACGGTCAGCGGCACCGCGGTGATGCCGTGCCGCGCCATCGCCTGCGGGGGCAGGTAGGCCGTGGAATCGGTGACGATCGCGACATGGCGGGACATGAGCGGGAGGTTACCCGCAGGGGGCGCCGGACGGCAGCCCACCCCTGCCCCTTGATCGATTCAAGTCAGTTCGTGGTCTCCGGACGCGTCGTCTTCTGCCAGGAGTAGACGCCCTGCTGCCGGGGGTCGCGTGCCGTGATCGCCCGGGGTGTGTCGGACGGGTCGCCGGGGGCCGCGGTCGGCCGGGGGGCCTGCTGCGAAGGCTGCTGGGAGGGCTGCCGCGAAGCCTTCGGGGAGGGCTGCTCGCCGGCCGTCTCCGGCCATGCGGAAGCGGCGTCCTCCGCACGCTCCGACCAGTGCCGCAGGGCGCTCGCCTCGACGTCGATCTGCGCGCTCAGGGAGGCCAGGTCGTCGTCCGCGAACTTCTGGGCCCGGTCCCGCGCCGCCCAGCGCAGCGAGTCCGCCGAGTGTGTGATGCGCTCCGTGCGCTCCCGCAGGTCGCCGAGCTGTGCGGCGACCCTGGCACGGTCCGGGTCCCGCTCCAGCCGCTTGAGGTCGGCGTCCAGTTCGTGGCCGTGCGCACTCAGCCGGCGGAACAGGTCCAGGGACTCCTTCAGCGACGCGTCCTCGGTCGCGCCCGCCTCCAGGGCATCCTGTGTCGCCCGCATCGACGTGCGCAGCGACAGCCGCAGCTGGGCCAGCTCGGCGGTCACCCCGCCCGAGCCGCCCACGCCGTAGCTCTTCGCCCGGAGCGTGGTGTCCTCCACGGTGCGCCGAGCCTGGGTGATGGTGCGGTCGACCCCGCGCTTCGCGGCCCCGACCGCCTTCACCGTGACGTAGACGCCCAGGGCGACGAGGGCGACGAACAGCAGCGCCAAGATCATGATCGCGGCTTCCATGGACGTCCCCTCGATGTCATCGGTGATTCCTCCACGGTAAACGGAACGGGCAGGTCGTGGGTTCCATCGGAACCCCCAACCTGCCCGTAGGGGAAAACACCCAGCCCGGGAGCCGGGCCGGGTGCGCGCTCCGGCTACGCGGGAACGATGTTCACCAGCTTCGGCGCCCGGGCGATGACCTTGCGGATGCCCGCGCCGCCCAGGGCGGCGACCACCGCGGCGTCGGCCAGGGCCAGCGCCTCCAGTTCGGCGTCCGTGATGGAGGGGGAGACCTCCAGTCGCGCCTTGACCTTGCCCTTGATCTGCACGACGCAGGTCACGGTCTCGTCGACCACGTACGCCGGGTCGGCGACCGGGAAGTCCTGGTGGACGACCGACTCCGTGTGGCCCAGCCTGCGCCACAGCTCCTCGGCGATGTGCGGGGCCAGCGGCGCGACCAGCAGGACCAGGCGCTCGGCGACCGAGCGGGACAGCGGCGCGCCGGACTTGGTCAGGTGGTTGTTCAGCTCGGTGACCTTGGCGATCGCCGTGTTGAACCGCATCGCGGCCATGTCCTGCGAGACGCCGTCGATCGCCTTGTGCAGGGCGCGCAGCGTGTCCTCGTCGGGCTCGGCGTCGACGACGGTGACCTCACCGGTGGACTCGTCGACGATGTTGCGCCACAGCCGCTGCAGCAGCCGGTACTGGCCCACCACCGCGCGCGTGTCCCAGGGCCGGGACACGTCCAGCGGGCCCATGGCCATCTCGTACAGGCGCAGCGTGTCCGCCCCGTACTCGGCGCAGATCTCGTCCGGGGTGACGGCGTTCTTCAGGGACTTGCCCATCTTGCCCAGAACGCGGCTGACCTTCTCACCCTGGTGGTGGAAGCCGCCGTCGCGCTCCTCGACCTCGGCCGCCGGTACGGCGATGCCGCGCGAGTCCCGGTAGACGAAGGCCTGGATCATGCCCTGGTTGTACAGCTTGTGGAACGGCTCGGCCGAGGAGACGTGCCCCAGGTCGAACAGCACCTTGGACCAGAAGCGCGCGTACAGCAGGTGCAGCACGGCGTGCTCGGCACCGCCGACGTACAGGTCGACGCCGCCGTGCGGCTGCCCCTCGCGCGGCCCCATCCAGTACCGCTCGATCTCCGGGTCGACCAGCCGCGCGGAGTTGTGCGGGTCCAGGTAGCGCAGCTCGTACCAGCAGGAACCGGCCCAGTTGGGCATGGTGTTGGTCTCGCGGCGGTACTTCTTGGGGCCGTCGCCCAGGTCCAGCGTCACATTGACCCAGTCCTCGTTCCGCGACAGCGGCGTCTCCGGCTGGGTGTCGGCGTCGTCCGGGTCGAAGGTGCGCGGCGAGTAGTCGTCGACCTCGGGCAGCTCCAGCGGCAGCATGGACTCGGGCAGCGCGTGCGCCACGCCGTCCTCGTCGTAGACGATCGGGAAGGGCTCGCCCCAGTACCGCTGGCGGCTGAACAGCCAGTCGCGCAGCCGGAAGTTGACGGTGCCCTCGCCGATGCCGCGCTCGCGCAGCCAGTCGGTGATCCGGGTCTTGGCCTCGACGACGCCCAGGCCGTCCAGGGAGACCTCGTCGTTGGCCGAGTTGACCAGCTTCGCGTCGTACGACGAGAAGGCGTCGTCCCATGTGGCCGGGTCGGTGCCGCGACCGTCGGACGGCTCGACGACGCACCGCATCGGCAGCTCGAAGGCGCGCGCGAAGGCGAAGTCGCGGCTGTCGTGCGCGGGCACGGCCATGATGGCGCCGGTGCCGTAGCCCATCAGCACGTAGTCGGCGATGAAGACCGGGACCTGCTCGCCGCTGACCGGGTTGACGGCGTAGGCGCCGGTGAAGACACCGGTCTTGTCCTTGGCCTCGGCCTGCCGTTCGACGTCGGACTTGGTCGCGGCCTGCTTGCGGTACGCGTCGACGGCGGCGGCCGGGGTGGCGTAGCCGCCCGTCCACACGTCGTGGGTGCCCTCGGGCCAGGCGGCCGGGACGATCTTCTCGACCAGCTCGTGCTCGGGCGCCAGCACCATGTACGTGGCGCCGAACAGGGTGTCCTGGCGGGTGGTGAAGACGGTGATGGCGTCGTCACCGACGGCGAAGTCGACCCGGGCGCCCTCGGAGCGGCCGATCCAGTTGCGCTGCTGCAGCTTGATGGCCTCGGGCCAGTCCAGCGCGTCCAGGTCGTCCAGCAGCCGGTCGGCGTAGGCGGTGATGCGCATGTTCCACTGGCGCAGCTTGGCCTTGAAGACGGGGTAGTTGCCGCGCTCGGAGCGGCCGTCCGCCGTGACCTCCTCGTTGGCCAGGACGGTGCCCAGGCCCGGGCACCAGTTGACCGGCGCGTCGGAGGCGTATGCCAGGCGGTACTCGCCCAGGACGTCGGAACGCTCGGCTGCGGTCAGTTCGCTCCACGCGCGCGTGGTGCCGGGTACGGCGCGCTCACCGCTCTCGAACTGGGCGACCAGCTCGGCGATCGGACGGGCCTTCCTGGCCTCGTCGTCGTACCAGGAGTTGAAGATCTGCAGGAAGATCCACTGGGTCCACTTGTAGTAATCCGGGTCGATCGTCGCGAAGGACCGGCGCTTGTCGTGGCCCAGGCCCAGCCGGCGCAGCTGGACCTTCATGTTCTCGATGTTCGCCTCGGTCGACACGCGCGGGTGGGTGCCGGTCTGGACGGCGTACTGCTCGGCGGGCAGGCCGAAGGCGTCGAAGCCCAGCGTGTGCAGGACGTTGTGCCCGGTCATGCGCTGGTGGCGGGCGAAGACGTCGGTGGCGATGTACCCCAGCGGGTGGCCGACGTGGAGGCCCGCACCCGAGGGGTACGGGAACATGTCCATGATGAACTTCTTGGGGCGTGCGACGACGGCCGGGTCCCCGGCCAGGTCACCGCTCGGGTTCGGCGCCTCGTAGGTGCCCTCGGCGTCCCAGAAGTCCTGCCAGCGTGCCTCGATGTCGGCGGCCATGGCCGCCGTGTAGCGGTGCGGCGCGGCCACGTCCGTGGCGGCGGAATTCGTCTCGCTCATGATCCCTTGAAGCTCCATCGATCGTCTCTGCCTGCGAATACGGAAACGAAAAAACCCCTCGCACAGGAGGGGACGCCGCGCCGATGCCGATCGGGTTTCCGGACCCGTCGGGACTGATCAGCGCGGCTCGCTAAGCAGAAGGCGTACGGCACGCATGGCGTCAGGGTACCGCAGGCCAGGTGAGAGCCGCACCGAGGTTCCACGGGGCGGGATCGGGTCTCGCCGCCGGCGGGCGGGGCGGGAGACGGTCCGAGCAGGCCGGGGTTACTCCGCGTATCAACCTTATCCAGGGCAACCCCAAAGTCAGTTGCGTCTGTTCCGAGATCTAAACGCCCAAAGCTCGTACTGCTTGGTATGCCTCGACTTAGCATGCGGCCACGGGACCTCTTTTCCGCACCACTGGAGTCGCCCCCCATGAACCCTCATCGCAAGATCCGCTCATCACCCGCGCTGAAGGCCGGCATGAGCCGACCGGTGCAGGGCGGGCTGTCCGCGGCCGCACTGGTCCTCATACCGGTGCTCGCGATCGGCGGGAGCGACAGCTTCCGGGCCGCCCTGGACTTCGCCACCGGCGTCCTCTCACTCGTCTCGCTCTCCGCCTCGGTGGCCTGGGGTCTGCTCGCCACGGACCGGCTTCTCCTCTCCGTCCGCCAGCGTCTGATCGCCCAGGCGATCCACCGGACCACCGCCGTCGCCTCCCTCGGCTTCCTGCTGCTGCACGCCACGGTCAAGGTGTCCCTCGGCCACGTGGCGCTCATCGGGGCCCTCGTCCCCTTCGGCCTCGGTGTCACCGGCACGTCCGGGCTGATCGGCTTCGGCTCGCTGGCCGGCTTCCTGATGGTGGTCGCCGCGTCCACGGGCGCGGCACGCAGCGCCCTGGCCGGGCGCGGCGACATCGCCGCCCGCTGGCGGCCGCTGCACATGCTGGCGTATCCCGCCTGGTGCTTCGCCCTGATCCACGGGCTCTACGCGGGTCGCCCCGCGGCCGCGTGGGTGACCACCCTGTACAGCCTCGCGCTGCTCGGCGTGGCGGTGATCGTGTCCCTGCGGCTGCTGCCCCGTCCGGTCCAGAGCCGCGTGGCCAGCCGGTTCCTGTCGCTGGTCGGGCCCGGTGGGGACCCCGCCGAGGCCGATCCCTCGAGGCGCGACCTGTCCATGTCGCCGCTGCCCGGCGCCACGGACCTCCCCGGCGCCCGGTCCTTCGAGGAGCGCACCCCCTCGCGTACACCTCCCCCGCGCGAGTTCGAGCAGGAGCTGTGGCGTGAGCCTCCGCCGATGCGGCCGGAGCCGCCGGACCCGTCCTTCGGCCGCCCCCGCGACCAGCCCACGCTGGCGGCGCCTTCGCCACAGATATACGAATCCGCCTTCCCTCCGCCCGCCACCTCAGGTGCGGGCATTTCGGCCGCTTACCGGGCGGTTTCGCTGGGCAACACCGTGCAGCCGGCCGAGGAGGTCCCGTTCGCCGAGCGCGTGCAGCCGGCCGAGGAGTACTCCTTCGCCGAGCGCGTACCGACGACGGAGGAGTACTCCTTCGCCGAGCGCACACCGATGACCGAGGACTACTCGTTCGCCGAGCGCATGCCGATGACCGAGGAGATCCCCTTCGCCGAGCGCGTGCCGATGACGGAGGAGCTCCCCGTCATCGAGGACGAGCCCGCGACCCGGCCCGGCTACTGGCCGACCCCGTCCCCTCCGCCGCCCGCCCAGTCCCCCGTTCCGCCCTCGTACGACCCCGCCGAGTCCGCACCCGGCCCCTTCCAGCAGCCGCCCGCCGGTGAGCCCTGGAACGCACCCGCAGGAGACCGCCCGTGAACGACCCGCTCCCCGACGTCCCCGAAGTCCGCGTCGTCGGCCTCCCCCAGCTCACCCAGGGATTCGACCTCGTCGAGCGGCTGGACCTGCAGATGCACCTCAAGGTGCACGGTCCGCTCGAACCGATGCCCGGCGAGCGGCTGGCCCAGCTCGCGGACGACATCTCGCTGCGCGGCCGCGGCGGCGCCGGCTTCCCTTTCGGCAAGAAGCTGCGCGCGGTGGCGAAGGCGGCGATCCGCCGCGGTGTGCGGCCGGTCGTCGTGGTCAACGGCAGTGAGGGCGAGCCGCCCTGCCGCAAGGACACGGTGATGCTCAACCGTGCCCCGCACCTGATCCTGGACGGTGCGCTGCTGGCCGCCGAGGCGCTCGGCGCCCGCACTCTGATCGTCGCGGTGACACGCAACTCCACGGAGATATCCATACGCGCCGCGCTGGCCGAGCGGGGACTGTCCGACCGGCGCGGACAGCAGCTGCGCGCGCGTGTGGTCCGCAATCCGGAGCGGATGGTGTCCGGTGAGGCGTCCTCCGTCATCCGCTCGGCCAACGGCGGTCCCTCGAAGCCGCCGGGCCGCCGGGAGCGGGCGGCGGAGTCGGGCGTGGGCGGCGCGCCGACGCTGCTGTCGAACGCCGAGACGTTCGCCCAGCTCGCGATCGCCGCCCGGATCGGCGCCCGGCGCTACTGCCACACGGGCCTGGACAACGAGCCGGGCACCGTCATGCTGACGATCTCCGGTGCCGTGGCCCGGCCCATGGTGGTGGAGGTGCCGACGGGCGTGCCGCTGCGGTACGTGCTCCAGCTGGCCGGCGCGCCGCCGCTGCCGCAGGGTGTGCTCACAGGCGGCTACCACGGCGAGTGGATCGACGCGAACGCCGTGCACAACGCGACGGTGTCGCAGGGGTCCCTGAAGGCCGTGGGGGGCGCGCTGGGGGCCGGCGCGATCCTGCCGATCGGCCCGGAGACCTGCCCGCTGGGCGAGTCGCTGCGGGTGGCCAACTGGCTGGCCGCCGAGACGGCGGGGCAGTGCGGGCCCTGCCGGCTGGGGCTGCCGGCCGCGGCCGGCGGCCTGTCCGACGTGCTGAACGGCGGCGGCCCGGCCGCGCTGGAGGCGCTGCGCGAGGTCACACAGGCCGTGAAGGGCCGGGGTGTGTGCAAGCACCCCGATGGCTCCGTGCGCTTCTTCAACTCGACGCTGGCCGCGTTCACGGACGATCTCGCCGCCCATGTCCTGCACGGCACCTGCGGGCGCCCCACGACCGGTGTGCTGCCCCTGCCCGAGCCGGGCTACCAGGAGGCGGAGGAGTCCATCCCGTCCGGCGAGAAGCTGGCGGTGGACTGGACGCTCTGCAAGGGCCACGGCCTGTGCGCGGACATCGTGCCCGAGCTGATCCGCATGGGCCGGGACGGCTACCCGGTCCTGATGGACGCCTCGGTCCCGGTGCATCTGCGGCAGCGGGCGCAGCTGGCGGTCCGCCGGTGTCCCGAGCTGGCCCTCCGACTGGAGCAGGGTGAGCGCGACCGTCCCGCGCTGCCGGGCCCCAACCGCAAGGCCCTGGGTGGCGTGACCCGCAAGGCCCTGGGCAGCGGCCGGAACTGACGGAGACAAGGAAGCGGGCCATCCGATTCGGATGGCCCGCTTCCTGATTTCTGTGGAGCTAAGGAGAATTGAACTCCTGACCTCCTGCATGCCATGCAGGCGCTCTACCAACTGAGCTATAGCCCCTTGCGGTGTGCCGCCCTGCTCGGTTTCCCTTGCGGGCTTCCCTCGCGGCGACACAGAGAACATTACACGGTCCCCCCGGTGATTCACCAAATCGTTTACGGTCGGTAGGGCTCTGGCCGGTAGCGTCGCCCTTCGTGACCGTCACCATGACCGCGCGGGCCCGCATCCGGAGCCTGCCCCTCCCCGCCATAGCGGCCTGTCTGCTCTCTTTTGCGGCTTTCTGGGTGGCTCAGCGTGCCGCCAACGTCACGATGCTGGACCTCTCCGTCTACCGGGCGGAGGGAGAAACCGTGCTGGCCGGTGGCGATCTCTATGCGATGCGCGCCACATCCGCGAACCTTCCGACGACGTATCCGCCGTTCGCCGCGCTGCTGTTCACACCGCTGACTCTGCTCGGCGTGCCCGAGATGCGCACATTTGCCACCGCCGGAAACCTGCTCCTGCTGCTGGCCCTGGTGCATTTCTCGCTGCGTCTGGTGGGCCGGGACCGGCCGGGAGCGGCCCTGTGGATCGCCGCCGTCGTGGTCTGGTGCGAGCCGGTGTGGACGACCCTGCGGTACGGCCAGATCAATCTGCTCATCGCCGTGGTGGTGCTGTGGGACCTGACCCGCCGTGAAGGCAGCCGGTGGGCGGGGGTGGGAATCGGCCTCGCCACTGCGGTGAAACTCACACCGGGGCTGTTCGTCGTGATGCTGTTGCTGGTGGGGGTGGCACGCGCGCGTGGGGAGGGCCGGCGGTGGAACGCGTGGCTGCGCCAGGCCGCGACGGCGACCGGGGTGTTCCTCGGTGTGACGCTGGCGTCGGCGGTGATCCTGCCGTACGACTCACGCCGTTTCTGGACGCAGGCGATCTTCGAGACGAGCCGGGTGGGCCGCAAGGAGGAGACGGCGAACCAGTCGCTGAGCGGAGTGCTGGCCCGGCTGATGCACACCACCGACCCGGGTCTGTGGTGGGCGGTCGTGGCCCTCGTGGTGGCCGTCGGCGGACTCACCGTGGCGGTACTGGCGGCACTGCGCGGGGACCGGCCGGTGGCGGTGGTGGCGTGCGCGACGACGGCGCTGCTGGTGAGCCCCATCTCGTGGTCGCACCACTGGGTGTGGTGCGTGCCGATGCTCGTTCTGCTGGCGACCCGCGTGCGGCCGGGGTGGACGGTGGCGGCAGGGCTGCTCTTCGGGTCGTTCGCCCTGTGGTGGGTGCCACACGCGCCTGCCCCGATCCGTCTCGAACTGCACCAGAACGCCGGGCAGATGCTGCTGTCAGGGCTCTACACGCTCGCGGGACTGGCCCTGTTGGCGTATTTCGCGGTGCCGCTGGTGCGGGACCGGCGGGCGCGTCAGGCCGTGGCGAAGGAGTAGAACCGCTTGAGGGTGCAGTGCTCGTCGAGCAGACGCCCGTAGATGGGCTCCCCCTCGAGTTCCCGGTAGGTCTCGATGGGGTCGCCTTTTATGATCAGCGCCCTGGCGCACTCCTCGCACCAGTACTGGTACTCGGGATTGACCGGATCCATGTCACGGACGATCGGCGTACCGCTGCCGCACCAGTCGCATTTCCGCCTGTGTGCACCCATTACTCAGCTCCAGCTGTGGCCGCAGGACGTGCACACATAGGACACTCCACCGTTGTCCCCCAGTACCTGGGCGACATGGGACGAGCCGCACGAGGGGCAGCTGAGACCGGCGCGCACTTCGGCCTCGGCGAGTCTGGCACCGGCCTCCTCGAAACTGCTCGCGGCCATCGCGCACTCCCTCCCGTCCGGGCCGTCGTCCCCCTCCGGCCGTCCGATTCTGCCATGGCGCGGCAAGAGGGTCAGCGGGGTCGGCGCACCAGCCCCACCGAGGCTGCCAGGATCGACGCGGCGGCCAACGCGAGGGCGCACACCCACAGCGCATCCGCGGACGCATGCGCCCCCGGCGTATTCAGACGGCTCAGGAAGAGTGTGCCAAAGGTCGCGACGCCGATCAGCTGACCGAGCTGGGTGACCGTCGCGAGCAGGCCACTGACGTCGGCGGCGTCCTCCTGCCGCACGGTGGCGAGGGCGCCGGTCAGTACGGGACCGAATCCCAGGGCGAGCCCCGCTCCGAGCACCGCGAACGCCCCGAACGCCGCCGCCCCCAGGCCCGCGCCGGCGCGCAGCTCCAGCCCCACGGCCGCGGCCGCGCACGCGCTCAGCAGGAAACCGGCCGGCACCAGGCCGCGCTGCCAGGCGGCCGGCCAGCGCCGCCAGGTCAGCCCGACGAGCCCGAAGACCACGGCTGTGGGGGCGAAGGACAGCCCGGCGCGCAGCGGGCTGTACCCGAGCCCACCCTGGATGTGCAGGGTCATGGTGAACAGGAAACCGGCGTTGACCGCCATGCCCAGCGTGATCCGGGCCACCGCCCGGCCCATGCCCGGCACGCGCAGGACGCGCGGTGCGATCAACGGTGCGCCGCCCCGCCGCGCGAGGCGCGACTCGTACGCGCAGAAGGCCGCGAACAGCACCGCCGAGGCGGCGAGCGAGTACCAGGACCAGACGGGCCAGTCCCGCTCCTGGCCGAGGACCAGGGGGACGGTGAAGAGACAGACCGCGCCCGCGAGCAGCACCAGACCCGGCAGGTCCAGGCCGCGCGACCGCTCGGGGGCCCCGCGGTCGTCCCGGGGCAGCACCCGGGCGCCCAGGACCAGGAGCGCCAGGCCGATCGGCACGTTCACCAGAAAGATGGGCCGCCAGCCGGTGCCGAAGAGGTCCGCGCTGACGAGGACTCCGCCCAGCACCTGTCCGGCCGCGGCTCCGGTCGCCAGGACAGCGGAGTACGCACCCAGCGCCCGTGCCCGCGCCTCGCCCGTGAAGTTCCGCTGGATGAGGCTGAGGACCTGCGGGATCATCAGCGCCGAACCCGCCCCCTGGGCCAGCCGGAACACGATCAGCTGCCCGGGGCCGGCGGCCAGCCCGCAGGCGAGCGAGGCGGCCGTGAAGACGGCGAGGCCGGCGAGGTACGTCCGCCGGTGGCCGATGAGGTCGCCGAGGCGGGCGCCGGTGATCAGCAGGACGGCGTAGGCGATGGTGTAGCCGGCGATGACCAGTTGCAACGCGGCGCCGGAGGCCGCAAGTTCGGTACGGATCGTGGGAGCGGCGACGTTGACGATGAAGACGTCGAGCAGTGCCATGAACTGGGCCGCGAGGACCACGCCGAGCAGCAGGGACGGCCGGTTGTCGGTGCCACCGTCTTTACTGAGTACAGGAGTTGTCGTGGTCGTCGTCATGGGGTCGAGCCTGACGGCGGTCCGGTACGGGTAACGAGAGCCTCCGGATGCTGGTACTGGCAATACCTGGCAAGGGCGGGGCGAGCCGTCGAGCATGGGGGGATGACGACGATGGCACAGGAAGCGCAGGCGGGGGCCCGGGGACAGGGCCCGGCGACGGTGTCGCAGCGCCGCCGACCGGAGCTGGCCGCGTTCCTGCGCAGCCGCCGGGCCCGGGTGACACCCGCCGATGTCGGCATGCCCGCGGGGCTGCGCCGCCGCACACCCGGGCTGCGCCGTGAGGAGGTCGCCCAGCTCTCCGGTGTGGGCGTGACCTGGTACACCTGGCTGGAACAGGGCCGCCCGATCAATGCCTCGGCCCAGGTTCTGGACGCGGTGGCGCGCACGCTCCGGCTCGACCAGCCCGAGCGGGAGCACCTGTACCACCTGGCGGAGGTGCCGTACGTGCCGGACCGGACGGTGGACGTCGCGGCGGTGAGCGAGGAGATCCAGGGCATCCTCGACGCCCTCGACCCCCACCCGGCCGTGGTCTACAACGCCCGGTACGACGTCCTGGCCACCAACCGGGCCTACCGGCTGTTGTTCGTGCGGCCCGACCACGAGCCGTCCTCCCCGCGCAATGTGCTGTGGACGCTGTTCACCGTGCCCGACGCGTGCTGCCCGGTGGTGAACAAGGAGACCGAGCTGCCCCTGATGGTGGCGCAGCTGCGGGGGGCGTACGGACGGCATGTGGGCGAGCCGTCCTGGGAGTCGTTCATAGCCGGGCTGTCGGCCGCCAGCCCGTATTTCGCGAGGCTGTGGGCGAGCGGGGACGTCCTGCCGCCGGGGCCGCGTGTGAAGGTCTTCCGGCACGACATCGTGGGCGAGGTGCGGATGACGTCGGTGTCGCTGTCGATCAACGGGATGCCGGAGTGCCGGCTGGTGGCGTACACCCCGAACGATGAGGAGAGCCGGCGGGCGATCCAGCGGCTGCGCGCCTGAGCGGCCGGGGAAAGCACGAATCCCGCCCCCTGTGGGGACGGGATCCGGTGATTGTGGAGCTAAGGAGAATTGAACTCCTGACCTCCTGCATGCCATGCAGGCGCTCTACCAACTGAGCTATAGCCCCTCGTGTTCTTCGCGCTCCGCGCTGCGAACAAGAAGAACTTTAGCCTGTGACCTGCCGGAAAGTGAAATCCGGGTCAGTCGTCGTCTCCGAGGACCGGTTCCGGCAGGGTGCCGGCGTTGTGCTCCAGCAGCCGCCAGCCACGCGCGCCCTCGCCCAGCACGGACCAGCAGCAGTTGGAGAGACCGCCCAGACCCTCCCAGTGGTGGGCCTCCAGGCCGAGCAGCCGGCCGATGGTGGTGCGGATCGTGCCGCCGTGGCTGACGACGACGAGGGTGCCGTCGTCGGGCAGCTTGTCGGCGTGCTCCAGCACCACGGGTGCGGCCCGCTCGGCGACCTCGGTCTCCAGCTCACCGCCGCCCCGGCGCACCGGCTCGCCGCGCTTCCACGCGGCGTACTGCTCGCCGTACCGCGCGAGGATCTCGTCGTGCGTGAGGCCCTGCCACTCGCCCGCGTAGGTCTCGCGCAGGGCGGAGTCGTGGTTGACGTGATGACCGGTGATCGCGGCCAGCTCACCGGCCGTGGCCGCCGCCCGCTTCAGGTCGGAGGCGATGATCGCGTCCGGCTTCAGCGCGGCGAGCAGCCGGGCGGCCCGGCGCGCCTGGGCGACGCCGGTCTCCGTCAGTTCGATGTCGGTCGAGCCCTGGAAACGGCGCTCCAGGTTCCAGGAAGTCTGGCCGTGCCGCCACAGGACGATCCGGCGGCCCCTGCCGCCCTTGCTGCCGCTCAGCTCAGCTCACCGTCCGCTCCCTCGGCGCCGGTGAGGCGGGCGTGCTCCTCCGCCTTGCCGCGCGTCTGCCGGGCGTCCTCGGGGAGCGGCAGCTCGGGGCAGTCCTTCCAGAGCCGCTCCAGGGCGTAGAAGACCCGCTCCTCGCTGTGCTGGACGTGGACGACGATGTCGACGTAGTCGAGGAGGATCCAGCGGGCGTCGCGGTCGCCCTCACGGCGGACCGGCTTGGCCCCCAGGTCCTTGTTCAGCCGCTCCTCGATCTCGTCGACGATCGACTTGACCTGGCGGTCGCTGGGCGCGGAGGCGAGCAGGAAGGCGTCGGTGATCGACAGTACGTCGCTGACGTCGTAGGCGATGATGTCGTGCGCGAGCCGGTCGGCGGCCGCCTGGGCGGCAGCGGTCACAAGCTCGATGGAGCGGTCGGTGGCGGTCACAAGCAGGCTTTCGTCGGCGGTCGGGAACACCTCAAGGGTCTCACGTACCGCCGACAGCCCGGCAAACCATTACTTGACCTCGTAGTCCTGCCCCAGGACGACGGTGACGTCCGCGTTGGCTGCGGGCTTGCCCTTCTCCACGGCGTCGGCCGGCAGCCCCAGCGTCTTGGCGACCTCCACGGCCTTCGCCTTCTGGGCCTCGTCGCCGTAGACGACCCGCGACGACGACTCCGATTCCGCCTTGCCGCCGTCGATCGCGGAGTACCCGCCGTTGACCAGAACGATCCGTGCCGCCTCGGTGGCGTCGTCGTTCCCGGAGGCGTTCTTCACGCCCACGCGCACGGCCGCGCCCTGCTCGGGCGCGCTGACCGAGCCGCCGAGGATGTCCTTGACCACACTGCGGCCGGCCTCGTCACTGAGGGTGCCGTCCGGCTGGACCGGCAGAAGGGCGGTCTTGTAGTCGCCGACCTTGGCGTGCTCGGCGAGCTTCGCCAGCGAGGCGCCGAGGTCCTTCTCGGGCAGCGACGGGTCGAGGATCTGCGCCAGCGTCTGCACCGTGGTGGTCGCGGCCTGCGGGTCGTCCGACATCTTCCGCAGGACGCCGTACATGACCTGGCCGAACCGCTGCAGCTGGGCGGCCTCCGCCTCGCCGGACCCGCGGTGGGTGGCGTACGCGACGGCCATGCGGCCGTTCAGGGTCTGGTTCTCGCCCTTGGGCACCAGCGGGGGGTCGCCCTTCTTGGCGCCGGGCACCTGGGTGTCGGTGGTGATGTCGATGCCGCCGACCAGTTCGACGAGGTTCTCCAGGTACGGGGTGTCGAGCCGCCAGGTACCGGTGATCCTGGTGCCGAGCAGGGTTCCGACGGCCTCGCGTGTGCCGGTGGAACCGTCTTCGTCGACGGACTTGCCGAGGGTGGTGGTGGTGCCGTCGTCGTTGGCGACGGACAGCGCGTTGGGCAGCAGCACGGTGGTGCCCTGCTTGGTGGTGGCGTTGTTCACCAGGAGGGCGGTGGACGTGTCTTTGTTGTTGGTGTTGTGCAGATGCAGGACGATCACGTCTCGCTTCTGCGGCCCCGTGGCGGTGCCGCCCGCCTTGGTCTCCTCCTTGGCCAGACCGGGGAGCAGTCCCGCCGACCAGAGGTAGCCGACACCGCCCACGACCGCGAGGGCCAGGACGACGACGAGGGCGACGACCCGGTTGCGGCCGCGCCGCTTGGCCTCCTCCCGGCGCTCGGAGCGGCTTTCGGTGAACTTCAGCCAGTCGATGACGTCTTCGGAGTCCTCGTCCGGCTCCTCGACGAACGAGAACTGCTCGGTGCGGTACTCACGGTCCTCGGACGGCCCGCCGGACCGGCGGCGCTGCCCGGGCACCGACGCGGCTGCGGGGGCCTCCACCGGCGCCTGGGGTGGCGCCTGGCGGGGGGCCGCCGCGGGCCGGGGGACGGAGGGCCGGGGAGCGGCCTGCTGCGGCATCTGCTGCTGGGGCGCCGCCCACTGCTGGGAGGTGTCGTACCCGGCGTAGCCGTCGTACCCGTAGGCCTGCCCGTGCTGCCCGTGTTGCCCCTGCTGCACTGGACGGCCGTAGGCGTCGTAGTGCTGGGGCTGGGGCTGCTGGGAATGCTCCGGCTGGGCGTAGGTCTCGTAGCCGTAACCCTGGTGCTGTGCGTACGGATCGTACTGCTGCGGGTGCTGCGGCTGCTGATGGTGAGGCTGCTGGTACACCGGCTGCCCGTATTCGTCGTAGCCGACGATCTGCGGCTGCGGCGTGTAGTACGGGTCGTACGGGTTCTGCTGGTCGTTCACCGGTGCCCCTCTCCGTGGCTCATTCGCCCCGGTACAACTGGCGCTTGTCGATGTAGCGCACCACACCGTCCGGCACCAGATACCAGACCGGATCGCCCGCCGCGACCCTGGCGCGGCAATCGGATGAAGAGATGGCCAGGGCCGGCACCTCCACCAGGGACACTCCGCCTTCGGGCAGACCGTCGTCCGAGAGGTCATGACCCGGGCGGGTGACCCCGATGAAATGGGCCAGGGAGAAGAGCTCCTCGGCGTTGCGCCAGCCGGGCATGATCTGCGAGAGCGCGTCGGCGCCGGTGATGAAGAAGAGGTCCGTGTCCTTGTTGAGGGCACGGAGTTCCCGCAGCGTGTCGATGGTGTAGGTCGGCCCCTCGCGGTCGATGTCGATCCGGCTGACCGAGAACTGCGGGTTGGACGCCGTGGCGATGACCGTCATGAGATAGCGGTCCTCGGCCGGGGAGACCGTCTTGTGGGTCTTCTGCCACGGCTGCCCGGTCGGTACGAACACCACCTCGTCGAGGTGGAACAGGGCGGCCACCTCGCTGGCGGCCACCAGGTGTCCGTGGTGGATCGGGTCGAACGTCCCGCCCATCACTCCGAGACGGCGTTTGCCGGGGCTGCTGGGCACTTTCTGGTCTCCCATGCGTGCAGAGCCTACTGGCACGGCCCGGCGGGCCGTCCGTGCGGTCTCCGGCCCGGCCGTCGCCGGCTCAGCGGTCGCGGTTGAAGCGGGTGGTGACCCACAGCAGCAGGAGCAGCACGAGCAGGGCGCCGCCACCGGTGATGTACGGGCTGAGGCTTTCGTGGTTGCCACCGTGCTCGGAACCCTCGGCGAGCGTGACGAGGCTCTGGGCGGCGCTGTGGATGCTCATCTTCGGCAGGACCTATCCATGGGGAGTCGGAGCGGGGACTTCGCGCACATCGTATGCGGGCGGTCCGGGCACGCTCACGCCGACTCAGTCGTTGTCGCTGCGGTTGCGACATCCACGCGGCCGAACCAGGCGTTATCCACAGGCCCCCGCCGCAGGCAACCTCAGCGCCTAGTCTGGGGTCCGTCAGGGGGACGAGGCGGATCTCGTTCGAACAGGGGGCTTCCATGACCGAAAACCACCACGAGAATGTGCCGAGCCGGCAGCGCAGGCGTTTCCCGGGCATCTCGTCGCGTGCCTACGAACATCCCGCGGACCGCTCGGCACTGGTCGCGCTGCGCAAGCTGAGCGGCTTCGACACCGTCTTCAAGGCACTGAGCGGCCTGCTCCCGGAGCGCAGTCTCCGGCTGCTGTTCCTCTCCGACTCGGTGCGCGTGAGCGACGCGCAGTTCACGCATCTCAACGACATGCTGCGGGACGCCTGTTACATCCTGGACCTGGAGAAGGTCCCGTCGATGTACGTGACGCAGGACCCGAAGCCCAACGCGATGTGCATCGGACTGGACGAGCCGATCATCGTGGTGACCACCGGTCTGGTGGAGTTGCTGGACGAGGAGGAGATGCGGGCGGTCGTCGGCCACGAGGTCGGCCACGCGCTGTCCGGTCACGCCGTCTACCGCACGGTGCTCCTGTTCCTCACGAGCCTCGCGGTCAAGGTCGCGTGGATTCCGCTCGGCAATGTCGCGATCATGGCGATCGTGACGGCCCTGCGGGAGTGGTTCCGCAAGTCGGAGCTGTCGGCGGACCGGGCGGGGCTGCTGGTGGGGCAGGACCTCCAGGCCTCCATGCGCGGCCTGATGAAGATCGCCGGCGGCAACCACCTGCACGAGATGAACGTGGACGCGTTCCTGGAGCAGGCGCAGGAGTACGAGGCCGGCGGCGACCTCCGGGACTCCGTGCTGAAGATCCTGAACGTGCTGCCTCGCTCGCACCCCTTCACCACAGTGCGGGCCGCCGAGCTGAAGAAGTGGGCCGAGAGCCGCGACCACCAGCGGATCATGGACGGGCACTACCCGCGGCGTGAGGACGACAAGGACACCTCCGTCACGGACTCCTTCCGCGAGTCCGCGAACCACTACGCCGAGTCGGTTCGCACCAGCAAGGACCCGCTGATGAAGCTGGTGGGCGACATCGCGGGCGGTGCCGGGGACCTGGGCGGGAAACTGCGTGAGAAGTTCGCGGGCGGCTCCGGCAGGGCGGAGAGCAACGGCAGCGGCGACGTCCGGGCCGAAGCCTGACGAAGAACCGCCTCACGGTCCGCACGGGGCCGGGTGCCGGGGCGCCCGGCACTCCGGCCGTCCGGCGGGGCTGGAGGCCGGGTGCCGAGGCTCCCGGCGCCCGAGACGCCCGTACTCGGGCCGCCCGAACTCGGGGCGCCCGAACTCGGGGCGCCCGGCACCCGGGACGCCCGGCAGTCGGGCCGCGGGAGTGGGGCCCCGGAAGTCGGGCCCGGGGGGCGGGGCGCCCGGCCGGGCCGGAGGCCCTGTGCTCGGGGCGCCCGGTGGGGTCAGGTCGACGGCGGCGGGGCGACCGGCGCCAGAGCCCCGCACAGGCGCGCGGGGGCCGGGCCGGTGGCATACGGATCGGTCTTCGCGGGTCCGGTGGAGGTGGCCCGCTCTCCGGCCAGCAGCGGCCGCATCGAGCCCGCTGGGTTGTCCGAGCAGGACTGTGGGCCGGCCTGGACATGGGCGGTCAGCAGCTCCGCCCGGTGCATGCGCAGGTCCTCGCGGTCGAAGCGGAAGTGCAGCTCGCGCCGGACGGTGAAGAGCGAGGCGTCGACGTCGGCCGCCGCGCGGGCGGGCCGCACCGCGTACACGAAGGTGTGGACCGACGTCACGTCCAGGACGTCGGCCCCCGCCTCGTTGACCCGCATCGAGCCCTGGACCCGCACGGCGGTGTCGGCCAGCGTCACCTCGCCGGTGTCGAAGCGCACCAGCCAGCCGGTGGCCTCGTGCCGGCCGTCGGCGGCCGGGGACTCGACGCTGCGGTCGAACTGGGCCAGCTGGTCGGGGTCGAGCAGCAGCCGCACCTGGCGGACGGCACCGCCGGTCAGTACGTCGGGGTCGACGGAGGACTCCACCAGGTAGTCCTTGACCGTGCTGAGGGCGGTGACGACCTGGCTCTCCGAGAAGTGCACGGTGCGCCGGACCGGCGGCATGGGGATGCCCGCGGCGCCGGAGCGGAACTGGGCGGCGGGGCTCCGCGCGTACAGGTCGGCAGGCTTCCCGCCGGGTACGGGGCCCTGCGGAGCGAGCGGGACGACGGTGATCCGCAAGGGTTCGGCGCGGCGGTCGGTCACGGGCGCGTACGGGTGGCGGACACCGAGGTAGATGGCCGCGGCGAAGGCCATGGCGATCACCATCACCAGGGCCAGGGCGCCGTGCCGGGGCCGGTGGACGGCACCCCAGGCCGGGCGGGAACGGACGGCCCTGGCGTGCTCGACCATGCGCTCACGCGCGGAGTACTCCTGCAGGCGGGCAGCACGGACGAACGACTCGTCGAAGACGACCGACCGGTATTCGTCCTCACCTCCGCCGGGGAGCCCGTCGGGGGTCCCTTCGGGCGGGTCGCCACTCCTGGCCATACCTTCAGGGTAGGTCCGGGGGGCCGGGGGTAAACGCTCCGCCGCCGGTCAACTTGGCGGGCGGAAGGGGAACTCAGGGCGACCGCGGGACGGCGGAGACGGGTGGGGCGGTGTACTGGGCGGATGCCGAGGGTGCGGTGGCGCTGGGCTTGTCGACGCCTGTCGTGGCCGGGGGCGGCGGGACCTGGTTGTCGCGGCTGCCGGAGGCCCCGCGATAGACGGCGGTGAAAGCGAGGGCGACCATGCCTATGCCCATCAGCAGCGCGAGGATCCAGGCGACGGGGCGGTGCCAGCGGGCGCTGGAGCGGTAGGGCCGCAGGGTGCCGCCGTCGGGGCCGTACGGGTTGTCGTCGAGGTCGGACAGGTCGTAACCGTCGCCGTATGTCCGGCCGTACTCGCCGGGCCCGTACCCGTCGTCGTACGGCTCGTCGTCGGCCGCTCCCCCGCGGGCCCGTGCCCGGGCGGCCTCGGCCTCGGCCCGTGCCTGGGCGGCGGCCAGGAGCCGCTCCACCGCGGTGGGTTCATGGACCTCGGCGGCCCGTACGAAGTCCTCGTCGAACACCACGGAGGCGAAGTCCTCGTCCGCGCCCCCGCGGTCGTCGTCGGGCTCCCAGCCGTCCGGGAACGGCTTGCCCCCCACGTCGTCCGGCACGCCTTCAGAGTAGACCTGGGAGGTGGTTTTGGGCAGGGAGAGCGCGAACTCTCCCCCCACCGGGGCGCCCCCGGGCGCCCCCGCGAAGGGCGGCGCCCATGGGGCGCGACGGGCGGTGCCTACCGGGTGTGACCGTCGCCGGTGACGATGTACTTCGTCGACGTGAGCTCCGGGAGGCCCATCGGGCCACGGGCGTGGAGCTTCTGGGTGGAGATGCCGATCTCGGCGCCGAAGCCGAACTGGCCGCCGTCCGTGAAGCGCGTGGACGCGTTCACGGCGACCGTCGTGGAGTCCACCAGCTGGGTGAAGCGGCGGGCCGCGGCCTGCGAGGTGGTGACGATCGCCTCGGTGTGGCCGGAGGACCAGAGCCGGATGTGCGCGACGGCGGCGTCCAGCGAGTCGACGACGGCCGCGGCGATGTCGTAGGAGAGGTACTCGGTCTCCCAGTCCTCGGGCGTGGCGGGCACGACGGTGGCCTTGGTGCCCTCGGCGCGGGCCTGGATCCGCTCGTCGGCGTGGACGGTGACGCCGGCCTCGGCGAGGGCGTCCAGGGCGCGCGGCAGGAAGGCCTCGGCGATGTCCTGGTGGACGAGGAGCGTCTCGGCGGCGTTGCAGACGCTGGGCCGCTGCGCCTTGGAGTTGATCAGGATCTCGACGGCCATGTCCAGGTCGGCCTCGGCGTCGACGTACACATGGCAGTTGCCGGTGCCGGTCTCGATGACGGGGACGGTGGACTCCTCGACGACCGTGCGGATCAGGGAGGCGCCGCCCCGCGGGATGAGGACGTCGACCAGGCCTCGGGCGCGCATCAGCTCGCGGACCGAGTCGCGGGACTCGCCGGGCACGAGCTGGACGCTGTCGGCCGGCAGGCCCGCGCCGCCGACGGCGTCGCGCAGCACCCGGACGAGGGCGGTGTTGGAGGAGTACGCCGAGGAGGAGCCGCGGAGCAGTACGGCGTTGCCGGACTTCAGGCAGAGGGCGGCGGCGTCCACGGTCACGTTCGGACGGGCTTCGTAGATGATGCCGACGACGCCGAGCGGGACGCGGACCTGGCGCAGGTCGATGCCGTTGGGGAGGGTCGAGCCGCGGACGACCTCGCCGACCGGGTCGGGCAGCGCGGCCACGTCCCGGACGTCGGCGGCGATGGCGCGCACGCGCTCGGGCGTCAGCGTCAGCCGGTCGATGATCGACTCGCTGGTGCCGGCCTCGCGGGCACGGGCGACGTCTTCCGCGTTGGCCTCGACGATCTCGCTCGTGCGGACCTCCAGCGCGTCGGCGATCGCCAGCAGCGCGTCGTCCTTCGCCGCGCGCGGGAGTGGCGCGATTTCGGCGGCGGCGGCGCGGGCCCGGTAGGCGGCCTGGGCCACCGGGGACATGTCGTCGTACGGCGTGACGGACGGGGCGGAGGAGTGCGAGGTCATGCTCGCAGGGTAATGCGCCCGCGGCGGGCATCCATCACATATCCCGCACTGCGAGACGCCGAACTGAGATCCGCGCCGCCCTCCACCACCTCGCCCTGCTCCGGGCCGGTACGCACCGCGCGGGATCCGTACGTCCCTCGCGGGGTCAGTACGGGTGCACGCCCACGGGGGCGGCCGGCGGCGGGCCGTATCCCTCGGCGATCCGCTGGTGGTACGTCTCGCGGTCGATGACCTCCAGGCCGACGATCTCCCAGGGCGGCAGCTTGGCGCTCTGCCGGTGCTCGCCCCACAGCCGCAGGGCGACGGCCGCGGCGTCATGCAGGTCGCGGGCCTCCTCCCAGTACCGGATCTCGGCGTGATCGTTCGCGTACCGGCTGGTCAGCAGGAAGGGATGGTCGTGGGCGAGCTGCTCCAGCGCGCGTCTGACCTCCGTGAGCGGGGCCTCCGGGCCCGAGACGCTGAGCGTGATGTGCCACAGCTTGGACACCGGACGGTCCGGTGTGCGCGTGTCCGCTTCCCGTCCCGCGTGCCGGCCCTGATCGCCCTCGCCGAATCCGGCGTCGTCGAAGTCCGCCCCGGCCTCGACACTCGTCAGGGCGCGTTCGGTCGTCCCTCGGGGCAGGGCCCCTGGGCGCGCTCGTCTCACCGGCGGCCTCCTGTTGATGCGTTGTCGTGCTGTCACCCCGGCTTACCCCCGAAACAAAGTTGACCAGTCCTGGGCGGAACGTGGGGCCGTTTTGGTGAAGGTCTCCGACCGATGGCAGGTCTTTCAGCCGTTCTAGGGGTGGAGTACGACCAGATCGTCCCTGTGTACGACTTCTCTCTCGTATGCCGGACCCAGTTCCTTCGCCAGTTCTCGGGTGGAACGTCCCAGGAGCTGCGGCATCTCCTTCGAGTCGAAGTTGACCAGGCCCCGGGCTACGGCCCGGCCCGAGGCGTCCCGGAGCTCGACCGGATCCCCCGCGGCGAATTCGCCCTCGACCGCCGCGATACCGGCCGGGAGCAGGGACTTCCTGCCTTCGACGACGGCCCGCACGGCGCCCTCGTCGAGGATCAGCGCGCCCTGGGGGGTGGACGCGTGAGCGAGCCAGAGCAGGCGGTCGGCGGAGCGGCGCCCGGTGCGGCGGAAGTAGGTGCCTGTGTCGCGGCCGGCGAGCGCGTCGGCGGCGCGCGAGGCCGAGGTCAGGACCACGGGAACGCCCGCGGCCGCGGCGATCCGGGCCGCCTCGACCTTGGTGACCATGCCGCCGGTGCCGACGCCCGCCTTGCCGGCGGAGCCGATCTCCACGCCCTCCAGGTCGGCCGGGCCGCGGACCTCGGCGATCCGGGAGGTGCCGGGCTTGGCGGGGTCGCCGTCGTAGAGGCCGTCGACGTCGGAGAGCAGCACCAGCAGGTCGGCCCGGACGAGGTGGGCCACGAGGGCGGCGAGCCGGTCGTTGTCGCCGAAGCGGATCTCGTCCGTGGCGACGGTGTCGTTCTCGTTGACGACCGGCAGGGCGCCCATGGCGAGCAGCTGGTCGAGGGTCCGGTAGGCGTTGCGGTAGTGGGCGCGCCGACTGGTGTCGTCGGTGGTGAGGAGGACTTGGCCGACGCGGACGCCGTAGCGGGCGAAGGAGGCGGTGTAGCGGGCGACGAGCAGGCCCTGGCCGACGCTGGCGGCGGCCTGCTGGCGGGCGAGGTCCTTCGGGCGGCGGGCGAGGCCGAGGGGAGCGAGGCCGGCCGCGATGGCGCCGGAGGAGACCAGGACGATCTCCTTCTCGCCGCCGCTGCGGACCTTGGCGAGTACGTCGACGAGTGCGTCGACGCGGTCGGCGTCGAGGCCGCCGGATGCTGTGGTCAGCGAGGAGGAGCCGACCTTGACGACGATCCTGCGGGCTTCCGTTACGTACTGCCTTGCCACTGTCACGTGGGAAATCTATGCCAGGCGCGGTGATCGGCGCGCGCGCATTCCACTCGCTGGACAGCGCCGTGGACAGCGTCCGGGCGACGCGTGGCCCCCCTCCGCCAGGGTGCGACGGCCCCACTCCGCGCAAACGGAAGCGGCTGTGCGTCCGCGAACGGCACCGGGCCTCCGCACGACTCCCGCGACCGGACGGCATCCACCCTGACGGGGTGTCAACGCTGCGGGCAGGCAGGCCGTTTCGGATTTCCGGCGAAGCTCGCCCCCGACTGTTCGCGGTGCGAACGTCCACAGGTCTCATCGGCCCGGATGAGCCTCGGAGACCAACGTGTCGAAACGTCGAGCACCGGCCCTGCGGCGGGGTCCAGTCCTTGCCATCAGCACCCTGGCCGCCGCCCTCGGGGTCCTGGTCGCCGTCCCCGCGACGGGTGACACGGGCGGCGCCCGCCGCCCCGACCACCCGCGGGACCGACCACCCCCGGGACCGACCACCCCCGGGACCGACCGCCCGCGGGACCGACCGCCCGCGGGACCGAGCGGCCCCCGGGCCAGCACCGCGACTCCGCCTGTGTCATCCGGGACACCACCGCATGCGGGTGGAGCCGGCCGGGCGGGCTGGTGACGCCACCACCGCCCGGGCACGATCGGATGCGTCACGGACGCGATCTCGGCCCCCCGCGTCGGGAAGCCGGACGCGCCCCTGCCCGAGGGCGTCCGGAGGTTCTCGCCGAGGCCGACCGCACCGTCGGGACGGGGGAGGCGGCCTGCACGGCCGACCTGTTCGGCTCCGTCGGGATGACACCGAGCCGCAGGAGGCCGGTGAAAGGCGCCTGGGCGGCCTCGGCCTCCTCCATCAGCTCGACGGCGCGGCAAGCCGATCGCTCCCGTCCGGAAGCTCTGCCGGGAGGCCCGCGACGCATCGGCAGGGAGGGGATCCCGCGGGCCGTCGGCTGGGTCCGAACCGCGGGGGCGAGAAGTGGGGTGGAAAGCGGCCGATTCTGATCGGCTCGTACGGCAGTGGGAACCCGGCCGCTCCATGGGCGGCTGCACGGCCGGCGAGCCGGGCTCGTGCAGCGAGAAGAGTGGCTCACCCTCCTCGACCCGGCCACCGGCAACCACCCGTACGTCGCACGAGCGGCGCGGAGGTCCGACGGCCGTCGGTCCGGAGGGCCTCCGTACCGCTCGAACCTCCCGGCACGCCCCGCAAGGACCAGTCCCCGTGCGCGCGGGTCATCCATGGGCACCGCCTGAGCGAGGTCCTCGCCAGGCCCTGACACTCGCGGCCGCGCGGGCGGCCGCGCGCCGTGCGCCGCGCCGGGCCACCGTCAGGGGTCCGGCCGCGCCGGGCACCTCGTAGGCCTCGTCGGGGATGCCCGCGGCCGCGTCCCCGAAGTGCGGGTACGCCAGGTACTCCCGGCCGCGGCGGCGCACCCGCTCCGGCCGTTCGCCCGCCTGCACGAAACGGACGACATCCATCAGCTCGGCGGGCCTGTCCAGCTCCACACAGGTGAGCCGCAGCCGCTCCTCCGTCTTCAGCCGACGGGCGACGCCCGGGGTCCAGTACCCGGCCATCAGCGGTGCCGCCAGCTCCATCTTGCTGTGCAGGATGTCCACCGGCTGCCTGAGGACGACCGGCCCGAACTGCGGCAGCAGCGTGACCGTGAACGGTCTGATCATGAGCAGGTCGCGGTGTTCCCCCGGCGGCTCGTGGGCGGCGATGAGTTCCATCAGGGCTCTCGCCGAGTCGAAGCGGGGCACGTAACCACCGGTCTTCGTCAGGTGTTTGCCGTCCTCCCGGCCCACCAGGTAGTAGCAGACGTAGTCGGAGACGACGGAGACACCGCTGCCGCGCAGATACGCCTCCAGCGTGAACAGCGCGTCCTCGCCGGTCCTCAGGGACTCGTCGAACCGGATGCCGTGCCGGACGAGCGGCTCGCGCCGGAAGAGCTTCTGGGCGCTGAGCGTGTACTTGACGTTGGAGGTGTAGATGTCGGCGCGCTCGACGGTCTCGTTCCACATGGACTGGGCGGCACCCCGGTTGACGCCCACGGTCCTGCCGAGCACCACGTCCGTGCCGGCCCGGTCGGCCATCGCGACGAGGCGTTCCAGCGCCTCGTCGCCGAGGAAGTCGTCGGCGTCGAGGAAGAAGACGTAGCGGCCGCGGGCCAGTTCCAGGCCGGTGTTGCGGGGGCCGCCGGGCCCGCCGGAGTTGGCCTGCCGCACGAGCCGGACCGGGACCTTGGTACGGGCCGCGAACTCCTCCAGGTGGTCGCCGGTGCCGTCGGTGGAGCCGTCGTCGATCGCGATGAGCTCGATGCGGTCGGGACCGAGCGTCTGGGCCTCGACGGAGGCGAGGCACTTCACCAGGTACGGCATGGCGTCATAGGCCCCGATGATCACACTGACATCGGGAGTGGTCTCGGTCATCGGCCCCCACAGCGGCGGTAAGCGAAGAAACGGACTTTGGACGTCCGCCATGGTGCTCCCGGCGTGTTCCGGTGCCGTGACGGCACGCACAACGGCCCGTAAGTGCTCCTCGGAAGAGGGACTTACGGGCCGTGCGGTGTACGTCCGGTCAGGGTTCGGGCGGACTGCCGCGACCGGCTCAGCGGGCCACGGTCGTGGCCTCCGCACCCTGCTCCGCGACGGTGTCGAAGGCGGCGCCGGCCGGCTCGGCGCCGGCGTCGTCCTCCTGGTCCAGCTCGCCGATCCGCTGGCCGGCGAGCCGCTGGGCGACGCCCGCGTTGCGGGCCTCCGCCTTGGCGTGCAGGGCCAGCACCGCGGCGTTGAACTGCTCGATGGAGGTGGGCTCGTCGGGGCCGAGCAGGTAGCGCTTGAGCCCGCGCCGCTTCCCGGCCAGCCGGTCCGCGGCCGGGTCGGCCACCGCGGCCAGCAGCTCGTCCAGCTCGGCGGCGCTGTTGGAGAGGATGACCGCGGCCCGTACGGCGGTGTTCTGCCGCTTGAACTCCTCGGCGCCGGCCTCGGCGGAGTCCGTCACCGCGTACGGCTTGCCGCTCGCGATGAAGTCCGAGACCACGCTGGAGATGTCGGAGACCATGGCGTCGGCCTCGTTGAAGCAGTCGTACAGCTTCGGCTCGGCGCCGGTCACGACCTTGTGCTCCCACCAGCCGAACGACTGCCAGTAGGCCTCGTTCCACTCGGCCCGGAGGTGCTTGATCTCCGCGAGCCGCTGCGGGTCGGCCAGCGAGACGCGCGACTCCTCGGCCTCGTCGCCGCCCTTGCGGCCGGGGCTGGTGAGCGTGGCGAGCCGGGCCTCCACCCGGGCCAGCTCGGCGCGGGCAGCGGACTGCCGGGCCTGCGCGGCGGCGGCCTCCTTGGCCCAGCGCGGGTCGGTGGCGCGCTCGGCCGCGGCGGCGGCGACCATCTTCTTGATCCGCTCGTCGACGGCCTTGGCCTTCTTGTTGACGAGTCCGGTGAAGGGGTGCGGCTTGTAGATGACCCGGACCGGCTGCGGGGCGTTCAGCAGCCGCTTCATGATGTTCTCGCCGGCCAGCAGGAGCGAGGTGTTGCCCGGGTTGTTGTCCCAGCCCTCCCAGGTGGGGGCGTACAGGACGGTCGGGATGGGGTTCTTCGGTGTCCCGGTCCAGCTCTGGATGGGGGCGAGCTGCGGGCGGCCGACCTCGACGATGTCCTCGTCGCGGACGCCGACGTCGGCCAGGGCGTACCGGTCGCGGCCGGCCTGGCCGGCGGTCCACACCTCGTCGTACACCTTCGAGAACGGGTTGACGCTGGCGAGCTTGTCGCTGTCGCCGTGCCCGATGAAGACGTGCTTCATGGTCGGCACACGCAGCATGTGGATGTTCTTGCCGACGTTCGCCGGGTAGAGCGTCACGCGGATCGAGGAGAGGTCCATCGCCATCAGGTGCTGGCCGCCGGGCACGCAGAGGATCGGTACGGAGGTGGGCGGCAGCTTCCGTACCAGGGTCCGCTCCCGCATGATGATCAGCGGCCGGCCCTCGACCTGCTCCATCGTCTCCAGCCACATGTTGACCTGGTACGCGGAGTCGTCGCCGCCCGAGAAGTAGAGCGCGACCGTCGGCTGGTACTCGCCCAGCCAGGCGGCCACGGCCTTGAGGACGGCGGGCGTGCTCGGCACCCGGCGCTTGCGGCGCAGGTAGGGCACGAGGACGGCGGTGTAGAGCAGGCCCAGAGCGAGCGTGGTGGCCACACCCGCGTAGGCGACGACGTTCCGGCCGGTGGCCGCTGCGACGATCACGCCGGCGACCGCGGGGATGTCGAGGTGGAGCATCTTCTCGGCGGAGCGGTTCAGCAGCGCCTTCGGCGGGGCGTCCGGGATGCGCACCGCGTTGAGGTCGATGTTCCGGGTGACGACCGGCATCGTGCGGCGCAGGCGGATGAGGGTGGCCAGGGCGCCCTGCGGCGCCTGGAGGCCGTAGAAGAGCAGGAAGCAGGCGACCGCGGCGTAGAACACCGGCTGTTCGGCGAGGTTCTCACGGGCGAGCAGCAGGATCAGCAGCAATTGACGCAGCAGGAAGCGGATCGGCAGACCGGCGCGGACCTTGCTGAGTCGATTGATCAGATAGCTGTTCTTCTGGTGCAGATACCAGTCGGTGACATAAGTGACGGCACCGGCGGCCGCGAAGAACCAGATATTCGGGATCAGCGCGGCGAGCATGACGGCGGGGTAACTCAGTCCCATGAGGACTGCCGCAGCCAGCTCTGACGCACTGCCCACGCGTGCCAGGCGAATGGCGGTCGAAATCACGAAGAACCTGCTCCAGAGGGGGGTGCCGGTTTATTCACAACAAGGAGATTCGCGTGAAGTTGCGGCTTCACGAACTCGGGCCCCTGTATTCGCGAAGCGACACAGAGGCCCGAATTACGAATCCGACGAGTATTACACATCTTCCTGGCGGTCCAGTACGGCCGCCAGGGCCTGCTCGAAGCCCGACGCCTCGCTGGCCCCGCGGGTGGGGTCCTGCTGGCGGACGTCGATGACATGGCCGGTGAGCTCGGAAAGCAGCACGTCCAGCGAGGTCCGGGCCACGGCCTCGGAGGACAGCAGCGATCCGGCGGGCTCCTGGCCGAACGCCTTCGTACGCATCGGTGTCGCGGTGCGTTCCGGATTGACGCAATTCACCCTGATCCCGTCGCCCGCCCATTCGTCGGCAAGCGCCTGGGTGAGATTCACCATGGCGGCCTTGGTCGACGAGTAAAGGCTGTATTCGGCGCGGCCGCGGGTGTAGCTGGAGGAGGTGTAGAGGAGCAGCTGCCCCTTGGTCTCGGCCAGGTACTTGTACGACGCGCGCGCGATCTGCACGGGTGCCAGGTAATTGACGTTCAGCGCTTCCTGAATGGTCGCGTTGTCCGTCTCGGCGAGCTTGCCGATGCGCAGCACGCCCGCCGTGTTGATCACGTAGTCGATACGGCCGCTCTCGGCGTACGCCTTGGCCAGCGCGGCGTCGACGTGTTCCGGGTTCTCGACATGCGTGCCGGTGGTGGAGCGGCCCAGCGCGTACACCGTGGCGCCGTACTGCTCGGCGAGTGCGGCGATGTCCGCGCCGATGCCGTACGAGCCGCCGAAGACGACGAAGGTCTTGCCGGCCAGCAACTCGCGGTAGGCGGCCTCGTCGGCCTGGCGGGGGGCGGCGGTGGAGGCCAGCTGGAACAGCTTGTCGGCGATGAAGACGTCGACGGGCTGGGTGACCTTCATGTTGTACTCGTCGCCCGGCACGACGTGGATCGGCACGTCCGGCAGGTACTTCAGTACGACGCTGCAGTCGTCCGTCGCCTGGAAGTTGGGGTCGCCGGCCGCGACTTCGTACGCCTTGCGGATCGTGGAGAGCTTGAAGGCCTGCGGGGTCTGGCCCCGGCGCAGCCGGGAACGGTCCGGGACGTCGGTGATGAACTCGCCGTCCTCGCCGTGGGTGCGGGTCACGATGATCGTGTCCGCGGACGGGATGGCGACGTCCACGGCCTGGAACCGCTCCAGGGCGTCGACACAGTCCTTGATGACGCGCTGTGACAGAAGCGGACGGACAGCGTCATGGAAGAGGACGTTGAGGTCCTCGCCCTCCGTGAGCCCCTCGCCGAGAGCGGCGATGGCCCGCTCGGTGGTCTCGTTGCGGGTGGAGCCACCCTCGATGACACGGGTGACCTTGGTCAGCCCGGCCTTGGCGATGATCTTCTCGACGTCGGGCACGAAACCCGGCGCCATCAGCACGATCACGTCGTCGACGGACTCCGCCTGCTCGAAGATCGTCAGCGTGTGCTCGATGACCGCCTTGCCCGCGATCTTCAGCAGCTGCTTCGGGATCGCGAGTCCCACGCGCTGGCCGGTGCCCCCGGCGAGCACGACCGCCGTGGTGCGAGTCTTGGCTTCATGCGGCACTGACACAGAACGACCTACCTTGCGACGAGTGGGGGACGGGCTGATGGTCGCACTCTCCGTGAGCGTCTCGCAAGGCGGGCATCAGGGGCCTCACGCCCACTGGACACCGTCTGTTCACCCTGTGGCCAGGGAGACCGCCGGAGCGCCGCGCGGGGCCTTCGGTGACCGACATCACGTATGACTTCACTGGTTCGACTTGTCCACGACATTGAGCACGAGTTCGTTGGCGGCGCTGTAGAAGACCTTGGCGACGACCCGCTCCTGGGGCCTGCCGGACAGCTTTCTGACGACCGCGAGGGTACGGGCGAGCGGCTTCTTCTTGAGCAGTTCGGTCGCCGGATACGGATGCAGTGAGCCCTTCTCGACCACGTCGTCGAGGAGGCGGCCGAGCCGCGCGGGCTCGGCGTCCGGCGCGGGCCGCACCCACAGGTCCCACACATCGTGAACGTCCTGCTGACGACCCGCGGGTTCGGTCCAGGGCACGGTGAAAAGGAAACCGGCGGTGCCCCGGCGGGTGCCGGGGAAGGACAGCTCGGCGGGGTGGGCGCCGCGGCGACGCAGCAGGAGAACCGGTTCGGCGCTCACACGGTCCGCCGCCTCGCCGAAGAACCGTCCGGTCACGGCGACCTTCCGGTCGTCGACCCGGATGGCATCGACCTCGGCGTGGCTCCGCCGCACCCAGGAGCGGAGGGTCAGGACACCGCGCCTGGTGAAGGGGACGAGGTGGCGGACGGGCCCGCCGTCCGCTTCCGCCCGGTCCGCCGCGCGCATCGTGCCGCGCTGGTCGACGGCACGGGTGACGAGGCCCACACGCTCGCCCGAGCCGGGCAGTTCCGCCTCGCAGGGCCAGACGCCCTCCGGGAAGGCGGTGTCGGCGGGGACGGTCGCGACGCCTCGGCCGTCGAAGGGGAACGCGTGGTCCGCGACGATCAGCCGGGTCGCCCGGCCGGGCACGAGGAGCGTGACGCTGAGTGTGCCGTCGGAGGACGCGACGCAGTCGGCGACGGGAGCGGAGGGGGCGCCGGCCTCCTGCGGTGCGGGGCCGCTGCGGGCCTGCTGGGTGACGACCGCGCCGAGTTCGGCGAAGAGCTCCTCGTACTGCTTGGCCACCGGGACCGGGTCGAAGCGGCGGCCGGCCGCCAGCGCGGCGGCGCCCATGCGGCGGCGCTCGTCCGGGTCGTCGATCAGCCTCAGCAGAGCCGCGGCGATGGCGTCGACGTCGCCGACCGGGACGAGCAGGCCGTCCTCACCGTCCTGGATGATCTCGCGCGGGCCGTAGTCGCAGTCGGTGGAGACGACGGGCAGGCCACAGCGCATCGCCTCGACGAGGGTCATGCCGAAGGACTCGTGGCGGGAGGTGGAGACGGCGATGGCGCCCTTGACCCATTCCGGCTCGATGGGCGAGCGCGGGCCCATGAGGTGGACGCTGTTGTGGAGGCCGAGGTCGTCGATCTTCTTGCGGAGCCGGTCCTTCTGGTTGCCCCAGCCGCAGATGCGCAGGGTCCACTCCGGGCGTACGGCCACGACCTTGGCGAACGCCTCGATCAGCACCTGGTACTGCTTCTCGGACGCCAGCCGCCCGGCGGCGACGACGGTGGTGCCGGAGGTGTCGGAGGGCGCGACGACCGGTTCCGGAACGCTGTTGGGTATGGAGAGGACGCGGGTGTCCGGCAGCGGCATGTGCTGCCGCCAGGAAGCGGCGTCACCCTCGGAGACGGTGACGAACGCGTCGAGCCTGCCCAGGTGCGCGGCCATCTCCGCCCGCAGGGCGGGCTTGTGGTGATGGTGCGTCATGTGCTCCTGGCCGATGAGCACCGCGCCCTCCGGCGCGAACCGGCCGACGTACGCGACGAGTCCGGGCCGCGTGCCGATGACGACGTCGGCGTCGGATCCGGCGTAGTGGTCCCGGACGCGCTCGTCGGTGAGCCGGCTGTACTCCTTGTACCGCGCCTCGTTGCGGGGGAAGTGCTCGGCGGGCTGGAGATGCCGCTCGTGCTTCTTCTCGTTCGTGGGCGAGGAGGGGCGGGTGTCGACGAGAGGGACGACGGTGATGCGGGGGTCGATCGCGAACAGCGGCTCGTCGCGGTGCCGGAAGACGGAGACGATCTCGACCTCGTGCCGGCCGGCGAGCTCTTCCGCGAGATTCAGCGTGGTGCGGATGGTGCCGCCGATGCCGTAGATGGTGTGGATGAGGAAGGAGACCTTCATCAACGCTCCGTTCAAGTTCAGCCGGGGCACCTGCGGCCCCGCCCCCGGCATACAAGACGGAGGTCGGAGACATCAGGTTGTGCCGCCGGCCGACTTGAACCTCACACATCGACCCAATCGCACCGGAGCCGCCCAGGGCGGCACACGGTGGTGCCGGACGGGCACAGGACCCGTCCGGCACGAGTGCCCGCCAGGGCGTGCCCTAGAACGGGTTGAAGTCGTCGAACTCGCGCTGCGCCTCGTCGCGCTCCGCCTCGCGGTCCTTGCGACGCTGGGCCGCGGGACGCGGGGCCTCGAAGCGGTGGTCCTCGCCACGGCGGCCCAGCATCTCCGCGCCGGCCATCATGGTGGGCTCCCAGTCGAAGACGACCGCGTCGTCCTCGGGGCCGATGGCGACGCCGTCGCCCGCGCGGGCGCCGGCCTTCATCAGCTCCTCCTCGACACCGAGGCGGTTGAGGCGGTCCGCCAGGTAGCCGACGGCCTCGTCGTTGTTGAAGTCCGTCTGGCGCACCCAGCGCTCCGGCTTCTCGCCCCGCACGCGGAAGAGACCGTCCTCCTCGCGCGTGACGGTGAAGCCCGCGTCGTCGACCGCCTTCGGGCGGATGACGATCCGGGTCGCCTCCTCCTTCGGCTTGGCCGCGCGGGCCTTGGCCACGATGTCGGCCAGTGCGAACGACAATTCCTTCAGGCCCAGGTGGGCGACGGCCGACACCTCGAAGACGCGGTAGCCGCGTGCCTCCAGATCCGGGCGGATCATGTCGGCGAGGTCCTTGCCGTCCGGGATGTCGATCTTGTTGAGGACGACGATGCGCGGGCGGTCGTCGAGGCCGCCGTACTGCTTCAGCTCCTCCTCGATGACGTCGAGGTCGGAGACCGGGTCGCGGTGCGACTCCAGCGTCGCCGTGTCGAGCACGTGCACCAGCACCGAGCAGCGCTCGACGTGGCGCAGGAACTCCAGGCCGAGGCCCTTGCCCTGGCTGGCGCCCGGGATCAGGCCCGGCACGTCGGCGATGGTGTAGACGGTGGAGCCGGCGGTGACGACGCCCAGGTTCGGCACGAGCGTCGTGAAGGGGTAGTCGGCGATCTTCGGCTTCGCGGCGGACAGCACGGAGATCAGCGAGGACTTGCCCGCGCTCGGGTAGCCCACCAGGGCCACGTCGGCGACGGTCTTGAGCTCGAGGACGATGTCGCCGGAGCGGCCGGGCTCGCCGAGCAGGGCGAAGCCGGGGGCCTTGCGGCGGGCGGAGGCCAGCGCCGCGTTGCCGAGGCCGCCGCGGCCTCCCTCGGCCGCGACGTACGACGTGCCGTGGCCGACGAGGTCGGCGAGGACCTCACCGTTCTTGTCGAGGACGACCGTGCCGTCCGGCACGGGCAGGACCAGGTCCTGGCCGTCCTTGCCGGAGCGGTTGCCGCCCTCACCGGGCTTGCCGTTCGTGGCCTTGCGGTGCGGCGAGTGGTGGTAGTCCAGCAGTGTGGTGATCGACTGGTCGACGACCAGGATCACGTCACCGCCGCGCCCGCCGTTCCCGCCGTCGGGCCCGCCGAGCGGCTTGAACTTCTCCCGGTGGACGGAGGCACAGCCGTGACCTCCGTTACCCGCGGCGACGTGCAGCTCGACGCGGTCCACGAAGGTGGTCATGTGGGTGCCTCCAGTACGTACGGATGGAAATGTCTTACGGTGCTGCGTCTATTTACGCCGCATCTCTTCACAACATGCGAAAGGCGGACCCGCTTCCCGCAC
This sequence comes from Streptomyces sp. STAM6, assembly GCF_054963715.1. Classification (NCBI taxonomy): domain Bacteria; kingdom Bacillati; phylum Actinomycetota; class Actinomycetes; order Kitasatosporales; family Streptomycetaceae; genus Streptomyces; species Streptomyces sp. STAM6. The sequence continues at coordinate 229,309 of NZ_JBUEFZ010000004.1, read as the reverse complement.
GTGCCGTGCGAGAGAGGTCCGCCTCCGCGAAGAAAAATCAGGCAGCGGTCGGAACGATGTTCACGACCTTGCGGCCGCGGAACGTACCGAACTGCACCGCACCGGCCTGCAGCGCGAACAGCGTGTCGTCGCCGCCACGGCCGACGCCCGTGCCGGGGTGGAAGTGCGTGCCACGCTGGCGGACCAGGATCTCACCGGCGTTGACGACCTGACCGCCGAAGCGCTTCACGCCGAGCCGCTGAGCGTTGGAGTCGCGACCGTTCCGGGTGGACGATGCGCCCTTCTTGTGTGCCATGTCTCCTCAGTCCCTTACTTCGCAGCCGTCGGGATCGCCGTGACCTTGATCGCCGTGTACTGCTGGCGGTGGCCCTGACGACGGCGGTAGCCGGTCTTGTTCTTGTAGCGCAGGATGTCGATCTTGGCGCCCTTGTGGTGGTCCACGACCTCGGCCTGGACCTTGATGCCGGCCAGCACCCACGGGTCGCTGGTCACGGAGTCGCCGTCGACAACGAGCAGGGTCGAGAGCTCGACCGTGTCGCCAACCTTGGCAGTGGAAATCTTGTCAACCTCAACGATGTCGCCGACAGCAACCTTGTGCTGGCGACCACCGCTGCGCACGATGGCGTACACGCGGATCTCTCTCTCGCTCGGAACGGGAACCCCTGATGCCAGCCGCCCGCACGGACCGGCGAGGTCCGTGACTGTCCGGGTGGGACGAGCGGCCTCTCCGGGCAGGCCCGGAGGGAGGTGCTCAGGAGTTGGCGCGCATGGAAACACGCCGACGGTCAAGGTTACGGTCCGCGCTCCAGGGGGTCAAACCGGCCCCGACCGCGCGTCCCCCGGGTTGAATGCCCCCGTGTCCCTGCGTTCCTTGATCACGATGCCCCGGGTGCTGCGCCACGGCTCGGCCGTCGGCGCCGAACTGCCCCCCGACGACGCCGTCGCCCTCGACGCCCCTGTCTCCGCCGTCCTGCGGGCCGCGCTGACCGCCGCGTCCGCCGGCGACCACGGCCCGGCCCGCGAGCTGCTCGCGGCGACGAGGCTCGGTGCCGAGTGGGAGCGGCGCAGTGTCTACGTCTCCGAGCTCGCCGGGGCCGCGCTGCACAGCCCCGGCTGGCTGGACGCCTGGCTGGACGCGGCTCCGGACGACCCGGACGCCGTGCTGGTCAAGGCCGATCTGTGCGTCCGGCAGGCCTGGGAGATACGCACCGGCCACCGTGCCGAGCAGGTCTCGCGCGAACAGTTCCGCGCGTTCTTCACGCTCCTCGGCGACGCCGTGCCGGTGATCTCCACGGCCGCCGAGCTGAACCCCACCGACCCGGTGCCGTGGGAGATCGCACTGACCCACGCGCGCGGAGCGCGGGCCACGCGGGAGGTGTTCGACCGGTACTGGGCCGAGGCCACCGCCCGCTCTCCGCACCACTACGGCTGCCACGCCACGGCCCTCCAGTACCTGTGCGCGAAGTGGTACGGCTCGCACGAGGAGATGTTCGACTTCGCCGAGCGGGCCGCGGACGGCGCGCTGCCCGGCTCGAAGCTGCACGCCCTGCCCCTGATGGCGGCGGTCGAGTACGAGGTCGTGTCCCGCGCCCGCGACAGCGGCACGGTCCCCGCGGGGCGGATCGCCGCGGCCGTCGAGCGGGCCCTGGACCTGTCGCGGCACTACGAGCCGGGCGACCCGGAGGCGGCCGGGTTCCGCAACCACCTGGCGCTGATGCTGGTGCTGGCCAAGCGGTGGCCGGAGGCGCTGGAGACCTTCCGGGCGATCGACGTGCACGCCCGCAGCCACCCGTGGGGGTACCTGGGCGACGCCCGTAAGGAGTTCCTGGAGTTCCGCACCGGGGTGCGGATCCAGATCGCCTCGCGGACCCCGCTCTTCGGCTCCCCTCCCCCGCCCGCCGCCCCGCTCACCGCCCGGCCCGCCACCCGGGCGGTGGCGATCGCGCTCGCCGCGCCGCCGAAGGTCGCCGAGGCGGCGCTGATGTGCGGGGTCCCGCTGCGCATCGCACCGGCGTACCGGGGCCCGGGCGGGGGTCCGGCCGCCAGCTATGTGGAGATCGTGCCCGGCCACGCACCCGGGCGGCGGGCCGCCCTGATCGGCGGCGACCCGCTGACCACCGCCGCCGACACCTTCACCACCGGTGAGAAGTGGCCGACGCTGGTCCTGCGCCGCACCGGCGACCGGTGCGGGTTCACCGCCCTGCACAAAGGCAGGGAGGTCGCCGCCCACGAGTGGGACGAGGCCGGCCCCGTGCCCGATCACGCGACCGCGGCCGCCACGGCCGAGGCCCTGGCCGCGGTGTTCGCCGTCCGCGACCCCAGACCGCTGGTGTCCCTGCTGCGCGCCACCGGCGCCCCGGCCCGCCGCCCTCGCGAACTGGTCGCCGCCCTCGGCCTGCCGCCGCTGCCCGAGGGGTTCGGCGAGCGCCCGGAGGTCCTCGCCGGTCTGCCGGGCGCGGGTGTGCTCGCCAAGCGGGGCTTCCTGGCGGGGATGCGGGACACCCTGGCGGACGACCCGCGGCTGCTGCTGACGCCCGAGACGGCGCCGGCCCCGGCGCGACCGCTGCGCTGGTGGCTTCTGCGCCTCGTGGGGCTGCTGGTGTTCGCGCCCGCGGCGGCGTACTCCTGGTGGTCGCCGGACGTCGGCTGGATCCGTGCCCTGCTGACCACCTTCGCGGCGGCGGTGCTCGGCGGGCAGCTGACGTCCGCCCGGCGGGCGGCCCGGGCCCGGGAGGGCTGAGACGGCCCCGGCACCCGTATGCTCGCCGGGCGAAGACGCACACCGGAAGCCGGAAGGCAGAGCACAGTGAATTACAGGGTCCAGCCCACCGCCCAGGTCGCCGACACCGCCGAGATCGGCGCCGGGAGCAGCGTGTGGGAGCTCGCGCAGATCCGCGAGGACGCCAGGCTCGGTGAGGGCTGCGTCGTCGGCCGCGGTGCCTACGTCGGCACGGGCGTGCGCATGGGCGACAACTGCAAGCTGCAGAACTACGCCCTGGTCTACGAGCCGGCCGAGCTCGGCGACGGTGTCTTCATCGGCCCCGCCGTCGTCCTCACCAACGACCACAACCCGCGCTCGGTCGACCCCGACTTCAAGCAGAAGCGCGGCGGTGACTGGGAAGCCGTGGGCGTGAAGATCGCCGACGGTGCCTCGATCGGTGCGCGCTCGGTGTGCGTGGCGCCGCTGGAGATCGGCCGTTGGGCCATGGTCGCCGCGGGAGCGGTCGTCACCAAGGACGTCCCGGACTTCGCGCTGGTCGTCGGTGTGCCGGCGCGGCAGGTCGGCTGGGTCGGCCGGGCCGGCGTCAAGCTGGTGGAGCGGGCCGGTGAGCCGGGCGTGTGGGAGTGCCCCAAGACCGGTGCGCTGTTCGACGAGAAGGACGGCGCACTGACCGAGCGCGCCGCCTGATCCGTCGGGTCGTGAAGCGGGACGGCCGGTCCGGGCAGTGCCCGGACCGGCCGTCCCGCTTCACTCCTTCTCCGTCACCTCAGACCCGGGTCCAGGCGTCCAGGGCCAGACCCGACTCGGCCTTCTGGCGGGCGACCCGCAGCGTGCCGTCGGTGCCGAACGCCGCCATCACCACCCGGCCGCGCCCGTCGACGGCCAGCGCGGGGGCACCCACGCACGGCTCGCCGGTCTGCGTCCAGGTCGCGCCGAGGGACTCGTCCTCCGTCGGGTAGGCGGCCAGGGCCGGCCGCCCGGTCGCCGCGTCCCGCCGGGCCATGATCGTGCAGTCGACGCCGTCCACCGCGGTACGCAGCAGGGCGACCGGGCCGGAGCCCGCGCCCGTGCCGAGCGTGGCCGGCGCCTTGTCCGAGGGCCGCCAGGCGCGCACCGTGTGGTCGTCGGCGTCGTGCCAGAAGTGGGTGAGCCGGCCCGCGCCGGTGCGCTCGCTGGTGAGGGAGCCCGCCTCGGCCCTGGCCGGGATGTCCTCCGCGCGCTGGAACTTCACGCCCACCGTCTCCTGCGTCCAGCGCATCACGCGGTCCGCGGTCGAAGCGGTGAGCTCCATCAGACCGTCGTTGGTGATCGAGGCCGAGATCCGGCCGACGATCCCGCTGCCCTTGAGGTCGGCCCACTTGTTCCATTTGCCCGAGGGCACCTGGGCGCGCCCGCAGATCCCGCCGCCCACGTTGCGCACGAAGACGTGCAGCGAGCCCTCGGAGTCGACGACCGCGGCGGGCGGACCGATCTTCTCGGCGAGTGCGGGGTCGTTGGGGTACGGGTTGCCGACCGGGCACCAGTCCCGCACGGCCAGGCCCGACTGGTACTGGAGCGCGTACACCACGTCGGTGCCGGTGGTGCCGTCCTTGAGCCGGGAGCGGCGCAGGCCGACCAGGTGGACGTAGCCGTCGGCGCCCTGGGCTATGGACAGGTGCGGCAGCACGCCGGGGGCCGGGATCACCTCGGGGCCGGTCCACTCCGGACCGCCGGGGAACTTCTCGGTCCAGCGCAGCACGCCGTCCTTGACGGGGGCGTACGCCGTGAGCCTGCCGTCCTTGCCGCGCACCAGCCAGTCCGTGGTCGGCGGGAGGCTGCTGTCGACGACCGGCGTCCGGCCCGGCTTACCGCGCGATGCCGTGTCCCCGGAACGCTCGGCATTCGGACGCTTGGTTCTGCGCGCGGACCACACCGCCATGGCTCACCGTCGACCTTCCCCTGATCAGTTCCCCCAAGCTTGCGCGACCATAGCATTTTGGCAGGTCGCCCAGGGTCCCCCGGACGGCTCTGCCGTGGCACCCTCGGGGCGTGCGCACTCTTCTCGTCGTGGACGCCGCGAACGTGGTCGGATCGGTGCCCGACGGCTGGTGGCGGGACCGCCGGGCGGCCGCCGGGCGACTGCGGGACCGGCTCGTGCCGTACGCCCGGGAGGGGCTGGCCGGCCACCCCGGCCCGCTGGACGTGGTGCTCGTCGTGGAGGGCCGGGCCCGGGGCGTGGAGCCGGTGGCCGGGGTGCGGATCGACGAGGCGCCGGGCAGTGGCGACGACCGGGTCGTCGAGCTGGCCGCGGAGGCTGCCGGGGTGGGCCGCGGCTGTGTGGTGGTGACCGCGGACCGGGAACTGCGGGAGCGGGTGGCGGAGTACGCGGTGTGCGTCGGCCCGCGGTCCGTGCGCCCCTGAATGCGCCGGCCTGACCCCGTTCGAACCTCCCGCCCAAAGCCCGGTTCAACTGTTCACGGAATCGTTATGCCGACGGTCCGCCGGTGTAAGAGACGTTCTGACCACGGCCGTCGGACCTGAGCGTTCCGCACCGTGCTCCGGCCGCGGACCTGGTCATCCCTGCCATTGCCTACGATGGGGCGGCACGCCTCCCTCATTGACCTGACCCAGTAGAAGAAGAGTGCTCTGTGAAAGTCATCAGCATCGTCGGCGCCCGTCCTCAATTGGTGAAGCTCGCCCCGATCGCGGCCGCGTTCGCCGGTACGGAGCACGAGCACTTCATCGTGCACACCGGACAGCACTACGACGCGGACCTCTCCGACGTCTTCTTCGACGGCCTCGGCATCCCTGACCCGGACGTCCACCTCGGTGTCGGCTCCGGCAGCCACGGTGTCCAGACCGGTGCGGTGCTCACCGCGCTCGACCCGGTCCTGGAGCGCGAGCAGCCGGACTGGGTGCTGGTCTACGGCGACACGAACTCCACCATCGCGGGCGCCCTTTCGGCGGTGAAGATGCACCTGCCGGTCGCCCACCTGGAGGCGGGCCTGCGCTCCTTCAACCGGCGCATGCCGGAGGAGCACAACCGCGTCCTGACCGACCACTGCGCCGATGTGCTGCTCGCCCCGACCGAGGAGGCCATGCGCCACCTCGCCGACGAGGGCCTGAAGGACCGTGCCGTGCTGGCCGGCGATGTGATGGTCGACATCTGCCTGAAGATCCGCGACGACGTGCTGGCCGGGAAGCACCCCGCGCCCGCGCTGCCCGAGGGCATCGACCCGTCGAAGCCGTTCCTGCTGGCCACGCTGCACCGCCCGGACAACACCGACGACCCGAAGCGCCTCGCCGCGATCATCGAGTCGCTGGCCGCGCTGCCGCTGCCCGTCGCGCTGCTCGCCCACCCGCGTCTGGTCGCCCGCGCCGCCGAGCACGGCATCGAGCTGAACCAGGGCTCCGTGCACGTCGGCCGCCCGCTGCCGTACGCCGGCCTGGTCGCCGCCGTGCTGGCCTCCGCGGGTGTGGTCACCGACTCGGGCGGTCTGCAGAAGGAGGCGTTCCTGCTGCAGCGCATCACGACCACCATCCGTCCCGAGACGGAGTGGGTCGAAACCGTGGAGACCGGTTGGAACGTCCTTGTTCCCGACCCGCACACGCTGTCCGCCGACGAGTGGGCGGCGACGGTCACCCGCGCCGTGCCCACGACCGACCCCGGCACCCCGTACGGTGACGGCCGCGCCGCCCAGAACGTTGTCCGGATCATGGAAGAGTGGAAGGGAGGCAGCCGGCACGCGTGACGGAAGGCTCCTCCACCGAGGAACTTTTCCGTACATGTCACCGTGCTAGCGTCACCGGTTATGTCAGCGTCTCCCAGGTCCGGGCTGCCCACGGCGGGCAATCGGCCCCATGTGATCTACCTCGCCATCGGTTTCCCGCCGGCAGCCAAGAGCTGCGCGTACCGCATGCGCGAGACCGCGAACCAGTTCGTCAACCAGGGCTGGGACGTCACCGTTGTCACCATCGCGCAGGAGTCCTGGGAAAGGGACTCGGGCGTCGACCTCACCCTGCTGGAGCAGGTCGACCCGCGGATCGACATCGTCGAACTCCCGCTGTCGCGCGAGGACCTGGAAACGGACATCCTTCTCTACGACGAGGCTCGCGCCCTCAACCCCAACGGCTGGGTCACCCAGCTGCGCCGCCGCCAGACGAAGCCGTTCCCGGAGCCCAACTTCGGTGACTGGCGCGAGGATCTGGAGCAGGCCGTCCTCAAGATCCACCGGGACCGTCCGGCGGATCTGCTGCTCGCCAGCTGCGTCCCCTACGTCAACCTCGCCGCGGCCTGGAAGCTGTGGGAGGAGGCGAAGGTGCCCTACGCCGTCGACTTCCGCGACGGCTGGTCCATCGACGTCATCGAGGGCGTCGAGTCCTTCTCCCGCGACTCCGCCGAGGGCCGCTGGGAGCAGAAGATCCTCGACCACGCGGTCTCGCTCTGGGTCGTCAACGACCCCATCGCCGAGCACTACCGCAAGCGCTACCCGGACTTCGCCGACCGCGTCCACGTCGTGCGCAACGGCTACGACGCCGACAGCTCGCCCGGCAAGGCGCACCAGCCCGACCCCGAGAAGGGCCTCACCTTCGGCTACCTCGGCACGGTCAACTTCACGGTCCCGCACCTGGAGACCGTGCTGAACGCCTGGCGCGCCGCCCGCGAGAAGGAGCCGCTGCTGGCCAACGCCACCTTCGAGGTGCGCGGCCACATCGGCAACGGCTCCGGCCGCGAGGCCAACCGCCACGCCGAGGTGCTCAAGCAGGCCGAGGTCGACGGCGTCCGCTTCGGCGGCCCCGCCGCCAAGGCCGAGGTGGCGTCCATCTACGCCCGCTGGGACGCGATGGTCCTCATCCTCATCGGCGGCCGCTACGTCACCTCCGGCAAGGTGTACGAGTACATGGCGACCGGCCTGCCGATCGTGTCGGCGCACGTCGTCGAGCACGACGCCTCCAACGTGCTGGAGGGGCACCCGCTGTGGACGGGCGCCGTCGGCATCGACGAGGAGGGCCTGACCGAGTCGTTCGTCAAGGCCGCCCACATGGCGGTGGAGACGAGTGACGAGGTGCACGCCGAAGCCATGGCGCACGCCGACCAGTTCACCCGCGAGGCGCTGATGACGACCGCGGTGAAGGACCTGGTCGAGGAGGTCAACGCCCTGCGGGCGGAGAAGACCGGTACCCCGGAAGCGGCCCCCCTCGCCGAGAATTCGATCGTCGCCGGAGGACCCTCCCAGTGACCAACGTCCTGTTCATCGCCAGCGGCCGGCCCCAGCTCGGCGTGTTCGCCGACTCGGTCGCCAAGTTCCGCGCCGCGGGTGCCCGTACCTACCTGGCGGGTACGTTCCCCCTGGAGCCGGTCGCCGAGGAACTCGCCGCCATGGAGCTGGACGGCACGCACCAGCTCCCGCGCAATCTCAACTTCCGCTCCACCGCGCTGCGCCGCAAGGCCCGCAAGTCGCCCGGCGGCATGCGGATCTGGATGCAGTCGCAGCGGGACGGCTGGCTGCGCCAGCAGGCCCGTAGGGCCGACGTCCTGGTGGCGCTCGACCCGGGCGCCGTGTACACGGTGTGGCGCCTCGCGCGGTACTACCGCATCGACGAGGCGCACTTCGGCCTGGCGCCGGCCCTGAAGGCCGTCGACCGGGTCAAGCAGAAGGGCGGCTCGGCCGGCCGCGGGGTACTGCCGCCGCTGGACGTCGTCAAGCAGAACGTGCGCCGTTCGGTGGACGGCCTGCCGGCCGCAGTGATGCGGCACGCCACCTCGCGCCCGGTGATGCGCTCGACCGTCGGCGCCCGTATGTGGCGTACGGCGGTGACCGCGCCCGGTATTCCGACCAAGGTCCGCATGGCCACGTCGCGATATGTGGCGGAGGGCATGCAGTGGGCGGGCCGGACCAGTGGCGCCGCGCTGGCCCTCGCCGCCGCCGCGTCGAAGATCCCCGACCTGGGGCTCAGGGCGCAGCTGATGGACGAGGCCGTGATGAAGGAGATCGCGAAGGGCCTCAGCCCGCGCGATCTCGACAAGGCCGTCGCCGCGCAGCTGGCGCACTCCGACGCCCTGTTCGCGGCCGAGGAGTACGAGAAGGCGTCGTACGCGCTGGACCGCGCGCTGTTCCTGGCGTTCCACCGGGTGCTGCACATCGACCAGCTGACGTCGCCGCTCGCCAAGGACGCCAAGGGCTTCGTCGAGCCGCTCTACCGCTCCCCGTCGATGCAGGCGCTCAGCCGCCCGCAGGGCAGGAAGACCCCGGCGGCCCCGGCCCCCAAGGACCGTCCGCTGCGGCTGCTGGTCACCACCAGCGCCAACGACAACTTCCTGCACCACATCCTGGACCGCTACGGCAACCACGAGGGCGTGGAGCTGCGCTACCTGGACCTGGCCGCGCAGAAGGCGCTCAAGCGGATCGCCTGGGCGGGCCGACGGGTGCTGCAGGACCGGATGGCCGGCGGCACCAGCGACTTCCAGGAAGAGGTCGAGCGGCTGATGCGGCCGTACCTCGACTGGGCGGACACCGTCTTCCTGGACTGGTCGGTGGGTCCCGCGGCGATGCTGACGACGATCGACCCGGGCGACACCCGGATCGTGGTCCGGCTGCACAGCTACGAGGCGTTCACGCGCTGGCCGCACATGACCGACTTCTCGCGGATCGACGACCTGATCTACGTCGCCCCGCACGTCAAGGACCTCGTCGAGTCGCTGGTTCCCCAGCTGCGCGGCGACCAGGCCCCCACGGCGCACCTCATCGACAACGCCATGGACCTGTCGGGCTTCGCCCGGCCGAAGCCCGCGGACGCCCGCTTCAACCTGGGTCTCGTCGGCATCAGCCAGGTCGCCAAGGACCCGCTGTGGGCCGTGGACGTCCTCAAGCGCCTCCGGGAGCACGACGAGCGCTACCGGCTGCTGCTGGTGGGCGGCGACATGAACCCGAAGACCAGCCAGGCCACCCGCCTGTACCGGCGTCAGCTGGAGCAGGAGCTGGCGCCGCTGGTGGAGTCGGGTGCGGTGGTGCGCCTCGGTCCGACCGACGACGTGCCGTCCGCGCTGACCGACATCGGCGTGATCCTCTCCTCGTCGGTTCGTGAGGGCTGCCACGTGGGTCTGATGGAGGGCGCGGCGAGCGCCGCCGTTCCGGTCGCCCGTGACTGGCCGTTCTACGCGGGCAAGCCGAACAGCGCCCGCACGCTCTACCCGGAGGGCTGGGTCGTCGGCTCCACGGAGGAGGCGGCCAAGCGCATCCTGGAGACGACCGCGAGCGAGGAGGCGTGGCAGAACGCCGGCAAGCTGGCGGCCGAGCACGCGCTGTCCACGTGGGACTGGCCGGTGGTCAGCAAGGCGTTCGACAAGCTGTTCCTCGGCGAGCGGTAGGACGCACAGGACAAGGCGAAGGGCCCCGGGAGCGATCCCGGGGCCCTTCGTGCTGTCCTTGACCGTCAGGGGTGGCGCAGCTGCCAGCCCGCCCATGCCGACTCGACCATGGCCCGTACGTCGTGCCGCGCGGTCCAGTCGAGCTCCTCGCGGATCAGCTCGGCGGAGGCCACCACGCGGGCCGGGTCGCCGGGCCGGCGCTCGGTGACGAGCGGCTCGATGTCGGCGCGGCCGGTGACGTCCTGGATGATCCCGACCATCTCCGTGACGGAGACACCTTCGCCGCGGCCGATGTTGAGGATCAGTGAGGCGTCCGGGTCCGCGGCCAGCCGGCGGGCCGCCGCGACGTGGGCGGACGCGATGTCCTCGACGTGGATGTAGTCGCGGATGCAGGTGCCGTCGGGCGTCGGGTAGTCGTCGCCGAAGATCCGCGGCTGCTCGCCGGCCGTGAGCCGTTCGAAGACCATCGGCACCAGGTTGAAGATGCCGTCGTCGCCGAGCTCGGGGGTGGCCGCGCCCGCCACGTTGAAGTACCGCAGGGACGCGGTCGCCATGCCGTGGGTCCTGCCGGTCGCCGTGACCAGCCACTCGCCGGCGAGCTTGGTCTCGCCGTACGGGTTGATCGGCGCGCACGGCGTCTTCTCGGTGACGAGGTCCACGTCGGGCATGCCGTAGACGGCGGCCGACGAGGAGAACAGGAAGCGGGTGACACCGGCCTCGGCGGCCGCCTCCAGGAGGGTCCGCAGGCCCTCCACGTTCTCCCGGTAGTAGTGCAGCGGCTTGGCGACCGACTCGGCGACCTGCTTCTTGCCCGCGATGTGCACGATCCCGGTGACCGCGTGCTCACGCAGGACACGGTCGACGAAGGCACGGTCGAGGACGGTGCCGACCTCCAGCGGGACGCCGTCGGGCAGCCGCTCGGCGCGGCCCGTGCTCAGATCGTCGAGGACGACGATCCGCTCGCCGCCGTCGGCCATCGCCTTCACCACGTGGGAGCCGATGAATCCGGCACCACCAGTAATCAACCAGGTCATGGGGTAACCCTCTGCAAGCCGGCCCTGCCCCACGAGTACGCGGGGCAGGGCCTCGGTTCGGTGCGTACGGAAATGAGCCCGTCCTCAGCCGCCGATGACGACGCGGCGGACGCCCTCCCAGCGGGCCGGGTCCGTGGTGCGGCGGCCGTCGACCAGGACGGTGACGTCCGGCAGGTCGGAGGCGGCCAGCTCCTTGTACTCGGCGTGGTCGGCCTGGAGGATCGCGGCGGTGACCTTCTCGCCCTGGTGCGGGGTGAGGCCGTGCGCGGCGAGTTCCTCGGCCGTGTACATCGGGTCGGAGACGAACGGCACCGCGCCGCGGGCCTTGAGCGCCTCGACGGTGCCGAAGACGCCGGAGAAGGCGGTCTCCTTGACACCACCGCGGTAGGCGGCGCCCAGCACCAGCACCTGCACGTCCTTCAGGTCGCCGTAGGCGGCGGCCAGCAGGTCGACGGCGTACTCGGGCATCGCGGCGTTGGCCTCGCGGGCCGAGCGCACGACGGTCGCCTCCGGGTCGTTCCACAGGTACATCCGCGGGTAGATCGGGATGCAGTGGCCGCCGACGGCGATGCCGGGCTGGTGGATGTGGCTGTAGGGCTGGCTGTTGCAGGCCTCGATGACCTTCTTGACGTCGATGCCGTTCTTGTCGGCGAACCTGGCGAACTGGTTCGCCAGGCCGATGTTGACGTCGCGGTAGGTGGTCTCGGCGAGCTTGGCCAGCTCGGAGGCCTCGGCGGTGCCCAGGTCCCAGACGCCGTTCGGCTGCGGCAGGTCCTCGCGCTCGTCGAAGTCCAGCACCTGCTCGTAGAACTCGACACCGCGGGCGGTGGAGGCCTCGTCGATGCCGCCGACGAGCTTGGGGTAGCGGCGCAGGTCGGCGAAGACCCGGCCGGTGAGGACGCGCTCCGGGGAGAAGACGAGGTGGAAGTCCTCGCCGGCCTTGAGACCCGAGCCCTGCTCCAGCATCGGCGCCCAGCGGGTGCGGGTGGTGCCGACCGGCAGGGTCGTCTCGTAGGAGACGAGGGTGCCGGGCTTGAGGCCCTTGGCGATGGCCTGGGTGGCGGAGTCCATCCAGCCGAAGTCCGGGGTGCCCTCGGCGTCCACGAACAGCGGGACGACGACCACGACGGCGTCGGACTGGGCGACGGCGGCGGCGGTGTCGGTCGTGGCGGACAGCAGGCCGGCGTCCACGGTCTGCTTCAGCAGCCGGTCGAGGTCGTGCTCGCCCGGGAAGGGCTCGGTGCCGGCGTTGACCAGCTCGACGACCTTCTCGTTGACGTCGGCGCCGATGACCTTGTGGCCCTTGGCGGCGAACTGCACGGCGAGCGGCAGACCGATCTTGCCGAGCGCGACTACACAGATATTCATCGGGTCAGTTTCCTCTTCACACGGGACATCATTTGACGCAGTCGCTTGCCCACGCCGAGCTGCGGCTCCCAGAGGGGGGCCGTGGTGATCACAAGCCTGCCCTTGGCGTTCGCGTTGGCGGAGATCCGGTAGGGGATCCGCTCCCGCCAGCGCCGGGCCAGGGGCAGCGGCCGACCGCGGGTCGGCACGGGGATTTCGTACGCCGAGCCTGCCACGTCGACGTATACGCGGACGCCGAGCTTGGCGCTCCTCGGCTTGACCGGGATCCGGGCGGTCAGCAGCGTGGCCGTGCCGTCCTCGGTCGGTTTGCGGGTGAACTCGCCCACCGGGGCGGGGAGGTCGTGTCCGACGGGAAGGCGCCTGGCACCGGGCTTGTCGGCGCTCTTGGGCATGGCCCTGTCCGCCAGGCGGAGCACCGCGGAATCGGTCTCGCCGGCGACCGGGACCCGGACCTCCAGCGCGACGGCCATGTCGTCGCCGTTCTGCTCCCACTCGGCGGACACCAGCGAGGTGCCGTCGGCGAGCTTGGCGGGGACCGCCTCGCCAATCACCTCGTAGACCCGGTCGGGCAGCCCGACCGTGGCGTCGCGGAAGCCGGGGTAGCGGGCGAACGCCCGGCCGTCCTCCAGCAGGAAGGGCGGCGCGCCGTTCTCGGCCTCGTCCGTGATCGCCCGGACCAGTTCGTCGACGGCGCCGCGCCGGGCGAGCGCGATCCGCACGCGCCGCTTGACGTCCATCGAGTCGCGCAGCTCGTCGGTGAAGTACTCGTCGGCCAGGGCGGCGATGCCCGCGCAGACCTCCACCCGGGTGCGCTCGTCCAGTGCCGGGAAGTCGTCCTGGATGAGCTTGGCGAGTTCCCAGGTGAAGTGGCGCTTGAACACGGCGTCGCGCTGCGGGCCGGCCTCGATGAGCGAGGCCGTGAACTTCATGATCCGCTCGGTGCACCGGAGCCGGGACAGATGGTTGGCCCGGTAGGTGATGTTGCTCGCGTCGCCGCGCTTCACCGCGTAGTAGTACGTGTAGTCGGCGAGGACGGAGATCTTCGCGGCCCGCACGCAGGCCTCGATGGTGAACGGCTGGTCGGAGCCGACCGGCAGGTCCTCGGGGAAGCGCAGCTTGTACTTCTCCACCAGCTCACGGCGGAAGAGCTTGGTGTTGGCCAGCGTGAACGGCAGGGCCGACTCGTACAGGGAGACGTCCGGGTCGCTCTTCTTGTAGAGCGCCTGGTGGACGTAACGGCCGTTGGTGCCGACCATCTTGCCGACGACGACGTCGGAGCCGTGCTCGTCGGCACAGGCCACGAGCCGCTCAAGGGCTTCCTTGCCCAGGTAGTCGTCGGAGCCGATGAAGTAGACATAACGACCGGTGGCCAGCTCCAGGGCCCGGTTGCTGGGCGCAGCCGGGCCGCCGGAGTTGGCCTGATGGATCACCTTGACAGTGTTCGGGTACTTCTCCGCGAAGCGGTCCAGTTCCCGGCCACTGTCGTCGGTCGAGCCGTCGTCGACGGCCACGACCTCGAGCCGGTCCAGCCCGATGCTCTGCCCCACCAGCGAGTTCAGGCACTCGGTGAGGTACGGCATCGTGTTGTACACGGCTACCACGACGGTGACATCGGGTGTGGTCAACTGGCCACGTCCTCCGGGGTGAGCCGCACGGTGACGCCGCGGACGGCGGAGTCGATGACGGCCGCGGCCACCTCCACGGTACGCAGACCCTGGCGCAGCGTGCAGATGTCGTCGGACTTGCCGAGGACCGCGTCACGGAAGAGCTCGTGCTCGACGAGGAGCGGCTCGCGCTTCGGGATCGCGTAGCGGATCATGTCGCCCTCGGAGACACCGCGGAAGGCGCGCAGCGCCTCCCACTCGGTCGCCACGGCGGCGTTCGAGTAGAAGGTCAGGTCGGCCGTGAGGGTGTCGGCGATGAAGCAGCCCTTCTCGCCGGTGACCGAGGTGAAGCGCTCCTTGAGCGGGCTCAGCCAGTTGACGAGGTGGTTGACCATCGTGCCGTCGGAGAGCTGGCCGACGGCGGAGACCATGTCCTCGTGCGGGCGGCCCGACTTGGACACCGTGTGGGCGGCGATCGAGGTGTACTGCCGGCCGGTCACCCAGCCCGTCAGGTCGATGTCGTGGGTGGCCAGGTCCTTGACCACGCCGACGTCGGCGATGCGGTGCGGGAAGGGGCCCTGGCGGCGGGTGACGACCTGGTAGACGTCGCCCAGCTCACCGGCCTCCAGGCGGGAACGCAGCGAACGCAGGGCCGGGTTGCAGCGCTCGATGTGGCCGACGCCGGCCACCAGGCCGCGCGTCTCGAAGGCCTCGACGAGCCGGCGGGCGCCCTCGACGGTGTCCGCGACCGGCTTCTCGATCAGCGCGTGGACACCGGCGTCGGCGAGCTTCAGGCCGACTTCCTCGTGGAGGGCGGTCGGGCAGGCGACGACGGCGTAGTCGACGCCCAGCGCGATGAGCTCCTCGACGGTCGACAGCACGGGAGCGCCCTGCGCCCAGCCGTTCTTGTCGCCCATCGGGTCGACGACGCCGACGAGCTGGACGCCGTCCAGCCCGGCCAGCACGCGGGCGTGGTGGCGTCCCATGGAGCCGAGGCCGATGAGGCCGGCCCGCAGTCCAGCAGCAGTCACAGGTTCTCTCCCAGCGCGTTCACGGCGGTGACGATGCGCTCAAGGTCGTGTCGGCTCAGCGAGGGGTGGACGGGCAGCGAGACGACCTCGGCGGCGGCCTTCTCCGTCTCGGGCAGGTCCCAGTTCCGGCCCGCCTTCTGGTCCGGCTCCCAGTACGGCTTCAGCCGGTGGATGGGGGTCGGGTAGTACACGGCGTTCCCGATGCCGGCCTCGGTGAGCTTCGCCATCGCGGCGTCGCGGTCACCACCCCGCACGCGGATCGTGTACTGGTGGTAGATGTGGCGCGCGCCCTCGGCGACGATCGGCGTGACGACGTTCGGCGCGGTGATGTTCTCGGTGAGGTACGCGGCGTTGGCGATGCGCGTCTCGGTCCAGCCCTGCAGCTTGGACAGCTGGACGCGGCCGACGGCGGCGGCGACGTCGGTCATCCGCATGTTGGCGCCGACGATCTCGTTGGCGTACCGCTGCTCCATGCCCTGGTTGCGCAGCAGGCGCAGGGTGCGGGCGACCTCGGCGTCGGCGGTGGAGATCATGCCGCCCTCGAGGGAGTGCATGTTCTTCGTCGGGTAGAAGCTGAACGTACCGCCGTTGCCGAACGCGCCGACCGGGGTGCCGTGCAGCGAGGCGGCGTGCGCCTGGCAGGCGTCCTCGACGACCGCGAGCTTGTGCTTCTCGGCGATGGCCATGATCTTGTCCATGGCGGCCGGGTTGCCGTAGATGTGGACCGGCATGATCGCGGCGGTGCGCGGGGTGATGGCGGCCTCGACCGCGGCCGGGTCGATGTTGAAGCTGTCGGCCTCGATGTCCACGAAGACGACGTCGGCGCCGACCAGCCGGACGGCGTTCGCCGAGGCGGCGAACGAGAACGAGGGGACGATCACCTCGTCACCCGGGCCGATGTTCAGCGCCATCAGAAGGAGGTGCAGCGCGGACGTACCGGAGTTGACGGCGACGCAGTGACGGCCGTCCACCAGCTCCGAGAAGCCCTCCTCGAAGGCGGCCACTTCGGGGCCCTGGACGACGCGGCCGGTGCGCAGCACACGTACGGCGGCCTCGATCTCTTCTTCACCGATGACCGGGCGGGCAGCGGGAATGGGCTGCTCGTTGATGCTCGGCATGGAGTCCTCCTTGAACACCGCAAGAGCTCTATGTGGCAGAGGTCTGGGGTGCTGCGGACGTCTCTCGAGGCCGCGCGTACCCCTCCGGCGCGATGCCGACGCCCTACCGAGGATTGCTGGGACCGGTCTGTCCCGGAACCGGGTCGGTCACCGGCCATAGTCTTCGGGCGGGGGCCCGCCCACGGCGGCGACCGGCGTCACATTATCAGGAATTTCCTAGTCAATTTCGGGGTCGTTAACCGGCTGAGGCATCGATTCCGAAACGAAATCCGTGCCCCGCCCAGGGTAATCCCGGGCGGGGCACGGAACGTTCAGCCGATGCTCACCGACCGTTCGGCCACCGGCCTCAGTCCTCCGTGACGGCGGTCACGGAAGGCGTCGCGGGCTGCTCGGCCGCGACCGTCTTCTTCGCCGCCGCCTTCTTGGTGGTGGCGGCCTTCTTGGCGGTCGTCTTCTTCGCCGCGGTCTTCTTCGCCGCCGCCTTCTTGGTGGTGGCGGCCTTCTTCGCGGTGGCCTTCTTGGCGGTCTTGCGGGCCGTCTTCTTGGCCGGTGCCGCCGTCTCGCCGGCACCCTCCTCCGCCTCGGTGACGGTCTCGGCCGGAGCCTCGGCCGCCGGAGCCTCGGCCGCGGGGGCCGTGGCCGGCGTCTCCTCGGCCGCCTTGGCCGCCGGGGCGCTCACCACGACGACCGCCGCCTCCTCGGCACCCGCGGGGGAACCGGCGGGGGCGCTGACCTTGCGGACGACCCGGCGGCGGGCGCGCGTCGGCGCGGCCGCGGGGGCCTCCTCGGCGACCGGCTGCCCGGGCGTCTCGGCCACGGCCTCCGGCTGCGGCTCCGCCACCGGCTCGGCCTGCGCGTCCTCGGCCCGCGCGACGGGCTCGGCCTCGGCGGGCACGACCACGGCCGCGGGCTCCTCGGCCGGCGTCGGCGATCCCGCCGGAGCCGTCGCCTTGCGGGTGGCACGGCGACGGGTACGGCCCTTGGGAGCCGCCTCCTCCTCGGCGACGGCGAGCGCCGGAACCGCCTCGACCTCCAGGGTCTCGGGGGCCACCTCCGCGACCGCCGGCTGCGGCCGCGGCTCCTCCGCGGCGCGCGGGGCGCCGGCGGGAGCGGTGGCCTTGCGGGTGGCGCGGCGCCGCGACCGGCCACGGCCGGCGGCGGCCTCGGCCTCGGCGACGCTGGAGTACAGCTCCTCGTCGGGGGCCATCCTGTCCGGCAGCGGCTCGGCGAGCGACACCGGGGCGGCGACCTCGGCGGCCAGCTCGGCCTCGGTCTCCTCCTCGGCCTCTGCCGCCGGCGCCTCCACCTGGGCCTCGGCGTGCTCGTGGACCTGCTCGCCGCCGCGGCCGCGCTTCTTGGCACGCTTGCCGCCGCCCCCGCCACCGGCGGTGGTCGGCTGCTCCATGTGCACGATGACGCCACGGCCGTTGCAGTGGACGCAGGTCTCGGAGAAGGACTCCAGCAGACCCTGGCCCACCCGCTTGCGGGTCATCTGGACCAGGCCCAGCGAAGTGACCTCGGCGACCTGGTGCTTGGTGCGGTCCCGGCCGAGGCACTCCAGCAGACGCCGGAGCACCAGGTCCCGGTTGGACTCCAGCACCATGTCGATGAAGTCGATGACGACGATGCCGCCCAGGTCCCGCAGGCGCAGCTGGCGCACGATCTCCTCGGCCGCCTCCAGGTTGTTCCTGGTGACGGTCTCCTCGAGATTGCCGCCCTGGCCGGTGAACTTGCCGGTGTTGACGTCGACCACGATCATCGCCTCGGTCTTGTCGATCACCAGCGAACCGCCGGACGGCAGCCAGACCTTGCGGTCCAGCGCCTTCATCAGCTGCTCGTCGATCCGGTACGTCGCGAAGACGTCGACCTCGGACGTCCAGCGCTGCAGCCGGTCCGCCAGGTCGGGCGCGACGTGCGACACGTACCCGTGGATGGTCTGCCACGCTTCGTCGCCGCTGACGATGACCTTGGAGAAGTCCTCGTTGAAGATGTCGCGGACGACCCGGACGGTCATGTCCGGCTCGCCGTAGAGGAGGGTCGGGGCGTTGCCGTTCTTCGCCTTCTTCTGGATCTCCTCCCACTGCGCCTGCAGACGCTCGACGTCACGGCGCAGCTCGTCCTCGCTCGCGCCCTCGGCGGCGGTGCGCACGATGACGCCCGCGTCCTCGGGGACGATCTTCTTGAGGATGGTCTTCAGGCGCGCACGCTCGGTGTCGGGCAGCTTGCGGCTGATACCGGTCATCGAGCCCTCGGGCACGTACACCAGGTAGCGGCCGGGCAGCGAGACCTGGCTCGTCAGACGGGCGCCCTTGTGACCGATCGGGTCCTTCGTCACCTGGACGAGGACGGACTGGCCGGACTTGAGGGCGGTCTCGATACGGCGCGGGCCGTTGGCCAGGCCGAGCGCCTCGAAGTTGACCTCACCGGCGTACAGGACGGCGTTGCGGCCCTTGCCGATGTCGACGAACGCGGCCTCCATGGACGGCAGGACGTTCTGCACCTTGCCCAGGTAGACGTTGCCGACGTACGAGGTCGACTGCTCCTTGTTGACGTAGTGCTCGACGAGCACGTTGTCCTCGAGGACGCCGATCTGGGTGCGGTCGCCGTTCTGCCGCACGACCATCACGCGCTCGACGGCCTCGCGGCGCGCCAGGAACTCCGCCTCGGTGATGATCGGCACCCGGCGGCGGCCCTGCTCGCGGCCCTCACGGCGGCGCTGCTTCTTCGCCTCCAGACGGGTCGAGCCCTTGATGGACTGCACCTCGTCGGACGGCTCCGCCTCCTTCTTGCGGGGCTCGCGGACCTTGACGACCGTACGGACGCCGTCCTCCTCGCCCGCCTCGGTGTCGACGGCCGTGTCACCGCTGCGGCGGCGACGGCGACGGCGACGGCGGGAGCTGCTGGTGCCGGCGGCGGACGGGGTGGCGCCCTCGGACTCCTCGTCCTCGAGCTCCTCCTCCTCGGCCTCCTGCTCGGCGGCCTCCTCCTCGGCGTGCGCGGTCTCCTCGGCCTCCTCCGCCTCGGCGGCCTCGCCTCGGCGGCGGCGACGGCCACCACGGCGACGGCGACGGGACGGACGGTCCTCGTACTCCTCGCCCTCCTCGGCGGCCTCGACCTCTTCCTCCTCGGCCTCCTCGGCCTCTTCGACCTCGGCGGTCACGGCCGCCTGCTCGACCGGCTCGCCACGGCGGCGGCGACGGCGGCGGCCGCCGGTCTCCGGCTGCTCGGCGGGGGCCTGGGCGGCCTCCTCCTGCACCTGGGCGGCCTCGGCGGCGGCCGCTGCGGCGGCCGTCTCCGGGGTCTGGAACATGGGCTCGGTGAAGACCGGGGCCTGGAAGACGGCGACCGCGGGCCGCGCGGCGCGGCGGCCACGGGGGGCCTCAGAGGCCTTCGCCGGCTCGGCGGTGAACTCGGGGGCGGCGGCCCGGCGCCGGGAACGGCCACGGGACGCGGCCTTCTCGGCGGCGGCGACCTCGGCCTCGTCCGCGGCGATGCGCGCCACGGTGTCCGCGGGCAGTCCCTCGCCCTCGGTGGGCTCCTCGAGGGTGGTCTCGTCAGCGGCCTCCGGCGCGCCGGCGGGGGCGCTGGCCTTGCGGGTCGCGCGGCGGCGCGTACGGCGCGGCGCGGCCTCGGCCTCCTCGGCCACGGGCTCGGCGACGACCTCGGCGGCAGGCGTCTCCAGCGCGGGGGCCGCGGCGACGGCGGCCTCCTCCTCGGCCTCCTCGGCGCCGACGGGCTCGGCGGGGGCGGGGGACGTGGCCTTGCGGGTGGCGCGGCGACGCGTACGGCGCGGCGCGGCCTCCTCGACCGGGGCCTCGACGACCTCGGCGGCCGCGACGGTCTCCTCGGCCGGGGCCTCGGCGACGAGCGCCTCTTCCCCGGTCTCCTCGGTCTCGACAGCCTCGACAGGGGCCGGGGAGGAAACCTTGCGGGTGGCACGACGGCGCGTACGGCGCGGCGCGGCCTCGGCCTCCTCGGCCGCGGGCTCGGCGGCGGCCGCCTCGGCGGCCGGTTCGGCGACGGGCTCGGCGGCCGGGGCCTGCGGCTCCTCGGCACCCTTGGGCGCGCCGGCGGGTGCCGTGGCCTTACGGGTCGCGCGGCGGCGCGTACGGGCGGGCGCCGGGGCTTCCTCCGCCGGTGCCTCGGCGGCGGCCTCCGGGGCCTGCGCCGTCTCGGTGACAGCGGCCGGGGCCTGCGGCTCCTCGGCGACCTCGGGCGCACCGGCGGGTGCCGTGGCCTTACGGGTCGCGCGGCGGCGCGGGCGGGCCGGAGCCGCCTCGGGCTCGGCCGCGGCGGGGTCCTCGGCGGGCGCGGCGGTGGTCTCGACGACCGTGGCCTCGCCGGTGGTTTCCGCGGTGACCGGCGGGCCCGCGGGACGCGACGCGGCGCGGCGCCTGCGGCGCGGCGGCAGCGTGTCGCTCGGGGAGTTGTTCTCTTCGTTGTTACCGGCGGTAGCGCCGGTGTCCTTGGGCTCGAGCATGCGGGCGGTTCTCCCGTCACGCTCCCGGGCGCCGCGCCTTGTTCCGGTCCGACGGCGGCATCGCACACTGCGCGAGAGCCGCCGTCCGGGGCGCGGGCGCCGCACGGGAGCTGATGTCTGGCTCGCCGGTTCCGTACGCGATGTACGCACGGCCTGGCGAAAGTCTCCTGTGTCTCCACGCGGCCGGACCCAGGTGGCTCCCGAGTGCCAGGGCCGCGCTACGACGACCGCCCTACGCGGAACCCGTACCCTCGGCAGCCGTCGCGGCGGCGAGTCCGGCGGCCTTGGGTGGAGCGGCCGGTACTGCCTCGCGGTCGGGCGCGAGCGGGTCGGTCACCGTGCCGGTCTCCTCGTCGAAGAGCCCCTGCGCCAGCCTGGTCACCGCTGCGGGGACCGGCGGCGCCAGGTCGGCCACAGCTCGGAGACCGGACAGGACGTCGTCGGGTCGCACGGCAGGTGTCACGTGCCGAACAACCAGCCGCAGTATCGCACAGGGCGCATCCCCGGGCCTATCAGCCTGAGGATGACCTGCGTCGAGGCCCGCGACGGCCGCCCGGGCGTCGAAGGTCCGCATGCCGTTCTTCGTCCTGCGCTGGACCTCGACGGTCTCGGCGGCGAGGAAGGCGGACACGGCCCGTTCGGCGTCCTCGACGGACACGCCGTCCAGCCGCAGCTCCCACACGGAGGCGGTGAGCCGGTCGGCGAGACCGGACGTACGCGCCTCCACGGCGTCGGTGATGTCCAGCCCGGCCGGAAGCGACTCGTCGAGCAGCTCGCGCAGCTTCTCGGGGTCACGCGTCTCGGTGAGCGCGATCTCCAGATACTCGGCCTCGGAGCCGGTGCCGGTGGGAGCGGCGTTGGCGTACGACACCTTCGGGTGCGGCGTGAACCCCGCCGAGTACGCCATGGGCACCTCGGCGCGGCGCAGCGCCCGCTCGAACGCGCGCTGGAAGTCACGGTGGCTGGTGAACCGGAGGCGGCCGCGCTTGGTGTAGCGCAGTCGGATGCGCTGCACCGCAGGTGCGGGCGGCGGGCCTTCGGGCTGTCGCTTGCCCAGTGGTTCTTCTCCTCGGTGCGGGGCGGGCGCGGGTGGCGCGCCGCCCTCGAAATACGGGGTGGCCCCCGGGGGTCCCGCCCGGCTCACCCCCGCTTTCGCAGGGAGATCTCGGGTGCGGGCGCCGCGCGGGGAGCGGTTGTCGTACCACCCAGGGTACGCGCCGGAGCGTGCCCGGGTTCCCCGGGCCGGGGTGCCCGTGGCTCCCCCACGAGGGCGCGCCAGGCGTCGCGCCTGGCCTGCCGGACCGTGTCGCGGGCGGAGGTGAGCGCCGCCCTGGCCACCCGGCCGGCCTCGGCGGCGGCCTTCCTCACCGGCCTCCACAGGTGGTCGCGCACGGCGTGGCCGACGGGGGTGCACACGTTCCGGTAGACCCAGGCCACGGGGCGGCCGACGAGCACGAGCGCGAGCCACTTCAGGGCGCGGCCGAAGGCGCGCGAGATGTACCCGGCGACGCGCCACGCCATCACGAAAGCCGCGCCGATCTCCCGGCCGGCCACGGCGAGCGCCCGGCCGAGGGGGGTGAGCACCCAGCGGTACACGGCGACGGCGGGCAGTACGACCAGGGCCCTGGCCAGCCATACGGCACCCGCCCGCAGACCGCGTGCCGCCGGGGCGAGCGCGTGCGCGTAAAACCAGGTCAGGCCGCGGCCGATCGGGGTGAGCAGCCGGCGGTACAGCGCGATCCAGGGCCAGACCAGGACCGCCCACAGCACCAGCCCGGTCCCCCGGCCGAGCGGTACGACAGCGGTGCGCCAGAGCCATGCCACCGGCGTGACGACCAGGGTGGCGACGATCCGGGCGAGCATGGTGGCGACTCCGCGCAGGCCCGCGCCGAGCACGACGAGGAGTCCGCCCCAGACCCATGCGACACCGCGGCCGGCCGGGGCGAGGACCCAGCGGTACAGCCAGGTGCAGGGCGCCACGATCCCGTACGTGACCAGGGCCTGTGCCAGCCACCCGAGGCCACGGCCGAAGGGCGCCAGCACGGAGCGGTACAACCAGGTCAGCGGGATCACGAACAGCACCCGGCCGAGCGGGCGCAGTACCACCCGGTCGACGGCGCGAGCACCGACGACGAGGGCGTCCCAGACCATGCGTACGGGAACGACGACCACCAGGACCACGATGCGCACCGGGATCCTGATGGCCGCCGTCAGGCAGCCCTCGCCGCCCCGCTGGGGCGGCTGCTTGTCCAGTTCCATGCAGTTGAGGACGCGTCAGCGAGCCTGGCGGATCCCGCGGTGGCCTACTTGACGACGGTGAGCGGCAGCAGCTTCTTGCCGGTCGGGCCGATCTGGATGTGAGTGTCCATCTGAGGACAGACACCACAATCGAAGCACGGCGTCCAGCGGCAGTCCTCGACCTCGGTCTCGTCGAGGGCGTCCTGCCAGTCCTCCCAGAGCCAGTCCTTGTCAAGACCGGAGTCGAGGTGGTCCCAGGGCAGGACCTCCTCGTAGGTGCGCTCGCGGGTGGTGTACCAGTCGACGTCCACACCGAACTCGGGGAGCGTCTTCTCGGCGCACTCCATCCAGCGGTCGTAGGAGAAGTGCTCGCGCCAGCCGTCGAAGCGGCCGCCGTCCTCGTACACCGCGCGGATGACGGCGCCGACGCGGCGGTCACCGCGCGAGAGCAGGCCCTCGACGATGCCGGGCTTGCCGTCGTGGTAGCGGAAGCCGATGGAGCGGCCGTACTTCTTGTCGCCGCGGATCTTGTCGCGGAGCTTCTCCAGGCGGGCGTCGGTCTCCTCGGCGGACAGCTGCGGGGCCCACTGGAACGGCGTGTGCGGCTTGGGAACGAAGCCGCCGATGGAGACGGTGCAGCGGATGTCGTTCTGGCCGGAGACCTTGCGGCCCTCGGCGATGACGTTCATCGCCATGTCCGCGATCTGGAGGACGTCATCGTCGGTCTCGGTGGGCAGGCCGCACATGAAGTACAGCTTCACCTGGCGCCAGCCGTTGCCGTACGCCGTGGAGACCGTACGGATCAGGTCCTCCTCCGAGACCATCTTGTTGATGACCTTGCGCATGCGCTCGGAGCCGCCCTCGGGGGCGAAGGTGAGACCGGAGCGGCGGCCGTTGCGCGTGAGCTCGTTGGCCAGGTCGACGTTGAAGGCGTCCACACGGGTCGACGGCAGGGAGAGGCCGATCTTGTCCTCTTCGTACCGGTCGGCCAGTCCCTTGGCGATGTCGCCGATCTCGGAGTGGTCCGCGGAGGACAGCGACAGCAGGCCGACCTCCTCGAAGCCGGTCGCCTTGAGGCCCTTGTCGACCATCTCGCCGATGCCGGTGATGCTTCGCTCCCGCACGGGGCGCGTGATCATGCCGGCCTGGCAGAAACGGCAGCCGCGGGTGCAGCCGCGGAAGATCTCGACGGACATCCGCTCGTGGACGGTCTCGGCGAGCGGGACGAGCGGCTGCTTGGGGTAGGGCCACTCGTCGAGGTCCATGACCGTGTGCTTGGACACGCGCCACGGCACACCGGACTTGTTCGGGACGACCCGGCCGATGCGCCCGTCCGGCAGGTACTCGACGTCGTAGAACGCCGGGATGTAGACCGAGCCGGTCCTGGCGAGGCGGAAGAGGACCTCCTCGCGCCCGCCGGGGCGGCCTTCGGCCTTCCACTGGCGGATGATCTCGGTCATGTCGAGCACGGCCTGCTCACCGTCGCCGATGATCGCGGCGTCGATGAAGTCGGCGATCGGCTCGGGGTTGAACGCGGCGTGGCCACCGGCGAGCACGATCGGGTCGTCGATCGTCCGGTCCTTGGACTCCAGCGGGATGCCCGCGAGGTCCAGGGCGGTGAGCATGTTGGTGTAGCCCAGCTCGGTGGAGAAGCTCAGGCCGAACACGTCGAACGCGCGCACGGGCCGGTGGCTGTCCACGGTGAACTGCGGCACCTTGTGCTCGCGCATCAGCGCTTCGAGGTCGGGCCACACGCTGTAGGTGCGCTCGGCGAGCACGCCCTCGCGCTCGTTCAGTACCTCGTAGAGGATCATGACGCCCTGGTTGGGCAGCCCCACCTCGTAGGCGTCGGGGTACATCAGCGCCCACCGCACGTCACAGCTCTCCCACGGCTTGACGGTGGAGTTCAGTTCACCGCCGACGTACTGGATGGGCTTCTGCACGTGCGGGAGCAGAGCTTCGAGCTGTGGGAAGACCGACTCGGACATCTCGAACCTTCGTGAGCGGGCAGGGGGCGACTCTCAAGCGTAACCCGATGCTCAGCCCTTCAGAGCCGCCCGCAGTTTCGCCCGCGAGGCCTCGGCCCACACCTCGGGGAGCTCCCGCTCCCGGTCGGCCGCGGTCGCCTCCTCGTGGCCGTACAGAAGGCCCCAGGTGAAGGCGGTCTCGCCGGCCGCGTGGGCCTGGATGGCGAGGTTCCGCAGCTCCCCGCGGGCGACGACGCTGTCCTGGTGGTCGCCGAGGACGCGCTGCACGCCTTTCATCCGCTTGGCGAAGCGCTTCGCGGGCTTACCGAGGGCGGGACGGGCGGCCTCGGCGGCGTACCGGGCACGCTTGGCGGCCTTGCGGGCCTCGTGCATGGCGACGTCCCGCTCCTGCCCCGGTGAGAGGGCCAGGGCGTGCTCGATCCGGCCGGCGAGCCGGTCGTAGTCCTTGAGGATCGCGCGGGACAGGACGCGGGCGGCGGGCTCGGCGGCGGCGGGGCGCAGCGGCGGGTCGGCGAGCAGCGCGTCCAGGGAGTCCAGCAGGGCGAGGTAGCGCTTGCTGTCGAGTACGGAGACGGTGCGGCCGCGGGCTCCGGCTCGGCGGGCGGTGGCCCAGATCCGCAGCCGGCCGCGGACCGGGCCGAGGAGGAGGGTGGCCGGGACGGCGTCGATGCGGGAGGTGAGCCGCTCGGTGAGCACCTCCTGGTCGCGGTCGACGCCCAGCTCGGCGGCCAGCCATTTGAGCTCGTCGGCGAGCGGGTCGGTGACGCCCCGGTCGAGGACCTTCTTGTAGGTGCGGAAGGCGCTGCGCATCCGGCGGGTGGCCACGCGCATCCGGTGCACGGAGTCGGGCAGGTCCCGGCGGACGGCGGCGTCGTAGGTGAGCAGGGCCTCGGCGTTCTCGCGCAGGTAGCCGAGGACGTGGTCGCCGGCGGTGACGGCGGGTCCGCCCTCGCGGGCGGGCGGTTCCCAGCCGCTCTCGGCGAGGGCCCTGGCGAGCTTGGAGGGGGATTTCGCGGGGCGCAGTCCCGCCTTGCGGAGCCGCTCGTGCACGGCGTCGAGGAGTGCCGGGTCGCCGCCGTCGGCGAGCTCGACCTCGATCTCGATCCATTCGGCGCGGGCGCCGTCGTCGGCCCCGTCGAGGCGCTCGGCCCGGACGGTGTCGGTGCTCAGTTCGGCGAGCAGGGTGTTCTCGCTGTCGAGGAGATGGCGCACGTCGCGCGAGGAGCGGAGCCGTACGAGCGGTACGAGGGTGTTGCCGCGGGTGCGGGCGCGGACGAGCCCGGCCAGGGCGGTGGGGACGTCGTCGCTGAGCGGGGCGCTCAGTTCGTCGCGGATTCCGGGGGCGACGGGCAGCTTGAGGTGCCAGCCGGCGTCGGACCCGCCGGTGCGGCGCCGCAGTGTGATCGAGGCCGCGGCGAGGCGGAGGTCCGGGGTGTCGTAGTAGACGGCGTCCAGGTCGACGACGCCCCGGTCGGTGACGGCCGTGACCTCGGGGACCCGGGTGAGGTCTGGTAGCCGGGTGTCGGGGCCGGCTTCGTACTTCCGCTCGATCTCGCGTTTCGTGTCCGCCATCATTCGAATCTAGTTGCCCCTTCGACGGGGGTCTATGCAGTTATGGGCCGCTGAACCCGAATGGACTGGAGCAGGCCGATCGCCACCCAGACGGCGAACATCGACGATCCGCCGTACGACACGAACGGCAGCGGCAGGCCCGCCACGGGCATGATGCCGAGGGTCATGCCGATGTTCTCGAAGGACTGGAAGGCGAACCAGGCGATGATGCCGGCGGCGACGATCGTGCCGTACAGCTCGGTCGTCTCGCGGGCGATGCGGCAGGCCCGCCACAGCACCACGCCGAGCAGGGCGAGTATGGCGCCCGCGCCGAGGAAGCCGAGTTCCTCGCCGGCGACGGTGAAGATGAAGTCGGTCTGCTGTTCGGGGACGAACTGTCCGGTCGTCTGGTGGCCGTTGAACAGCCCGGCGCCGTACAGGCCGCCGGAGCCGATGGCGATCCGCGCCTGGTTGGTGTTGTAGCCGACTCCGGCGGGGTCGAGCTCGGGGTTGGCGAACGCGGCGAAGCGGTTGATCTGGTACTCGTCGAGCACGCCGAGCGCGGCGACCAGGACGGCCCCGGCGATTCCGGTGCCGATCAGGCCGAAGATCCAGCGGTTGGACGCGCCGGAGGCGAGCAGCACGCCCAGCACGATGACCACCATGACCATCACGGAGCCGAGGTCCGGCATCAGCATGACGATGGCCATCGGCAGCACGGCGAGTGCCAGGGACTTGGCGACCGTGCGGTGGTCGGGGTGGACGAGGTCGCCCGCGTCGACCCGGGCGGCGAGCAGCATCGCCATGCCCAGGATGATCGTGACCTTCACGAACTCGGAGGGCTGGAGGGAGAATCCGCCGCCGATCACGATCCACGCGTGCGCGCCGTTGATGGTCGCGCCGAGCGGGGTGAGGACGAGCAGCACCAGCACCACCGAGATGCCGTACAGCACGGGGACGGCGCCCCTGAGGGTGCGGTGGCCGAGCCAGATCGTGCCGACCATCAGCGTGAGTCCGATGCCGGTGTTGAGGACGTGTCGGAGGAGGAAGTAGTACGGGTCGCCGTGGTTGAGCTCGGTGCGGCCGCGGGTCGCGGACCACACCAGCAGCGAGCCGATGAAGGACAGCGCGAGCGCGGAGAACAGCAGCGGCCAGTCGAGCCTGCGGACCATCGAGTCGCGGGCGGTCAGCCTGGACCAGACGCCGCGTTCGGGGGCGTACCGGGAGACGGAGAAGCCGTTGGATCCGGCCATGGTCGGTTCAGTCCCTCCAGACGGGGGGCGGGCCCGCGAGCTGCTGTCCGTCGTCCTGCTGCTTCGCCGGGTCGACCTTCTGCGACTCGGGGTCGTACGGCTTGATCTCCGGTGCCTCGATGGTGCCGTCGGGCTGGATCTTGGGCAGCGCCGCCTGCGGCTGGGGCAGCAGGGCGCGCTTGAGGTCCTGGTTGCCCGCGTCGTCGAGGCCGTAGAGGGCGTCGTAGATGTTGCGTACGGCGGGGCCGGAGGCGCCGGAGCCGGTGCCGCCCTGGGAGATCGTCATGACGATCGTGAAGTCTTTGGTGTAGGTCGCGAACCACGAGGTGGTCTGCTTGCCGTAGACCTGGGCGGTGCCGGTCTTGGCGTGCATGGGGATCTTGTCCTGGGGCCAGCCGCCGAACCGCCAGGCGGCGGTGCCGCCGGGTTCGACGACGGAGCGCAGGCCCTTGTCGAGGTCGCTGATGGTCTGGGCGTCGACCGGCAGCCGCCCGTGGGACTTGGGCTTGATCTCCTCGACCCTCTTGCCGTCGGGGCTGATGACGGCCTTGCCGATGGTGGGGGTGAAGAGGGTGCCGCCGTTGCTGATCGCGGCGTAGGCGGTGGCCAGCTGGATGGGGGTGATGAGGACGTCACCCTGGCCGATGGCGAAGTTGATGCTGTCGAACGCCTTCAGCTGGTTGCCTTCGAGGCAGCTCTCGTAGGCGATCTGCTCGACGTAGGTGCCGCCCTTCTTGCCCTGCTTGCACCACGAGTCCTTGTTGGCCTCCCAGAAGGCCTGCTTCCACCGGCGGTCGGGGATGCGGCCCTTGACCTCGTTGGGCACGTCGATGCCGGTCTCGGAGCCGAAGCCGAAGTCATGGGCGGTCCGGTAGAACCAGTCGTGGGCGTTCTTGTGCGGCTTGAGCCCGCCGTCGCGTTGCCACTCCTGGTGGCCGAGGCGGTAGAAGACGGTGTTGCAGGAGAACTTGAGGGCTTCGCCGAGGGTGATGGGGCCGTGCCCCTTGGACTCGAAGTTCGCGAAGCTCCGGTTGCCCATGCTGTAGGAGCTGCTGCAGTTGTACTTGTCGTTGAAGTCGTTGCCGGCCCGCACGGCCGCGCTGGCCGACACCACCTTGAAGACGGAGCCGGCGGGTGACTGTCCCTGGATGGCCCGGTTGAGCAGCGGGTAGTTGGAGCTCTTGCCGGTGAGCGCGGCGTAGTCCTTGGCGGAGATGCCACCGACCCAGGCGTTGGGGTCGTAGTCCGGCTGGGAGGCCATCGCGACGACCCGGCCGGTCTTGGACTCCATGACGACGACGGCGCCCGCGTCGGCCTCGTACTTGCGGCCGGTGACCTTGTCGGTCTCGTCCCGGACCGTTTTCATCGCCTGGTGGAGCTCGAACTCGGCGACGGCCTGGACCCGGGCGTCGATGCTGGTGACGACGTTGGAGCCGGGCACGCCCGGGTCGGACTCGGTCTGGCCCATGACCCGGCCGAGCTTGTCCACCTCGTACGAGGTGACGCCTGCCTTGCCGCGCAACTGCTTGTCGTAGGTGCGCTCCAGGCCCGAGCGGCCGACCATGTCGGAGCGCAGGTGCGGCGAGTCGGTGTCCTTGGCCTTCTGGATCTCCTCGTCGGTGACCGGGGAGAGGTAGCCGAGCACCTGCGCGGTGCGGGCCTTGCCGGGGGCGGGGTAGCGGCGCACGGCAGTGGGTTCGGCGGTGATGCCGGGGAAGTCCTCGGAGCTCTCCCGGATCCGCAGCGCCTGTTGTGTGGTGGCCTCGTCGGTGACCGGGATCGGCTGGTACGGGGAGCCGTTCCAGCAGGGCTGTGGCGTCTGTGAGTCGCAGAGCCTGACCTTGTCCATGACGTCCTTCGGCTTCATGCCGAGGACACCGGCGAGCCGGGTCAGGACGCCCTTCCCGTCGTCCTTCATCTTCATCAGCTCGGTGCGGGACGCGGAGACCACCAGCCGGGTCTCGTTGTCGGCGAGCGGCACGCCGCGGGCGTCGAGGATGGAGCCGCGCACGGCCGGTGAGACGACCCGCTGCACGTGGTTGCTCCGCGCCTCGTCGGTGTACTCCTGGCCGTTGCGGATCTGGAGGTACCAGAGGCGCCCGCCGAGGGTGAGCAGGAGGGAGAAGACGAGGACCTGGATGACGATGAGCCGGATCTGGACCCGGGGGGTCCGGCCGGTCTCCGGGATGTTGCTCATGACGTGCTTGCCCCCTCGGTCACAGTCGCTTGACGCCCTTGATGCGGCCGGCCCGGGCCGCGCGGTTGCGGGCGGCCTTGACGCGCAGGACGCCGCGCAGGCCGCCGCGGCGGTCGCCGATCCGCAGGCCGGTGCCGGAGGCCATCCAGCCGGCGGCGACATCGGCGCCCTGGCTGGAGGTCTCGGCGAGTGGATCGTTCTCGGCGCGTCTGGCGAGGGCCATGATCAGCGGCACGGTGAAGGGGGCGAGCAGCAGGTCGTAGATGACCGCGGTGAGGAGCAGGGACACCAGGCCGACGTGGCGGGCGGCGGTGTCGCCGACCAGGGCGCCGACGCCCGCGTACAGCAGGGTGGAGCCGACGGCCGCGGCGACCACCATGACCATGGGGCCGGTGGCCGTGCGCAGCTGACCGTTCTCCGGTTTGGCCAGCCCCACGACGTAGCCGATGACGCACAGCACCAGGGCGTACCGCCCGGCGGCGTGGTCGGCGGGCGGGGCGAAGTCGGCGAGGAGGCCCGCGCCGAAGCCGATGAGGGCGCCGCTGACGTGGCCGTACACGAGTGCGAGGCCGACGACGACGAGCAGCAGCAGGTCGGGGACGGCGCCGGGGAGCTGGAGCCGGGCGAGGACGGAGACCTGGAGGACGAGCGCGACGACGACGAGGGTGGTGGAGAGCAGCATCCGGTTGAAACGCATGGGGCGGCTACTCCTCCTGCTCGTCGGGACGGCCGGCCACGTCGTTGGGGGCGCCTGCCTGGCTGTCGTTCGGGTTGGGGCTGCGGCTCGGGTCCTGCGGGTCCGTCCCGTCGGCCGCGGTCGCGGTCGGAGTCGGGGTGACGGTGACCGTGACGGTCGGCTCCGGGGTGGGCTTGGTGGGCAGCACGGCGTCGCGCGGGTCGGTGCGCGGTTCCTGGACGACGACGCCGACGATGTCGAGCTTGGTGAAGCCGACGTACGGGCGCACGAAGATGTTCCGGGTCAGACCGCCGGTCGAGGGGTCGATGCGGACGACCTCGCCGACCGGGACACCGGGGACGAACGGCTTGTTGGCCTGCGAGCCGAAGGTGACGAGCCGGTCGCCGGGCTTGACCTTCGCCTTGCCGTTCAGCAGCTGCACGGAGAGCGGCCGGTCGCCCTGCCCGGTGGCGAAGCCCAGTTCGTCGGTCTTCTCCATCCGCGTGCCGACGGTGAAGTCCGGGTCGTTGGCGAGCAGCACGGTGGCGGTGCTGGGGCCGACGGTGGTGACGCGGCCGACGAGCCCGTCGCCGTTGAGTACCGTCATGTCGCGCTCGATGCCGTCGTCGGAGCCGGCGTCGATGGTCACGGTCCAGGAAAAGCTCTGGGCCGCTCCTATGGCGATGACCTCGGCGGCCTTGATGCCGTACTGGCCGGCGCCGGCCTTCTTCAGCAGGTTGTCGAGTTCGCGCAGGCGGCTGCGGTTACGGTCGTCACTGCCGAGCTTCGCCTTCAGCGCCGCGTTCTCCCGCTCCAGCTGGGCGATGCGGCTGTGGCGCTCGCCGGAGTCCCGTACGGCGCCGATGGCGTTGCCGATCGGGTTCACCGCGGACGCCATGCCGTTCTCGACGGGGCCGAAGACAGCCGCGGCGGCCCGCCGCGCGCCGTCGACAGGTGACTCCTCGCCGCCGCGGATGTCCACCGTGATCAGTGCGAACGCGATGGCTACCAGCAGCACCAGGAGCAGCCGGCTCTCTCGTGTGTCCCTCACGTGGGTGCGGCCGTGCCTTCCTCGTAGGAATGTTTGTGCCGTTATACCAACGATCAGCCGTACGGGTACGGCAGCACCCGTACGGCTGACCCGGAGGTGCTGCTATCTGCGGGGCTGGGCGTCCAGTACCTGCTGGAGTGCCTCGAACTCCTCGACGCACTTGCCCGATCCGAGCGCCACCGAGTCGAGCGGGTCCTCGGCGATGTGGATCGGCATACCGGTCTCCCGGCGCAGCCGCTCGTCGAGGCCGCGCAGCAGGGCGCCGCCGCCGGTGAGAACGATGCCGCGGTCCATGACGTCACCGGAGAGCTCCGGCGGGCACTTGTCGAGCGTGGTCTTCACGGCGTCGACGATGGCGTTGACCGGCTCCTCGATGGCCTTGCGGACCTCGGCGGCGGAGATGACGACGGTCTTGGGCAGACCGGAGACGAGGTCACGGCCGCGGATCTCGGTGTGCTCGTCGTTGTCGAGGTCGTACGCCGAGCCGATGGTGATCTTGATCTGTTCGGCGGTGCGCTCACCGAGCAGAAGGCTGTACTCCTTCTTGATGTGCTGGATGATCGCGTTGTCCAGCTCGTCGCCGGCCACCCGGATGGACTGTGCCGTGACGATTCCGCCGAGCGAGATGACGGCGACCTCGGTGGTGCCGCCACCGATGTCCACGACCATGTTGCCGGTGGCCTCGTGGACGGGGAGGCCCGAGCCGATGGCGGCGGCCATGGGCTCCTCGATGATGTGCACCTGGCGGGCACCGGCCTGGGTGGAGGCCTCGATGACGGCGCGGCGCTCGACGCCTGTGATGCCGGAAGGCACACAGACGACGACCCGCGGGCGGGCCAGATAGCGCCGCTTGTGGATCTTCAGGATGAAGTAGCGGAGCATTCGCTCGGTGATTTCGAAGTCGGCGATGACGCCGTCCTTCAGCGGCCGGACGGCCACGATGTTGCCGGGAGTCCGGCCGATCATCTTCTTCGCTTCGGCGCCGACCGCCAGGATGCCACCGGTGTTGGTGTTGATCGCGACGACGGACGGCTCATTGAGGACGATGCCGCGACCCCTAACGTACACCAGCGTGTTGGCGGTCCCGAGGTCGACAGCCATGTCACGGCCGATGAACGACATAGAGTTCCCCTTGTTTCCCATGAGGATGCGTCGGGCCTTCCCAGATAGAGCTTGACGGCTTCTCAGGTAGGCGAGACGGATGGTGTGACGCGAAGGATTCCATCGTAGTGCCGCCTTCGCGGACACGGCGCGGTGGCCCGCCTCTGTATAGGTGACGAGGTGTCGGAGCGATGCGTTCCCGATCGGGCTCGTCATATGCCGCAGGGCGACCGAAATTCCTTCGGTCGCCCCAGGTCATGAGCGCTGTATGGCTGACGCCCGGTCAGGAAATGCCGGGGAAGAAAATCTTCAGTTCCCGAATGGCGGACTCCTCCGAGTCCGAGGCGTGGATCAGGTTCTCCCGGACGATGGTGCCGTAGTCCCCCCGGATGGAGCCGGGCGCTGCCGCGATCGGGTCGGTCGGACCCGCCAGCTGGCGTACACCCTCGATGACCCGCTCGCCCTCGACGACGAGCGCGACGACCGGACCGGAGGACATGAAGGCCACCAGCGGCTCGTAGAAGGGCTTGCCCTTGTGTTCGCCGTAGTGCTGCTCCAGCGTGTCCTGGCCCAGCTCGCGCAGCTCCATGGCGGTGATGGTCCAGCCGGCCTTGCGCTCGATACGGCCGATGATCTCGCCGATCAGGCCACGGCGGACCGCGTCGGGCTTGAGGAGGACGAGCGTGCGCTGGGTCATGTGTTACGGCTCCTTGCAGGCATACGTGTGCGGTGAGGTGAGGCTACAGGGGCCGAATGGAGCAGCCGCACCCGGACCTCACCGCTCCGGGTGTCCGCTACGGTGCCGGGGTCCCGCCCGCGGCCGGGGCCTGCCCGTGGGCCTCGCCCTCGGCTGCCCGGGCGGCCCACTTCGCCTTGGCCGCGTCGATCTTGCGGCCGTAGTGGACCGAGGCCCACCACAGGCCCGCGAAGACAGCGCCCAGGAAGAACATGACCGGGACCACGAAGCCGCTCGCGATCAGCGCCACCTGCAGCGCCCAGCCGAGCTGTATCCCACCCGGGCGGGTGATCATGCCGCACAGGAGGACCGACAGCAGCATCGCGACCCCGCACACCGTCCAGACGGTGGTCACGGTCAGGCTGTCGTCCTTCATCGCCACCAGGCCGGCGAACCCGATCACGAAGAATTCACCGATCAGCGTGGACGCGCAGAGCGTACGCATCGCGGGTCAGCCCCTTCCCAGCAGCAGTCGGGCCTCGCCGACCGTGATCACCGAACCGGTCACGAGGACGCCCGCTCCCGCGTACTCGTCCTCCTCCTCGGCGAGGGTGATCGCCGCCTCCAAAGCGTCGTCCAGCCGCGGCTCGACCACCACCCGCTCGTCGCCGAAGACCTCCACGGCGATCGCGGCCAGCTCGTCGGCGTCCATCGCCCGGTGGCTGGAGTTCTGCGTGACGACGACCTCGGCGAAGATCGGCTCGAAGGCCTCCAGCAGACCCCGGATGTCCTTGTCGCCGCTCGCGCCGACGACGCCCACCAGCCGCGAGAAGCCGAACGCCTCGGTGATGCCCTCGGCCGTGGCCCTGGCGCCCGCCGGGTTGTGCGCGGCGTCCAGCACCACGGTCGGGCTGCGGCGCACGACCTCCAGGCGGCCCGGCGAGACCACCGAGGCGAACGCCCTGCGGACCGTGTCCAGCTCCAGCGTGCGGGCGTGCTGGGCACCGATCCCGAAGAACGCCTCCACGGCCGCCAGCGCCACCGCGGCGTTGTGCGCCTGGTGCGCCCCGTACAGCGGGAGGAAGACCTCCTCGTACTCACCACCGAGGCCGCGCAGCGTCAGCAGCTGCCCGCCGACCGCGACCTCACGGGCGACCACGCCGAACTCCATGCCCTCGCGGGCCACCGTCGCGTCCACCCCGACGGCCTTCTTCAGCATCACCTGGGCGGCGTCCACCGGCTGCTGCGCCAGGATGACGGTCGCGCCCTCCTTGATGATCCCGGCCTTCTCGGCGGCGATCTCCGCCGGCGTGGAGCCGAGCCGGTCGGTGTGGTCGAGCGAGATCGGTGTGACGACCGCGACCGAGCCGTCGATCACGTTCGTCGCGTCCCAGCTGCCGCCCATGCCGACCTCGACGACCGCCACGTCCACCGGCGCGTCCGCGAACGCGGCGTACGCCATTCCGGTGAGGACCTCGAAGAAGGAGAGCCGGTATTCCTGAGCGCCGTCGACCATCTCGACGTACGGCTTGATGTCCCGGTACGTCTCGATGAACCGCTCGGCGTCCATCGGGGCGCCGTCCAGGCTGATCCGCTCGGTGATCGACTGGACGTGCGGCGAGGTGTACCGCCCGGTGCGCAGCTCGAACGCGGAGAGCAGGGCCTCGATCATGCGGGCCGTCGACGTCTTGCCGTTGGTGCCGGTGATGTGGATCGACGGGTACGAGCGCTGCGGCTCGCCCAGCACGTCCATCAGCGCCGCGATGCGCGCCACGGACGGCTCCAGCTTGGTCTCGCCCCAGCGGGTGGCGAGCTCCTGCTCGACCTCCCGCAGCGCCTTGTCGATCTCCGGGTCGGCGGGCCGGGCGGGCACGGGGTCGCCCTGGGGCGGTCCGGCCTGCGCCCGCAGGGTGCGGCTCCCGGCCTCGATCACCGCCAGGTCCGGGTCGCGATCGGTCTCCGCCTCGACGATCCGCTCGAAATCGTCGGCGTCGTCGAAGCTGTCGGGGGACGGGGGCTGCTCACTCACAGGGTCAGTCTACGGAGCACCACCGACAGCACAGCGACGAAGGCCCCGGAACCGAGTGGTTCCGGGGCCTTCGCACGGGTGTCACGCCTGCGGCAGGTTCGCCAGCTGGTTCTGGATGCGGGCGATGTCCTCGTCCGCCTTGGCGAGGCGGGTGCGGATCTTCTCCACGACGTTGTCCGGCGCCTTGGCCAGGAACGCCTCGTTCCCGAGCTTCGCCTGGGCCTGGGACTTCTCCTTCTCGGCCGCCGCCAAGTCCTTCGCGAGGCGCTTGCGCTCCGCCGCGACGTCGATGGTGCCCGACAGGTCGAGCGCGACGGTGGCGCCGGCGACCGGCAGGGAGGCGGTGGCGTGGAAGCCCTCGCCCTCCGGCTGGAGCCGCAGCAGCTGCCGGATGGCCGCCTCGTGCGGCGCCAGCGCCGTGCCGTCCAGGTCCAGCCGGGCCGGAACCTTCTGGCCGGGCTGCAGGCCCTGGTCGGAGCGGAACCGGCGGACCTCGGTGACGACCCGCTGGAGGTTCTCGATCTCGGCCTCGGCGGCGTCGTCACGGAAGCCGCTGTCGCTCGGCCACTCGGCGATGACGAGGGACTCGCGTCCGGTGAGCGTGGTCCACAGGGCGTCGGTGACGAACGGGACGATCGGGTGGAGCAGCCGCAGCATCACGTCCAGGACCTCGCCGAGGACCCGGCCGGACACCTTGGCCTGCTCGCCGCCCGCGAAGAACGTCGTCTTCGACAGCTCGACGTACCAGTCGAAGACCTCGTCCCACGCGAAGTGGTAGAGCGCGTCGCTGAGCTTCGCGAACTGGTAGTCCTCGTAGAGCGCGTCGACCTGGGCGACGGTCTTGTTCAGGCGCGACAGGATCCACCGGTCGGTCGCGGACAGCTGCTCGGCCGGAGGGAGTTCACCCTCGATCGTCGCGCCGTTCATCAGGGCGAAGCGGGTCGCGTTCCAGATCTTGTTGGCGAAGTTCCGGGACGCCTTGACCCAGTCCTCGCCGATCGGGACGTCGACGCCCGGGTTGGCGCCGTTGGCCAGGGTGAAGCGGACGGCGTCGGAGCCGTACTGGTCCATCCAGTCCAGCGGGTTGACCACGTTGCCGAAGGACTTCGACATCTTCTTGCCGTTCTGGTCACGGACCATGCCGTGCAGGGCGATGGTGTGGAACGGCGGGGTGCCGTCCATCGCGTACAGACCGAACATCATCATCCGGGCGACCCAGAAGAAGAGGATGTCGTAGCCGGTGACGAGGACGGAGTTCGGATAGAACTTCTCGAGGCTCTTGGTCTGCTCGGGCCAGCCGAGGGTCGAGAACGGCCACAGGCCGGAGGAGAACCAGGTGTCGAGGACGTCGGTGTCCTGGTGCCAGCCCTCGCCGGCCGGCGGCTCCTCGTCCGGTCCGACGCAGACGACCTCGCCGTTCGGGCCGTACCAGACGGGGATGCGGTGGCCCCACCACAGCTGGCGCGAGATGCACCAGTCGTGGAGGTTGTCGACCCAGTCGAAGTACCGCTTCTCCATCTCCTGCGGGTGGATCTTCACGCGGCCGTCGCGGACGGCGTCGCCGGCCGCCTGGGCCAGCGGGCCGACCTTGACCCACCACTGCATGGACAGGCGCGGCTCGATGGTGGTCTTGCAGCGCGAGCAGTGGCCGACGGAGTGGACGTACGGGCGCTTCTCGGCGACGATCCGGCCCTCGGCGCGCAGCGCGGCGACGATGGCGGAGCGGGCCTCCATGCGGTCCAGGCCCTGGAAGGGGCCGTGGGCGGTGATGATCGCGCGCTCGTCCATGACGGCGAGGTTCGGCAGGTTGTGGCGCTGGCCGATCTCGAAGTCGTTCGGGTCGTGCGCCGGGGTCACCTTGACGGCGCCGGTACCGAACTCGGGGTCGACGTGCTCGTCGGCGACGACCGGGATACGGCGGCCGGTGAGCGGCAGTTCGATCTCGCGGCCGACGAGGTGCTTGTAGCGCTCGTCGTCCGGGTGGACCGCGACGGCCGTGTCACCGAGCATCGTCTCGGCGCGGGTGGTGGCGACGACGATGGCGTCGTCACCCTCGCCGTAGCGGATGGAGACGAGCTCGCCGTCGTCGTCCTGGTACTCGACCTCGATGTCCGAGATGGCGGTCAGACAGCGCGGGCACCAGTTGATGATGCGCTCGGCACGGTAGATCAGCTCGTCGTCGTAGAGCTTCTTGAAGATGGTCTGGACGGCCTTGGACAGGCCCTCGTCCATGGTGAACCGCTCGCGCGACCAGGCGACGCCGTCACCGAGACGGCGCATCTGGCCGGAGATCTGCCCGCCGGACTCGCCCTTCCACTGCCAGACGCGCTCGACGAACGCCTCACGGCCGAGGTCGTGACGCGACTTGCCCTCCTTGGCCAGCTCCCGCTCGACGACGTTCTGCGTGGCGATGCCGGCGTGGTCCATGCCGGGCTGCCAGAGCGTCTCGTAGCCCTGCATGCGCTTGCGGCGGGTGAGGGCGTCGATCAGGGTGTGCTCGAACGCATGGCCCAGGTGCAGGCTGCCGGTGACGTTCGGCGGCGGGATGACGATGGTGTACGGCGGCTTGTCGCTGTTCTCGTCGGCGTCGAAGTAACCACGCTCTACCCAGCGCTCGTACAGCTTCCCCTCTACCTCGGCCGGCGCGTACTGGGTCGGCAGTTCGGGGACGGATGCTGGCTGCTGCTGAGTGTTCTCGGTCACGGGCCCAGTTTAGGGGTGTCACAGGGCCGTACTGAAACGGGAATGTTCCGTAACGGTGTGACCCCCGCCGCCTCTCAGCGCGAACGTTTCAGCCAGGATGTGAGGAACGCATAAGCATCTGGAGGGGAACACCTCAATGAGCTACAACCAGCCGGGCCCGTACGGCGGACAGCCTCAGCAGCCCGGACCGTACGGTCAGCCGGGTCCTTACGGCCAGCCGCCGCAGGCCCCCCAGCCCGGTTACGGCTACCCGCAGCAGGCGCCGCAGGGCGTCCCGCCGCAGCAGCCGCAGGGTTACGGCTTCCCGCAACAGCAGCAGCCCGGCCCGTACGGCCAGCCCCCGCAGCAGCCCCCGTACGGCCAGCAGCCCTACGGCGGGGCCCCGGGCGGCTACCCCCCGCCCCCGCCGCCGGCCCCGAAGAAGAAGACGGGCCTGATCATCGGCGCGGTCGCGGTCGTGGCGGCCCTGGGTGTGGGCGCGTACTTCGTCTTCGGCGCCGGCGGCGGCGGCAACGGCGCCGTGGCCGACGACACCAAGGGGTACAAGGTGACCCCGGCCGCGGCGGTCGGCGAGTACAAGAAGAAGGGTGCCGACAAGCCGGTCCCCATGGACGACAAGCAGAAGGCGAACGCGACCGCCACGGGGATCAAGAACCCCAAGATGGTCGTGGCGGAGTACACGGCCGGCGGCGCCTCCGGCCCTCAGGCGAAGAGCATGACCCTGAACGGGACTTGGGGTGAGATCGCCGACCCGGAGAAGGCCATCGACGCGGGGTTCGCGAACTACAAGAAGAAGGAGAACAGCGAACTCGGCGAGGGTCTCAAGATCGAACCGGTCGGCAGCCCGGAGGAGAAGACCCCGAGCGGCTTCGAGGGTGCGCTGATGAAGTGCCAGAACCTCAAGTTCCTCAATGCGGAGGGTGACGGCACCATGGAGAAGGGCCCCAAGGAGTTCGTCATCCCCACGTGCATCTGGGCCGACTACAGCACCTACGGGGTCGTGAACATGGTCGACCCGGCCGGCGCGCTGACCGGCCAGGCGGCGAGCCTCGACCAGGTCGCCGAGATCACCGCGCAGCACTACAAGGCCTCGCGCTCGAAGGCCTGATCGCACAGCGGTACGCACAAGGGCGCCCGCCCGGTCCTCGGTGGACCGGGCGGGCGCCCTTCTTGTGCCGGGGGGTTACGCCGACTTCTCGTGGCGGCCCTGGTCCTTCACGACCCTCGGCACCAGCGTCGGGTTCACGTTGTTGTGGACGACGTCCTCCGTGATGACCACGCGGGCCACGTCCTTGCGGGACGGGACCTCGTACATCACGGACATCAGGACCTCTTCCATGATGGCGCGCAGGCCGCGGGCGCCCGTGCCGCGCAGGATCGCCTGGTCGGCGATGGCCTCCAGGGCGGGGCGGTCGAAGTCGAGTTCCACGCCGTCGAGTTCGAAGAGGCGCTGGTACTGCTTCACCAGCGCGTTGCGCGGCTCGACCAGGATCTTCAGCAGCGCCTCGCGGTCCAGGTTGTGGACCGAGGTGATGACGGGGAGCCGGCCGATGAACTCCGGGATCATCCCGAACTT
Source organism: Streptomyces sp. STAM6 (assembly GCF_054963715.1). Classification (NCBI taxonomy): domain Bacteria; kingdom Bacillati; phylum Actinomycetota; class Actinomycetes; order Kitasatosporales; family Streptomycetaceae; genus Streptomyces; species Streptomyces sp. STAM6. The sequence continues at coordinate 189,565 of NZ_JBUEFZ010000004.1, read as the reverse complement.
CACCAGGTCCTCCGGCATGACCTCCTGGAACTGGTCGCTGGCCTCGATCTCGCGCTTGGAGCGGATCGTCGCGCCGAAGCCGATGCCCTTCGCCCCGGCCCGCGACTCGATGATCTTCTCCAGGCCGGCGAAGGCACCGCCCACGATGAACAGCACGTTCGTCGTGTCGATCTGGATGAACTCCTGGTGCGGGTGCTTGCGGCCGCCCTGCGGGGGCACGGAGGCCGTGGTGCCTTCCAGGATCTTCAGCAGCGCCTGCTGGACGCCCTCGCCCGAGACGTCCCGGGTGATCGACGGGTTTTCGCTCTTACGGGCTACCTTGTCGATCTCGTCGATGTAGATGATGCCCGTCTCGGCCTTCTTGACGTCGTAGTCGGCGGCCTGGATGAGCTTCAGCAGGATGTTCTCGACGTCCTCGCCGACATAGCCGGCCTCCGTCAGCGCCGTCGCGTCGGCGATGGCGAACGGGACGTTCAGCATGCGGGCCAGGGTCTGGGCCAGCAGCGTCTTGCCGGAGCCCGTGGGGCCCAGCAACAGGATGTTGGACTTGGCGAGTTCGATCGCGTCGTCCCGGCCCTGCGCGCCGCCGTTCTCGCCGGCCTGGACGCGCTTGTAGTGGTTGTACACCGCGACGGAGAGGGCCTTCTTCGCGGGCTCCTGCCCGACGACGTACCCCTCGAGGAACTCGTAGATCTCGCGCGGCTTGGGCAGTTCCTCCCAGCGCACCTCGCTCGTCTCGGCGAGCTCCTCCTCGATGATCTCGTTGCAGAGGTCGATGCACTCGTCGCAGATGTACACACCGGGGCCTGCGATGAGCTTCTTCACCTGCTTCTGGCTCTTTCCGCAGAACGAGCACTTGAGCAGGTCGCCGCCATCACCGATGCGTGCCACGAGGTGCTTCCCCTTCGCCTGGGAGCGGCTTGGTTCAGCCGGCTCCTGGTGCCTCATATCCGACGGTACCTTGCCGGGCCCCTCGTTCGGGCCCCCCTTGGCACGGTTCACATGGACGTGGGTCCCTGTGCGGTCCGTGCCAAGGGAAGGTCGAGCGTCAGGCTGCCGCCGCGGCGGTGCTCTTACGGGTCGAGACGATCTGGTCCACCAGGCCGTACGCCAGGGCGTCCTCGGCCGTGAGGATCTTGTCGCGCTCGATGTCGTCGCGGATCTTCTCGATCGGCTGGGTGGAGTGCTTGGCCAGCATCTCCTCCAGCTGCGTCCGCATGCGCAGGATCTCGTTGGCCGCGATCTCCAGGTCGGAGAGCTGCTCACGGCCGGTGCCGCCGGACGGCTGGTGGATCAGCACACGCGCGTTCGGCAGGGCCATCCGCTTGCCCGGCGTGCCGGCGGCCAGCAGGACGGCCGCGGCGGACGCCGCCTGGCCCATGCAGACCGTCTGGATGTCCGGCTTCACGAACTGCATCGTGTCGTAGATGGCGGTCAGCGCGGTGAAGGAGCCACCGGGGCTGTTGATGTAGATCGAGATGTCCCGGTCGGGGTCCATCGACTCCAGGCACAGCAGCTGCGCCATGACGTCGTTGGCGGAGGCGTCGTCGATCTGCACGCCGAGGAAGATCACGCGCTCCTCGAAGAGCTTCGCGTACGGGTCGTACTCGCGCACGCCCTGCGAGGTGCGCTCGACGAAGCGCGGGACGACATAGCGGTTGTCCACCTGCGGGCCGGTGTAGAGGCCGCTCGCGGAGAAGTTGCTCATGGGGTGTTCACCATCCTGGTGGCGTTCGGCGGGCTGGGAGGCGGGAAGGGCGGTCGGCTCAGGCGCCGGTGCCGCCACCGCCCGGAACGCCCGCGGCGGCAGACATGATGTCGTCGATCAGGCCGTAGTCCTTGGCCTCCTGCGCGGTGAACCAGCGGTCGCGGTCGCCGTCGCGGATGATCGTCTCCACCGTCTGACCGGAGTGGTGCGCGGTGATCTCGGCCATGCGCTTCTTCGTGCGGAGGAGGTACTCGGCCTGGATCTTGATGTCCGAGGCGGTGCCGCCGATGCCGGCGGAGCCCTGGTGCATCAGGATGTCGGTGTTCGGCAGCGCGAAGCGCTTGCCGGCGGTGCCGCCGGTGAGCAGGAACTGGCCCATGGAGGCCGCCATGCCCATACCGATGGTGACGACGTCGTTCGGGATGTACTGCATGGTGTCGTAGATGGCCATGCCGGCCGTCACCGAGCCACCGGGGCTGTTGATGTAGAGGTAGATGTCCTTGTCCGGGTCGGCGGCGAGGAGCAGCATCTGCGAGGTGATCTTGTTCGCGATGTCGTCGTCGACGGCCTGGCCGAGGAAGATGATCCGCTCGCCGAGCAGCCGGTTGTAGACATGGTCGCCGAGGCCACCACCGATGGACGGCTCACCCGCGGCGTAAGGCATCAGATTCGTCACGTATCCACCTGCTCGTCTCTGACGGCTCCGGCCGTCTCAGCGTCTTCGTACTGGGGGCGGGTACTCCCCTGCCCTCGTATTCATGGACCCTAACGCGCTGGTCGGCGGGCGCCATCCCGCTTCCCGAACTGTTCGCTGGGAGCGCAAGGTAGTTGGGTGCCCGCGTGGGGCGTACGGGGCCCGTACGGGCGGCGTGGACGGCCTCGCCGTACGGCGACGGGCCCGACCGCACGCGGAGTGCGGGCCGGGCCCGTCGGAGGCTCTCAGGCCGGGGCTCAGGCCTCGGTCTTGTCCTCGGACTTCTCGTCGGCCGCCGGGGCGTCCTCGGAGGAGGCCTCGACCGTCTCGGCGGTCTCGTCCTCATCGTCCAGGTCGACCGGCTCGCCGTTGGTGTCGACGACCTTGGCGGCCTCGACGACGACCGCGAGGGCCTTGCCGCGGGCGACCTCGCCGACGAGCATCGGCACCTGGCCGCCCTCGACGACGGCCTGGGCGAACTGGTCGGGGCTCATGCCGGAGGAGGCCGCACGCCGCATGAGGTGCTCGGTGAGCTCCTCCTGGTTGACGTTGAGCTTCTCCTTGTTGACCAGCTCGTCGAGGATGAACTGGGTCTTGATGCCCTTGACCGCCTGCTCCTTGGTCTCGGTCTCGAACTCCTCGACCGTCTTGCCCTGGATCTCCAGGTACTTCTCGAGGGTCAGGCCCATCTGACCGAGCTGGTGGTGCTCCAGGTTGTGCTTGCGGGTGTTGACCTCGTCCTCGAGGAGCTTCTCGGGGATCGGCACCTCGGCCAGCTTCAGCAGCTCGTCGAGGACGCGCTCCTGGGCCTGGGTGGCCTGGTCGTACTGCTTCATGTTCTCGAGGCGCTTGCGGCTGTCGGCCTTCAGCTCGTCGAGGGTGTCGAACTCGGACGCCATCTGGGCGAAGTCGTCGTCGAGCTCGGGGAGCTCACGGGACGCGACGGCGGTGACCTTGACGGTGACCTCGGCGTCCTTGCCCTCGGCGGAGCCGCCCTTCAGCGTGGAGGTGAAGGTGGCCTCGCCGCCGGCCTCCAGGCCGGTGACGGCCTCGTCGATGCCGTCGAGGAGCTCGCCGGAGCCGATCGTGTACTGCACGCCGCTCGCGACGCCGTCCGGGAGGACCTCGCCGTCGACCTTGGCCTCGAGGTCGATCGTCACGACGTCGCCCTCGGCGGCGGCGCGCTCGACCGGGGAGGTGGAGGCGAAGCGCTCGCGCAGCTGCTCCACGGACTTCTCGACGTCCTCGTCGGTGACCTCGACGGCGTCCACGGTGACCTCGATGCCGGAGTAGTCCGGGATCTCGATCGTGGGGCGGACGTCGACCTCGGCGGTGAAGGCCAGCAGCTCGCCGTCCTTCAGCTCCGTGATGTCGACCTCGGGCTGACCCAGCGGGTTGACCTCGGCCTCGTTGACCGCCTCGGTGTAGAACTTCGGAAGAGCGTCGTTGACGGCCTCCTCCAGCACCGCACCGCGGCCGAACCGCTGGTCGATGACACGAGCCGGGATCTTGCCCTTGCGGAAGCCCTTGACCGTGACCTGCTGGTTGATCTTCTTGTACGCCGCGTCGAGGCTGTCCTTGAGCTCCTCGAAGGGCACCTCGACAGTGAGCCGAACCCGAGTCGGGTTCAGGGTCTCCACGGCGCTCTTCACGGTTCGGTCTCCTTGTGGCTGATTCATGGATTGGGCCGTAGCCGCGTGGGGGGCGGTTCCAGCCGATCTGCCCGGTCAGAGAGACACACGGGCACGTAGCTTGCATAGTAACCGCAAGCGGGATGAGGCCCACAACGTGATCTTGGTTGCGCTTGATGACCCAGTGGTCGGGGTGGCGGGATTTGAACCCACGGCCTTCCGCTCCCAAAGCGGACGCGCTACCAAGCTGCGCCACACCCCGTCGGTGCGACACGTAGGGTACATGCCCGCAGGCAGTGCGTCGGCACGTTTAAGGGTGTGCGGCGACGGGCCCGGACCCGCTACGATGCTCTTCGTACCGCGGCCCTCGTGACCTGCGGTGCGCTGTATGCGGGCGTAGCTCAATGGTAGAGCCCTAGTCTTCCAAACTAGCTACGCGGGTTCGATTCCCGTCGCCCGCTCCGTCCGGCCGCGGCCCGGGTGGGAGGACATGTTCCCCCGTCCGGGCCGCGGTCGCGTTTCAGCCCATCTGCGCCTTCACGTGGTCCATGACCTCGTTGAACCTGTCCGTGGGTGAGATGTCCAGGAACTCGCAGTCCTCCAGTGCCTCCGGGGCGTGTCCCGGCGCCCAGTAGAAGGCCTGCCCCGCCTCGTAGTGCTCCGGGCCGCCCGGGGTGTGCAATCTGAGCCGGCCCTTGAACACGTACCCCCAATGGGGGCACTGGCAGAGGTCGTCCGGCATGCCCTTCAGCACGGGACGCATGTCGGTGCCCTGGGGCAGGGTGATGAAGGCGGCGGTCATGTCGCCGCCCACCTCGCGCATGCGCAGTTCCACGCCGTCGCTCTCGACGACGACGGGAGTCTCCTCACGTGCGGTTGCCGTCATGACTCCTCCTCGACTGGCCTCTCCTCCAGTCTGGGCCGGGCCGCGACGGGCTGCGAGTCAGAAGCTGATCTGGTTGATCGTCGCCGCTATCGAGTCGAGGAAGCGCTGGATGGAGGGCGCCATTCCGGAGGAGGCGAGAAAGAAGCCGAACAGCACGGCGACGATCGCCGGGCCCGCTTTGAGGGAGCCGCCGCGGATCAACACCACGAGGATGATCGCCAAAAGCAGCACCACAGACAGTGAAATGGCCACAACTGATCACACCCTCGGTCGGTCCCACCTTGCCGGCCCGGGGGTACACGGCCCAGCACCCCCGCTGCGTCCATCGTGCCACCAACCGCCCCACGAACGCTGCGCTGTGACGCATCGTCGGCGTATCGACCCGCGCCGGCCGCGCGCCGTCCGTACGCCGGGGGCGGCGCCCCCGTGGGGGTGCGCGGGGTTCATGCCCGGCCTGGCGTTGCTAAAAACACACTGGTAATTCGGTGTAATCGTTCCCTCGTGCACACACATTGGTCACAGGAAATTCGCAGCGTGTCCGGGCGGTAATTCAGCGTTGATGGCAGCGTAACGATATGCACCATTTAAGGGGGATTAATTGGGGCATAGGGTGCGGTTTGCGGTGGTGTCAGTTACGAATGGGACAGCACTTCGGCGGGTTTTACGAATGCGATGAATCGCTACTAGGGTGCCTGAGATGTTCCAGGCTCCGCATGGAAATCAGAAGGCCCCGCTCCCCCCGGTCAGGGAGGCGGAGGCCGTCGTCACGAGCGCGCGGGAACGGGCCGGGGAGAGACCCGGCGCGCCGGCCGGGGCGGCGGGCGGGGCCCGGCCGGGGCGGGACGCCTTCTTCGACAACGCCAAATACCTGGCGATCGTGCTCGTCGCCATGGCGCACGCCTGGGAGCCGGTCATGGACGGCAGCCGCGCCACCCGGGCGCTCTACATGTTCGTCTACGCCTTCCACATGCCGGCCTTCATCGTGATCTCCGGATACTTCTCGCGGAGCTTCACCGGACGGCCGGACCAGCTCAAGCGCCTGGTGACCGGGCTCGTCGTGCCGTACCTGGTCTTCGAGGTGACGTACTCCCTCTACCGGCGCTGGGCCGGGCACACTCCGGACCAGGCCATCAGCCTGACCGATCCCATCTACCTCACCTGGTTCCTGATCGCGCTGTTCGTGTGGCGGCTGTCGACGCCGCTGTGGCGCACCCTGCGCCACCCGCTGCCCGTCGCCCTGGCCATCGCGGCGCTCGGGTCGCTCACCCCGGGCATCGGCCAGGACCTGGATCTGCAGCGGGTGCTGCAGTTCCTGCCGTTCTTCGTGCTGGGTCTCTCGCTGAAGCCCGAGCACTTCCAGCTGGTCCGGCGCCGGACGGTGCGGGTGCTGGCGGTGCCGGTCGCGCTGGGCGCACTGCTCTTCACGTACTGGATCGCCCCGGACATCCGGATGGGCTGGTTCTACCGCAGCACCAGCGCGGAGGAACTGGGGCAGCCCTGGTGGACCGGGCCCGTCATGACGGTCGCGCTGTTCGGCTGCGCCCTGGTGCTGACCGCCGCCTTCCTCGCGTGGGTGCCCGGCCGCGCGACCTGGTTCACCGTCCTCGGGGCGGGCACCATCTGCGGCTACCTGCTGCACGGCTTCCTGGTGAAGGCCATGGACTACTGGGCGCTCGTCCCCCGGTACGACCTGGACACGCCCGTCGGGCGGATCGTCGTCACCGTGGTGGCCGGCGTCGCGGTGACGGCCATGTGCACGCCACCGGTCCGCAGGGCGCTGCGATGGGTGACCGAGCCGAGGATGGAGTGGGCGTTCCGGCGGGACGTGAGCGGCCTCAGCCGGCGCTGAGGCCGAGCAGCGCCCGCGCCCTCGCGTACTTCGCGGTCAGCCGGGCCCGGGTCGCCTCGTCGAGCACGGCGAGGCGGTCCGGGTCCGCGTTGTGCGCGAGGTCGGCCTCCTTGACGAGGAGGGCGCCCGGCACGGCGAGGACACGCCTTGTGTACGCCTCCAGGTCCTCGCCGGGGCGCTTGGTGAGGGCGAGCACCATCTCCTTGACGGACCGCGGCAGTTCGGCGGCGTCGAGCCACTCGGCGGACAGGGCGTCGTCCTCGATCGCGTCGTGCAGCCAGGCCGCGGCGATCTGTTCGTCGCTCCCGCCCCGCTCACGCACGCCCCGGGCGACCGCTTCGAGGTGCTCGGCGTAGGGCCGCCCCGCCTTGTCGGTCTGGCCGGCGTGCGCCTCGCGGGCGAGGGCTTCCACGACTGCCAGGGTCAGATACGGCACGAATTCCCCCGTAGGTGTCCAGGGCGTGGTTCCAAGCCACACGCCGCTCGTTGATCCGGTCCGATCCACCGGACACGCCCTAGGCGTCCCGGGTGATCAGCAACAGCGCCCGGTCGTCGTTCACGTCCTTCGCGCACGCCTCGATCAGGTGCCAGGCCGCTCCCTCGAAACCGGACGCGACATAGCGGTCGGCCTCGCCGGTCAGGCGGTCGATGCCCTCCGCGATGTCGCGGTCCGCCGCCTCGACCAGGCCGTCGGTGAACAGCATCAGTACGTCCCCGGGGCGCAGGGAGCCCTTCACGGGGTGGAACTCCGCCCCGTCGTAGACGCCCAGCAGAGGGCCCTCGGCGGCCATCTCCTCCCAGCGGCCGCTGCCCGAGTGCAGCTGGAGCGCCGGAAGATGACCCGCCGACAGCAGTTCGTAGTCGCCGGTGTCGAGGTCCAGCACCAGGTGGATGGAGGTCGCGAAGCCCTCGTCCCAGTCCTGGCGCAGCAGATAGCCGTTGGCCGCCGGCAGGAAGCCGTGCGGCGGGAGGGAACCGAGCAGTCCGCCGAAGGCGCCCGAGAGCAGCAGCGCGCGGGAGCCGGCGTCCATGCCCTTGCCGGACACGTCGGTGAGGACGACCTCCAGGGTGCGCCCGCCGTCGCCACGGCCGCCGTGGGTGCGGGCCGCGACCACGAAGTCGCCGGAGAAGGACTGGCCGCCGGCCGGGCGCAGCGCCATCTCGCTGTGCCAGCCCTTGGGCAGCCGGGGCAGGGCGCTCTGCACCCTGATCCGTTCCCTCAGGTCGAAGAGCATGGTGCCGCCGCGCCGCCAGGGCACGCCGACCCGCGCCCGGAACTGGGCGATCAGCAGGCCGAACAGCCCGCACGCCGCCACCACGAGGACCGTGCCGGGCGTGACCCGGGCAGCGCCCTCGGGGTAGGGGCCGAGCACCGCCGACTCGACGATCAGGGCGCCCGCGGACGCGGCGTACAGGCCCAGCAGGCTCGCCGGGCGCAGCAGGAGGCCGCCCGCGACGATCGGCAGGACCAGGGCGGAGGGCGAGCACCACGCCGGCACGGCGATCGTGCAGAGGGTGATCGCGGGAACGGTCAGCAGCAGCCCGGCGAGGGCGATCCAGTCGGAGCCGTCGCCCCGGAAGTAGTCGACGCCGGACTTGCGCAGCGCGATCCGGACCCGGTGGACGGACATCCGCAACCGGGCCGTGTACGCGTTCACTCCGGTACGGGCCATTGGCCTGGACCCTATCCACCCGGTCCGGTCCCGCGCAGGGGGACCCCTGTGACATTGCGTTCGAAATTGGGTCGCCCCGGGCCTCCGGCGGCTGGTACGGATGGCATATGACGACTGAGCTGCGGGTACTGCACCCGTCCGAATGGGACCGCTGGTACGGGCACTTGGAGCTCGCGTTCGGGGGCGTCGCGGAAGCTCCGGAAGAGCGCGAGCTGTGGCGGACACTGACCGAGTGGGAGCGCTCGATCGGCGCCTGGGACGGGGACCTCTGCGTCGGCTCGACCGGGGCCGTCACATTCCGGCTGACGGTCCCGGGCGGTGCCGCGGTGCCCGTCGCGGGCGTGACCATGGTCGGTGTGGCGCCGACGCACCGGCGGCGCGGCATCCTCGCGTCGATGATGCGACGCCAGCTCGACGACATCCGGTCCCTGGGTGAGCCCCTCGCCGTACTGACGGCATCAGAACCGGACATTTACGGGCGCTTCGGATACGGCATCGCGACGCAGCAACTGCGCGCGACAATCGACACGACTCGGGTCCGGCTGTCCGTGCCGGACGGGACGGATGACGTACGGCTCCGGCTCGTGTCGCCCGCGGACGCGAGCGATGCGTGCGAGGCGGTGTACGCGCGGCTGGTCCCCGGACGGCCGGGGATGCTCGCCCGCATGCCGGGCTGGGAGCGGCTGCCGCTGCTCGACCCGCCGAGTGAGCGGGGCGGCGCCTCGCCGCTGCAGTGCGTGCTGGCCGAGCGGGCGGACGAGGTCGTGGGCTACGCCCTGTACGTCAACAAGCCGCAGTGGGCTCCCGAGGGTGCCAAGGGGACGATCACCGTTCGGTCCCTGGGCGCGCTGGACCCGGCGGCGGACGCGGCGCTGTGGCGGTACCTGTTCGACATCGACCTGACCTCGACGGTCCAGTTCTGGAACCGTCCGGTGGACGACGCCTGGCAGCATCTGGTGTCGGACATCCGGCGCTGCGGCGTGACCCCGCGCGACGGGCTGTTCGTCCGGCTGGTGGAGCTGGGCGCGGCACTGGAGGCGCGGACGTACCAGGCGCCGGTGGACGTGGTCATGGAGGTGGAGGACGCCTTCTGCCCGTGGAACGCCGGGCGTTGGCGGCTCTCGGGCGACGCCAAGGGCGCCGTGTGCTCGCGCACCGAGGACGCCCCGGACCTGGCGCTGTCCGTGCGGGAGCTGGGCGCCGCCTATCTGGGCGGTTTCTCCCTCACCTCACTGGCGGCCGCGGGCCGGGTGCGGGAGCTGCGCCGGGGCGCGCTCGCGGAGGCGTCCCTGGCGTTCGGTTCTCAGGTGGCGCCCTGGCTGCCGCACGGTTTCTAGGGCGTGTTGCGCAAGTGAGTCGTCCGCCCGGAGGGCGGGGCGGGGGGGACCCGGTACGTGCGTTCGCAAGGCGGAGGGTGCGGGTACCTCCCGCGCCGCCGGGCGCGGGGGGCGAGGGCGCGGCGGGTCGCGCCGACGACCGACAACACCGCGAGCGTGCGTGCCGGGCGTCCCGGGGCCGGACGGGACTTTCGGAACACGCCCTAGTTCGGCTGGCAGGCCGGGCACCAGAAGAGGTTGCGGGCGGCGAGACCGGCGGTGCGGATCTCGCCGCCGCAGATGTGGCAGGGCAGCGTCGCCCGGCGGTAGACGTACACCTCTCCGCCGTGGTCGTCGACCCTGGGCGGGCGGCCCATCGCCTCGGGGGTGTGCTCGGGGCGGACCGTGTCGATGCGGTTCAGCCGGACCCCCTCGCGCATCAGCTCCACGAGGTCGGCCCAGATCGCGTCCCACTCGCGCCGGGTGAGGTCCTTACCGGCCCGGTAGGGGTCGATCCCGTGCCGGAAGAGGACCTCCGCGCGGTAGACGTTGCCGACGCCGGCGATGACCTTCTGGTCCATGAGGAGGGCGGCGACGGTGGTGCGGCTGCGGGAGATCCGCCGCCAGGCCTTTCCGGGGTCGTCGCCGTCCCTCAGGGGATCGGGTCCGAGCCGGTCGTGTACAGCGGCCTTCTCGCCGTCCGTGATGAGGGCGCATGTCGTGGGTCCGCGCAGGTCCACGTACGCCTCCGCGTCGGCGATCCGCAGCCGGACGGTGTCGGTGGGCGGCGGCGCGGGCGCGTCGCCGAAGCCGACCTTGCCGAACAGGCCGAGGTGGATGTGGACCCACTCCGCGCCGAACCCGAGGAAGAGGTGCTTGCCGTGCGCCTCGGTGCCGTCCAGCACGCAGCCGTCGAGCAGCTGCGCGGAGTCCGAGAACTTCCCCTGCGGGCTGGTCACCCGCACGGACCGGCCGCCGAACCGTTCCCGGTAGTCGGCGGCCAGTCGGTGGATCGTGTGCCCCTCGGGCATCAGGCCGTCGGCTCCTGCGGGTGGTGGGCCGGGATCGGGGGAAGCTCGCCGGTGGTCTCGTACGCCGTCAGCATCTCGATGCGCCGGGTGTGACGCTCCTCACCGGAGTACGGGGTGTTCAGGAAGATCTCAACGAACTTCGTGGACTCCTCCAGGGAGTGCATCCGTCCGCCGATCGCCACGACGTTCGCGTTGTTGTGCTCACGTCCGAGCGCCGCCGTCTGCTCGCTCCAGGCCAGCGCCGCACGGACGCCCTTGACCTTGTTCGCGGCGATCTGCTCGCCGTTGCCGGAGCCGCCGATCACGATGCCGAGGCCGTCCGGGTCGGCGGCCGTCCGCTCGGCGGCACGCAGGCAGAACGGCGGGTAGTCGTCCTGGGCGTCGTAGACGTGGGGTCCGCAGTCGACGGGCTCGTGGCCGTGGGCCTTGAGCCACTCGACGAGGTGGTTCTTGAGTTCGTAGCCGGCATGGTCCGAGCCGAGGTACACGCGCATGGGTCCGAGTGTGGCACGGAGAGGACCGTCCGGCGGTCACCGGGGTGGCACACATCACGATCCTCCGTCCGGCCTTCCGGGCCGTCAGGGTCTCGTGTTTGCATGCACGGGCTCGTAACCCGAGTGCCCCACAGACGTTAGGAATCGTCCATGACCACGCAGTCGACCCTGCCGAAGGAAGGCGGGAAGGCCGGGGAACCCGGTAATCCGCAGTCCTCCGACGGTCTCAAGGCCGGACTCAAGAACCGTCATCTGTCCATGATCGCCATCGGTGGAGTGATCGGCGCCGGCCTGTTCATCGGCTCCGGTGCGGGTATCGCCGCGGCCGGCCCGGCCATCCTGCTGTCGTACGCACTCGTCGGCGCCATGGTCGTCTTCGTCATGCGGATGCTCGGCGAGATGGCCGCCGCCCACCCGACCTCCGGCTCCTTCTCCGCCTACGCGGACCGGGCCCTCGGCCGCTGGGCCGGCTTCTCCATCGGCTGGCTCTACTGGTTCTTCTGGGTCGTCGTCCTCGCCGTCGAGGCCACCGCAGGCGCCCAGATCCTGGAAAGCTGGATCCCGGCCGTCCCGCAGTGGGCCTGGGCGCTGATCGTCATGGTCGTCCTGACCGCGACGAACCTGGTCTCCGTCTCGTCCTACGGCGAGTTCGAGTTCTGGTTCGCCGGCATCAAGGTCGTCGCCATCGCCGCGTTCGTGGGCATCGGCCTGCTCGCCGTCTTCGGTGTGCTGCCGGGCTCGGACAACCCGGGCGCGGGCTTCGCGCACCTCACCGACGCGGGCGGGTTCTTCCCCATGGGCGCCGGTGCCATCCTCACGGGTGTCCTGATGGTCGTGTTCTCCTTCATGGGCAGCGAGATCGTCACCCTCGCCGCCGGTGAGTCCGAGGACCCGCGCCGCGCGGTCACCAAGGCCACCAACAGCGTCATCTGGCGCATCGCGGTCTTCTACCTGGGTTCGATCTTCGTCGTCCTCACCCTGCTGCCGTGGAACGACAAGTCGATCGTCGACAAGGGCTCCTACGTCGCCGCGCTCGACTCGATCGGCATCCCGCACGCCGGCCAGATCATGAACGTGATCGTCCTGACCGCGGTCCTCTCCTGCCTCAACTCCGGCCTCTACACCGCCTCCCGCATGGCGTTCTCGCTCGGGCAGCGCGGCGACGCGCCGAAGTCCTTCGCCAAGACCGACGGCAACGGCGTACCGCGGGCCGCGATCCTCTCCTCGGTCCTCTTCGGCTTCATCGCCGTCTTCTTCAACTACAAGTGGCCCGACACCGTCTTCGCGTTCCTGCTGAACTCCTCCGGCGCCGTCGCCCTGTTCGTCTGGCTCGTCATCTGCCTCACCCAGCTGCGCATGCGCGGCATCATCCTGCGTGAAGCCCCCGAAAAACTCGTCGTCAAGATGTGGCTCTTCCCCTACCTCACCTGGGCCACCATCGCCATGATCACCTTCGTCCTCGGCTACATGCTCTACAAGGGCGGAGACCCCCGCGAACAGGTCCTCCTCTCCGTCCTCGTCGCAGCCGTCGTCGTCGTGATCGCCGTGATCCGCAACCGCACCCGCCGGGCGCCGGATCAGAGCGGTGTGAACGACTCGGTCACCCGCTCGTAAGTACGCAGAGCGGCTTCCTCCGCGCCGGCGGCGTACCAGATGTTGAGCTGGTACGACTTGCCGCCGGCGGTGAAGCCGAGCTGGCGGGCCCGCCAGGGCCCGCCGTTCTGCCGGAACCGGTAGTCCCAGACGACAGCGGGAGCGCCGCGGAAGGTGGTCCGTTCCAGGCGGACGTTCGCATAGCCGGGAACGTCGCCCTGACCTCGTTCGGCCTCCTGCCACTGGGTGAGGAGATCGCCGCCTCGTGCGAGTGCGTACGAGGCGGCGATCTCCTGTTGTCCGTCGGGCGCGTGGTAGTGGACGTTCGACGGGCTCTTGGCACTGCGGGTCCAGCGCGCAGGGGGTACCCAGGAGAACCCGGTCTCGTACCGCTCCCGGGGACTCGCCGGGGCGGATGCCCGGGAGGCGCTCCCGGCGGACGAAGCCGCACCACCGGTCGTGGGCACCGCCCGCGCCTCGCGCCGGCCGCCACCTCCGTCGGGAGCCCGCCCGCTCACCACCAGTACCGCGACCACGGTGGCCACCACGAGAACGGCCGCGACGGCGGGCGCGACGCGCCGCAGGGCGGACACCCACCGGCCGGCGGCCCCGGACGGCGGCGTGAGGCGGGGCCGTGCAGGGTCGTCCGCGCAGGGGCCGGCGGTGGACGTGGGTGCGTAAGCGAAGGCCGGAGTGCCGCCGGCCCCGAGGAGTCGGGCCCGGTGGGGCCCGGCCGCCCCCGCCCCCGCATCCGCGCCCGGGACGGCAGGCGACGCTCCCGCAGGCGCCCCGCTCCCGAGCGCCCCGCTCCCAGGCACCTCGCCCTCAGGCGCCTCACCCCCAGGCACCCCACGCTCAGGCGCCCCGCTCCCGCGCGTCTCCCCGCCGGACGCCGCGGCGGTCACTGGTGCCGCCACCTCCGCCAGCACCGCCTCCACCTCGTCCAGCGCGGGCCGCTCCTCCGGCTGCTTCACCAGCAACCGCCCGAGCACGGCCCGCAGCGCTCCCGCCCCCTCCCCCGCCACGACCGGCAGTGACGGTGGTTCGTACAGGACCGCGTGGAGTGTCGCGAGGGTCGTCGGCCGGGCGAAGGGCGACGAGCCCGCCAGCGCCGCGCACAGCGTCGCGCCGAGCGACCACAGGTCGGACGGCGGGCCCTGCGGGCGGCCGCCGATCCGCTCCGGCGCCATGTAGTCGGGTGAGCCGACGAGCATGCCGGCCATGGTCAGCTGCGCGGCGTCCTGGATGGCGGCGATCCCGAAGTCGGTGAGCACGACCCGTCCGCCCGCGCCGAGGAGCACGTTGCCGGGTTTGATGTCCCGATGCAGCACGCCCGCCGCGTGCACCTCGCGCAGCGCCGCGACGAGCCCCAGCCCGATCCGTGCCGCCTCGCGCGGGCCCAGCGGCCCGTCCTCGACCAGAGCCTGCTCCAGGGAGCGGGAGGGCACGAGCTCCATGACGATCCAGCGCCGGTCGTCCTCCTCCACCACGTCGTAGACGCGCACGACGTTCGGGTGGTCGATGCGGGCGGTCGCGCGGGCTTCGCGCAGGGTGCGCTCGCGCCGTACGCGGCTGTCCTCGCCGCCCACCTCGTCGATGCGCATTTCCTTGACGGCTACGGGACGGTCGAGCATTTCGTCGACGGCCCGCCACACCCGCCCCATTCCCCCCTGCCCGATGCTTTCGTCCAGCCGATAACGCCCGGCGACGAAAAGACCTGGTACACCTGCCATTCCGCGCACCCCCACAATCCCTTACTCACCGGCGATGACCAGGAAAGATGCATGAACTTCCGCCCATTGCAGCATAGTTCGGCGAAATCATGTGGAACCCTTCTCGAGGGAGGCACGCCCCGACCGCGACAAGGGGGAGAGAAAATGCGAAGGAACATGACAGCGACAACGGCAGCAGCAGCCACAGCGATAACGACCGCCGCCGTAATCGCTTTTCCGTTCGCCGCATACGCGAACGAACCGGCGCCGGGGAGCAGCGCGGGCGGGAAGCCCGGCCCCGCCGCGCCCGCCGGAGTGAAGATCAGCACCGAACTCCCCGAGAAAATCTCGGTGTCCCACGCGAACGGCGGGACGACGCTGAGCGCGAGGGTCGTGAACGGCGGCGCCAAGGACAGCGGCCCGGTCACGCTCTCCGTCGTCGGGTTCGACGGGCTGCGGATCACCGCGGTCGAGGGGTGCGCTGCCATCCCGAAGGCACGACTGCCCGAGGGTTCCAACAGCGGCTTCGCGTGCGTCATCGACAACATCGCGGCGGGCAAGGACCGTTCGTACCGGGTCTCCGCCACCTACGACCTGACGAAGACCGGAAAGATCTGCCTTCCGGTGACCAGGGGCACGTCCGAGGAACTGATCTGGCAGCAGGGGCCGGTCCCCTTCGGGACGTCCCGGCCGACGCCCAACGCACCCGACACACCGCTGCTGCTCGGCACCGAGAACGTCCCGGGCAAGCCCGAGCTGCCGAAGACCGGCGCGGCGGACCACGCGCCGGCACTGTCGCTGACGGCGGCCCTTCTCGTCGCACTGGGGTCGGCGGGCGTGTGGTGGTCGGCCCGCGGGAAGGGGCGGTAGGGCCCGTAAACGGCGAAGAGGCTCGCCGGGGTCGAGGAGAACCACGACCCGGCGAACCTCTTTCGGAAGCGGTGAGGGCTCAGCCCTTGCGGCCGATGAGCTTCCAGGCGGTGGGCAGCGCGCCCATCGCCAGCGCCGCCTTGAGCGCGTCCCCGATGAGGAAGGGCGTGAGACCGGCCGCGACGGCCTGCGGCAGGGTCATGCCGGTCGCCAGGGCGAGGTAGGGCACACCGACCGCGTAGATGATCAGGGAGCCGAGCGCCATCGTGCCGGCCATGCGCGGGACGGAGCGGTCGGCGCCGCGGCGGGCGAGGGCGCCGACGACGGTGGCGGCGAGCAGCATGCCGAGGATGTAGCCGAAGGACGGCATCGCGTAGCCGGAGGTGGCCTGGGCGAACCAGGGCATGCCCGCCATGCCGGCGACGGCGTACAGCGCGAGGGAGAGGAAGCCGCGGCGGGCGCCGAGGGCGGTGCCGACGAGGAGGGCCGCGAAGGTCTGGCCGGAGACCGGGACCGGGGAGCCGGGGACCGGCACGGAGATCTGCGCGGCGATGCCGGTGAGGGCGGCGCCGCCGACGACGAGCGCGATGTCGCGGGTGCGGCTGGACGGCAGCAGGTCGGCGAGGACCGCTCCGGTACGGACGGGGGCGGCAGCAGTGCTCATCGGGACTCCGCGGGTTGAGGGGCAGTTCGGGACGGGTGACGACACGGTGACCGTAGCCCAGGAGTGAACGACCGATCACCGTCAGCCGATGACAAAGGGTTCGCCGAGCACTTGGTGGAGATCGAACAAAGAGAGCACGCCATGCACGTTCCGGCGTGATGCTCGTCACGAGGAACGCCGCGCGCAGGGTCCCTTTTGCGCCAGGGGGCGGTCTGCGGAGAGACTGTGGGGTCCTTCCAAAACGCTTCACCGGCCCTGAGAGTACGAGCGCATGCACGACGCCCCGCCCACCCCCCTTGTCGCGGAGCCCGAGCCGCTTTCCCACGGGCTGAAGCAGCGCCATCTGACGATGCTCGGTCTGGGCGGCGTGATCGGTGCCGGACTGTTCGTGGGTTCGGGAGCGGGGATCGCGGTGGCCGGTCCGGGGATCGTCCTGTCGTATCTGATCGCGGGCGCGCTCGCGATGCTGGTCATGCGGATGCTGGGCGAGATGTCGGCGGCCATGCCGGCGTCCGGCGCGTTCTCGGTGCACGCGGAGCGGGCGCTCGGCCGCTGGGCGGGCTTCTCGGTCGGCTGGCTGTACTGGTTCCTGCTGGTGGTCGTGCTGGCGGTGGAGGCGACGGGCGCGGCGCGGATCGCGCACGGCTGGGTGCCTGGCGTGCCCCAGTGGACCTGGGTGCTCGTCTTCATGGTGGTGTTCACGGCCGCCAACCTCGCCGCGGTGAAGAACTTCGGCGAGTTCGAGTTCTGGTTCGCAGCGCTGAAGGTCGGTGCGATCGTCCTCTTCCTCGTCCTCGGCGTGCTCGCGATCCTCGGCCTGCTGCCGGACACGGATCCGGTCGGCCTCACCCGTCTGACCGGCCAGGGCGGCTTCCTGCCCAACGGCTGGGAGGGTGTGGTCTCCGGGGTGCTCGCCGTGGTCTTCGCGTTCGGCGGTCTGGAGGTGGTGACGATCGCCGCCGCGGAGTCGGAGGACCCCGCGCGCAATGTGGCCCGGGCGGTGCGCAGCGCCGTGTGGCGCATCCTCTTCTTCTATGTCGGCTCGATGCTGGTGATCGTGACGCTGCTGCCGTGGACGTCGATGAAGCCGGGCGAGAGCCCGTACGTCGCGGCGCTGGACGCGATCGGGGTGCCGGCGGCCGGCCAGATCATGAACGTCGTGGTGTTCGTCGCCCTGCTGTCGGCGCTGAACGCCAATCTGTACGGGTCGTCGCGGATGGTCTTCTCGCTCGCGGAGCGGGGCGAGGCGCCGCGGGGGCTGCTGAAGGTGTCGGGCGGCGGGGTGCCGCGCCGGGCGGTGCTGGCGTCGGTGGCTTTCGGGTTCGTGTCCGTGCTGCTCAATCTTAAGTGGCCGGACTCGGTGTTCCTCTACATGCTGAACGCCGTCGGCGCGGTGCTGCTGTTCGTCTGGGGGCTGATCGCCGTGTCGCAGCTGCGGCTGCGGCGGCGGATCGAGCGTGAGGCGCCCGAGAAGCTGACGCTTCGGATGTGGGGCTTCCCGTGGCTGACGTGGGTGGCGCTGGCGGCCATGGCGGCGGTGCTGGTGCTGATGCTCACCGACGAGGGGGCGCGGCCGCAGGTGCTGTGGTCGGCGGCGGCCACCGGAGTGGTTCTGCTGGTGGCCCGGGTGCGGGAGTGGCGTACGACACGCCAGTGACGGCGAATGTGATGATCCCGTGCGTAAATCTTCACATTGTGTGAGCACAGTGTCCGTATAGCGGTCGTGTGTTCCCTGTAAGCGGTGCACGCGCCCAGACTGTGGGCCGCACCTCGTCTCAGCTAATGAACAGGGCACGCCCATGTCTCGGACCACCGCGCCCGCGCCGGTCGAGTCGGCCACCGCCGACGCGCCGCTCTCGCACGGACTCAAGCAACGCCATCTCTCGATGATCGCCCTGGGTGGCGTCATCGGCGCCGGCCTCTTCGTCGGCTCGGGCCAGGCCATCGCCGCGGCCGGCCCGTCGATCATTCTCGCCTATGCGCTCTCCGGCACTCTCGTCATGCTCGTGATGCGCATGCTCGGTGAGATGTCGGCGGCCAATCCGGCGTCCGGCTCCTTCTCGGTGCACGCCGAGCGGGCCCTCGGCCCCTGGGCGGGTTTCACCGCCGGCTGGTCCTTCTGGTTCCTGCTCTGCGTGGCCGTGGGCCTGGAGGGCATCGGCGCGGCGAAGATCATGACGGGCTGGTTCCCGGGCACGCCCGAGTGGGCCTGGGTGGCGCTGTTCATGCTGGTGTTCTGCGGCACGAACCTGGCGGCGGTGAAGAACTTCGGTGAGTTCGAGTTCTGGTTCGCCGCGCTCAAGGTCGGCGCGATCGTCCTGTTCCTCGGCATCGGCGCGCTGGCGATCGCCGGTGTGCTGCCCGGCGCCGACGCCCCCGGCACCGCCAACCTCACCGGCCACGGCGGCTTCCTGCCCAACGGGTCCGAAGGCCTGATGGTGGGTCTGCTCGCCTCCGTCTTCGCGTACGGCGGCCTGGAGACGGTCACCATCGCGGCGGCCGAGTCGGAGTCCCCCGTCCAGGGCGTGGCGAAGGCCGTGCGCACGGCGATGTGGCGGATCGGCGTCTTCTACATCGGTTCGATGGCCGTCGTCGTCACCCTGGTGCCCTGGACCGACAAGGCGGTCGCCGAGAAGGGCCCGTACGTCGCCACGCTCGACCACCTCGGCATCCCGGCCGCCGGCCAGATCATGAACGTGGTGGTGCTGGTCGCCCTGCTGTCCGCGATGAACGCCAACATCTACGGCGCCTCGCGCATGGCGAACTCGCTGGTGGCCCGCGGCCAGGGCCCGAAGGCGCTCGGGAAGATCTCCGGCGGGGTGCCGCGCATCGCCGTGCTGGCGTCGTCGGTCATCGGCTTCGTGTGCGTGCTGCTCAGCTACTGGAGGCCCAACGACGTCTTCATCTGGCTGCTCAACATGATCGGCGCGATCATCCTGGTCGTCTGGATCTTCACCGCCGTCTCGCAGCTGGTGCTGCGCCGGCGCACCGAGCGCGAGGCGCCCGAGAAGCTCGTCGTGAAGATGTGGGCCTTCCCGTACCTGACGTGCGTGGCGCTCGCCGGCATGGGGGCGATCTTCGTCCTGATGGCCCGTGAGGAGGGGACCCGCGACCAGCTGCTCGCCACGGGCGCACTGACCCTGGCGCTCGCGGTGGTCGGCTACGTCATGCAGGTCTCCCGCAAGAAGACCGAGGACGCCCCGCAGCAGTCCGGGACCGTCTGACGGTCCGGCGGAAGTGAGGGAGGGCCCCGGCGCGAGACGCGCCGGGGCCCTCCCTCTTCGTGTGCCGTACGGGCGGTGAAATCCTCCGGCACGGGGCGTGAAGTGCCCGCGCGGCACGGGCACCCGGCGCCTACCGTCCGGGCATGAGACGTCGCTCCGTACTCCTCGCGGCGGGCGCGGCCGCCGCCACCGTGTCCACCTCCGCCTCCCCCGCCCGGGCGCTGCCGGCCGGCGGGCCGGTCGTGATCGGCCACCGGGGCGCGGCGGGCTGGCGCCCCGAACACACCGCCGCCTCCTACACCCTGGCCGTCGAGACCGGCGCCGACTGGATCGAACCGGACCTGGTCCCCACCAGGGACCACCATCTCGTCGTGCGCCACGAGAACGAGATCTCGGGCACGACGGACGTCGCCCGGCGTCCCGAGTTCGCCGGCCGCCGCACGACGAAGACCGTCGACGGGCGGGCCGTCACGGGCTGGTTCACCGAGGACTTCACGCTGGCCGAGCTGAAGACCCTGCGGGCGGTCGAGCGCCTGCCGCTGGTCCGCGACCGCAACACCGTCTTCGACGGCCGCCAGCAGGTGCTGACGTTCCAGGAGGTGGTCGATCTGGCGCGGCGGCTCTCCCGGCGGTGCGGCCGCGCCGTCACCGTCTTCCCCGAGACCAAGCACCCCTCGTACTTCCAGTCGATCGGCCTGCCCCTGGAGCCGGTCCTGGCCGAGGCCGTCCGGCGAAACCGGCTCGGGCCCGGCGAGTGCGTCATCCAGTCCTTCGAGCCGTCCAGCCTGCTGCGGCTGGCCGGGGAGCGGCTGCGCGTGCCGCTCTGGCAGGCGCTGGGCACCAGCGGCGGTCCGTTCGGGCACGACATCACGTACCGGGACATGATGACGCCCGCCGGGCTGCGCGGGATCGCCGCCTACGCGCGCTGGATCGGCCCCGACAAGTCGTCGCTGGTGCCGCCGTCCACGCTGCTCGCGGACGCCCACGCGGCCGGGCTGAGGGTGGGTGCCTACACCTTCCGCGCCGAGAACCGGTACCTGCCGGCCGAGCTGCGGCGGGGCACCGACCCGAACGCCTTCGGGGACGCCTTCGCCGAGTACGCCCGCCACTACGCGTGGGGCGTCGACGCCGTGGTGACGGACTTCCCCGATCTGGCGGCCGTCGCCCGGGACGAGGGGGCGTGGCGGCACGGCGGTCCTAGGACGAAGGGCTGATCAATTCGCGGCGCTCCTGCTGTTAGCCTGCACTTGCATAGGATTTGCAATAAGCAGTCGGAGGGCTCGGACATGGCGATCTACACACTTCCTGAACTTCCGTACGACTACGCGGAGCTCGACCCGGTCATCAATCCGCAGATCATCGAGCTGCACCACGACAAGCACCACGCGGCGTACGTCAAGGGCGCGAACGACACACTCGAGCAGCTGGAGGAGGCGCGCGACAAGGAGCAGTGGGGCGCCATCAACGGCCTGGAGAAGAACCTCGCCTTCCACCTGTCCGGCCACATCCTGCACTCGATCTACTGGCACAACATGACCGGCACCAAGAACGGCGGCGGCGGCGAGCCGCTGGCCGCGGACGGCGTCGGTGAGCTGGCGGACGCGATCACGGAGTCCTTCGGCTCCTTCGCCAAGTTCAGGACCCAGCTGTCCAAGGCCTCCGCGACCACCCAGGGCTCCGGCTGGGGCGTGCTGGCCTACGAGCCGGTGAGCGGCCGTCTCATCGTCGAGCAGGTCTACGACCACCAGGGCAACGTCGGTCAGGGCTCGGTCCCGATCCTGGTCTTCGACGCCTGGGAGCACGCCTTCTACCTGCAGTACAAGAACCAGAAGGTGGACTTCGTCGAGGCCATGTGGCAGGTCGTCAACTGGCAGGACGTGGCCAAGCGGTACGCGCGGGCCAAGGAGCGCACGCCGCTGATCGCCCCGTGACCGGGTGACCCCGTGACGCCCTGCTCGTGATCGTCTTCTCAACCTTCACCGGGCAGGCGGATGAAGGACGGCCCTCCGCGAGGACAGGACTCGCGGAGGGCCGTCTGTGTGCCCGGGCGGCGCTTACAGGTTGCTGAAGTCCGGACCCTGCGTCCGGGTGCGCTTGATCTCGTAGAAGCCGGGGACCGACGCCACCAGCAGGGTGCCGTCCCAGAGGCGGGCCGCCTCCTCGCCCCTGGGCGCGGGCGTGACGACCGGGCCGAAGAAGGCGATTTGTTCACCGTCCGGGCCGGGGACGGCGATGACCGGGGTGCCGACGTCCTGGCCCACCTTGCTGATGCCCTCGTGGTGCGAGGCACGCAGCTCGGCGTCGAAGGTGTCCTTCTCGGCGTACTCGGCGAGCGAGACGGGAAGACCGACGTCCTCCAGCGCTTCCCGGACAGCCGTGGCGGTCGGCCCCTCACCCTTGTTGTGGAAGCGGGTGCCCAGCGCGGTGTACAGCTCGCCGACCACCTCGTCGCCGTGCAGCTGCTGGGCGGCGACGACCACGCGCACCGGACCCCAGGCGTGGGTCTCCAGCATCTCGCGGTACTCCGGCGACACCTGGTCCAGCTTGTCCTCGTTCAGGACGGCGAGGCTCATCACGTGCCAGCGCACGTCCACCGGCCGGACCTTCTCCACCTCCAGCATCCAGCGTGAGGTCATCCACGCCCAGGGGCACAGCGGGTCGAACCAGAAGTCGGCGGTGGTCCTGCTCTCGGACATCTCTCTCCTCATCGGGACGGTGCCGTGCGTCGAGGCGCATCCGGGCCTCCACAACAGCAACACCAGGGGTCGACGAGGGCATTCCCGCATACCGCGCGTCAGTGGCACATGGGAGGATCGCTGCTGTACGAACGAGTCACGAAGGAGTGCCCGTGCCCGGTGAGAACCTGTCCCGCGAAGAGGCCCGAGAGCGGGCCGATCTGCTGTCCGTCGACGCGTACGAGGTCGCCCTCGACCTGCGGTCCGCCGTCGGGGAGAGCGAGGCGGAGCAGCGGACGTTCCGGTCGGTGACGACGATCAGGTTCCGCCGGATCGCACCGGGTTCGTCCACGTTCGTCGATCTGATCGCCCCGTCGGTGACGTCGGTGACGCTGAACGGGCGGGAGCTGGACCCGGCGGCCGCCTTCGACGGCAAGCGGATCCGGCTGGACGGGCTGGCCGAGGAGAACGTGCTGGTGGTGGACGCGCAGTGCGTGTACAGCCGCACCGGCGAGGGCATGCACCGGTTCGTCGACCCGGAGGACGGCGAGGTCTACCTCTACACGCAGTACGAGCCGGCCGACGCGCGGCGGGTGTTCGCCAACTTCGAACAGCCGGACCTGAAGGCGCGGTACCGCTTCGAGGTGACGGCGCCCGAGGGCTGGACGGTGTGGAGCAACGGCGTGGAGGAGTCCCGGGAGGGGGGCGTCTGGCGGTTCGCCGAGACCGAGCCGATCTCCACCTACATCACCTGTGTGGTGGCCGGCCCGTACCACTATGTGACGGACACCTACCGGCGGGGTGACCTGGAGATCCCGCTGGGCGCGATGTGCCGCAAGGGGCTGGCCAGGCACTTCGACGCCGACGACGTGTTCCTGATCACCAAGCAGGGCTTCGACTTCTTCCACGACAACTTCGACTTCCCGTACCCGTTCGGGAAGTACGACCAGGCCTTCGTGCCCGAGTACAACCTCGGCGCGATGGAGAACCCGGGCATGGTGACGTTCCGGGAGGAGTACATCTACCGGGGCAAGGTGACGCAGGCGGCGTACGAACGCCGGGCGAACGTCATCCTGCACGAGATGGCGCACATGTGGTTCGGCGACCTGGTCACCATGAAGTGGTGGGACGACCTGTGGCTGAAGGAGTCCTTCGCCGACTTCATGGGGTCCTTCTCGCTGGCCGAGGCGACCCGGTTCACCAACAGCTGGGTGACCTTCGCCAACAACCGCAAGGCGTGGGCCTACCGCGCGGACCAGCTGCCCTCCACACATCCGATCACGGCCGACATCCGTGACCTGGAGGACGCCAAGCTGAACTTCGACGGGATCACCTACGCCAAGGGCGCGGCGGTCCTGAAGCAGCTGGTGGCGTACGCGGGCCGGGAGGCGTTCCTGGAGGGCGCCCGGCGGTACTTCAAGCGCAACGCGTACGGCAACACGCGGCTGGGTGATCTGCTGTCGGTGCTGGAGGAGACCTCCGGCCGCGACATGAAGGACTGGTCGCGGTCCTGGCTGGAGACGTCCGGGGTCAACGCGCTGACGCCGACGGTCACGTTCGACGCGGAGGACCGGGTCGCGGAGCTCGCCGTGCTCCAGGACGGCGATGTGCTCCGGCCGCACCGGGCCGCGGTCGGCCTCTACCGGCTGCAGGACGGCGAGCTGGTGCGGTACGCCCGGGCCGAGGCCGACATCACCGGTGAGCGGACCGTGGTGACGGAGCTCGCGGGCCAGGAGCGTCCGGCGCTGGTGCTGGTCAACGACGACGACCTCACCTACTGCAAGATCCGCTTCGACCCGGGCTCGCTGGCCGTGCTGCGCGCGCACCTCGGTGACATCACCGACCCGCTCGCGCGGGCGCTGTGCTGGTCGGCGCTGTGGAACATGACGCGTGACGCGCTGCTGCCGGCGCGGGACTTCATCACCCTGGCGCTGCGGTTCGCGGGCCGCGAGACCGACATCGGTGTCCTGCAGATGGTGCACGCCTGGATCCAGGCGGCCCGGGTCCACTACGCGGCCCCGGCGTGGCGCGAGGAGGGGGCAAAGGCGGTCGCGGCCTCGGCGCGGCAGCAGTTGCGGCAGGCCGAGCCGGGCAGCGAGCAGCAGCTGACGTGGGCGCGGTTCTTCGCGTCGACGGCGGCGTCGGAGGAGGACTTCCGGCTGCTGGAGGCCCTGCTGGACGGACGGGAGAAGGTCGACGGCCTGGAGGTCGACCAGGAACTGCGCTGGTCGTTCCTGGGGCCGCTGGCGGCGCACGGCCGGGCGGACGAGTCGGTGATCGGGGCCGAACTGGCCCGCGACGACACGGCGTCGGGCAAGCGCCACCAGGTGCGCTGCCTGGCGTCCCGGCCGTCGGCCGCGGTCAAGGCCCAGGCCTGGGCACAGGTGGTGGAGTCGGACGCGCTGTCGAACGCACTCGTCGAGGCGACGATCGCGGGCTTCGCCCAGCCGTCGCAGCGTGACCTGATCGCGCCGTACGCGCCGAAGTACTTCGAGGCGATCGAGCGGGTGTGGCGGGACCGTTCCATCCAGATCGGGATGGACGTGGTGCGGGGGCTGTTCCCGGATCTGCAGGACGGCCCGGCGACGCTGGAGGCGACGGACGCGTGGCTCGCCGCGCACGAGTCCTCGGCCCCGGCCCTGCGCCGGCTGGTGCTGGAGGCGCGCGACGACCTGGCCCGCGCCCTGCGGGCCCAGGCCTGCGACGCGCAGGCGGGCTGACGGGCCGCCGCGGGGGCCGACGGCGGGGGCCGGGCGTGCGCCCGGCCCCCTCGCACGGTGGCTCCTCACCGCGG
The DNA here is from genome assembly GCF_054963715.1 of Streptomyces sp. STAM6. Classification (NCBI taxonomy): domain Bacteria; kingdom Bacillati; phylum Actinomycetota; class Actinomycetes; order Kitasatosporales; family Streptomycetaceae; genus Streptomyces; species Streptomyces sp. STAM6. The sequence goes on along the minus strand of NZ_JBUEFZ010000004.1, from coordinate 164,751 downwards.
GCGTCCGGCCGACCGGGCCACCGTTGCCGCAGGTCGGCGGCTCGGGGAGCGACGCGGTCCGGCCCGCGGCGAGGCCCTGATCGGCTATCGAACGTCCGTACTTTAGGACGGGGTTGTCCCGGATTGTCGACGGATCTGTAACAGCGGTTAGGGAGACCGCAGTTGGCGGGAACTCCCGAGGCATGAACAATTCCCCTACCTGTGGCGGGGACACCCCCACCCCGCTCTCCCCCCTCCCGCTGTCCCACCTCTCGGACGTGCGGCGGCGGGTACTCTCGGCCACACAGCTGCGGACGCACGGGGTGTCGGTCGCCGAGGTCGACGCGCAGTGCCGGCCCGGTGGTCCGTGGCAGCAGTTCCTGCCGGGGGTGTACCTCCTGCATCCCGGTCCTCCCACCAGCGAGGAACGGCTGCACGCCGCGCTGCTGTACGCGGACCGGCAGCCACCGGAGGCGATGATCACTGGTCTCGCCGCGCTCGCGCTGTACCGGTTCTCGACCGCTCCCCCACTGCCGTCCCTGGACCGGATCGACGTCCTCGTGGGTCGCACGCGGCGGCTGCGGTCCACCGGCTTCGTACGCATCGTGCGCGGCCAGGAACTGCCGAAGCCGGTGCCGGTCACCGGCCTGCCGGTCGCCCCCGTGGCCCGCGCCCTGGCCGACGCCGTCGGACAGCTGAGCGACGCGCACGCGGTGCGCCGGCTGCTGACCGAGGCGGTGCGCGGCGGTCACTGCGAACCGGCGGCCGTGGTCCGGGAGTTGAACCGGTCCAGGCTGCTGTCACGGCCCCACGTGGTGGACGCGGTCGACTCGCTGCTCGCCGAGGGCCGGGCGCTGGCCGAGGACCGGCTGTACAAGATGGTGCGGGCGTACCGGCTGCCCCACCCGCTGTGGAACGTGGACCTGCGGCTGCCCGGCGGTCCGCACCTGGGCGGTGTGGACGCGTACTGGCCCGATCACGCCGTCGCCCTGGAGCTCGACACGCGTGCGCCGCGCCAGGACGACGACACGGCCTGGACCGAGTACACCCGCAAGCGGGAGCATCTGGAGCGGCTCGGGATCACCGTCGTGCACATCACGCCGAGGAAGCTGCGGGACTCGCTGGAGCAGCAGGCGATCGTGGTGCGGACGGCGCTGATGGCGGCCGGCGATCGCGCGCCGGCCGCCTATGTGGTCGTGCTGCCCCGCTGAGCGCCCCGCGGGTCATCTCCTCCCGCCGGGCCGCGTCGGCCTTCGGCGCTCAGCAGGTGGATTCAGCCGCAGAACTCGGCCTCGACGACCGCCTGGGTGTCACCCGCCCAGTCTCCGTTGACGTTGGTCGCCAGCGAGTGGCTCCCGTCCCGCGTGGCCATCATGCCCGAGCCGGAGCCGTGGATACCGCCGCTGTGGCCCCACACCTCCTCGCCACAGCCCAGCTTCTGCACCATCAGACCGAGGCCGTATCGGGCCCCGGGCGCGTCCTCACCTATCGGTACCGTTTCGGTCATCTCCTTCAGTTGCGTCGGTGGAAGCAGTTTCCCGGTGAGGAGGGCCCGTACGAAACGCTGCAAATCAGCCGAGTTCGAAATCATCTCGCCGGCAGCTCCGGCGAGGGACGGGTTCATCTCGGTGACGTCGTGGATCCGCGCGCCGGGACCGGTCGCTCCCAGCGTCGAGTAGGCCCGCCCGCTCGGCTCGGGCATCCGCACCTCCGTTCCGGGGACGCTGGTGGCGCGGAGCTTCAGCGGCTTCAGGATGCGGCGCTCGATCTCCTTGCCGTAGGGCCGGCCGGTCACCTTCTCGATCACCATGCCGGCCAGCAGGTAGTTGGTGTTGGAGTAGGACCAGTCCGTGCCGGGGGCGAACTCGGGCTCGTGCCGCATGGCGATCGCCACCAGCCGGCGCGGTGTCCAGGTGTCGTAGCGGTGCTCGAGGAAGGCGGGGCCGAACACCTTCTGGCGGAAACCCGCGTCGGAGGTGACGTCGTAGATACCGCTGGTGTGGTTCAGCAGCCGGCGCAGGGTGACCCTGCGCCCGTCGTGGCCGTTGCCGCGGACGACGCCGGGGAGCCAGCGGTCCACGGTGTCGTCCATGTCCAGCCGGCCCTCGGCCTCCAGTTGCAGCAGGACGGTCGCGACGAACGGCTTGGTGATGGAGCCGACGCGGTAGCGGTCCTGTGGCAGCCGCTCACGGCCGGTGGTGCGGTCGGCGACCCCCGCCGTGCCGTTCCAGGTGCCGTGGGCATCCTGTGCCTGGGCGAGCATGCCGGGCACACCGGCCCTGACGACGGCTTCGACGGCGGCCTGGGTTCTGTCGTGACCGCCGGTCCGCTCCCCGGCGGCCGCGGGCGTGGCGAGCCCGGCGGTGAGGGCGGCGGCCGTCACGACAGCCGCCGTCATCGCAGTCCGTATTGACATGTGCGTTCCCCTCGCTCGGCGATTCGGTCGCCGGGCATGACTCCCCCGGTGCGGGGGGAGTTGCTCGGGGGTGCGCGGGTTGAGCCGGATTCAGCCGCCCTGCGCGGCACGGCCCGCCGGGGGCCGTTCGCGCCAGAGTCGCAGGGCGGTGTCGACGAGTCCGACGCGCGCGAGTGAGGGGACCTCGTCCAGGGGGTGCCAGGCGGCCAGGTCGGTGGAGCCGCCCGTCTCGGCGCGCAGTTCACCGCCGGTGATCCGGCCCTCGTAGAGGATGCGCAGGGCGTGGAAGTCGGTGTCGGCGCCGAGTCTGCGGGGGTAGTGGCGGCGGATGGAGTCGACGCCGAGGAGGGCGGTCATCTCGGCGGTGTAGCCGGTCTCCTCCTCGACCTCGCGCACGACGGTGTCGAGAGGGTCCTCCCCGTGGTCCATGCCGCCGCCGGGCAGGGTCCATTCCTTGGTGCCGTCGGCTGCGGTGCCCCGGGCCAGCAGTATCCGTTCGTCCTGTACGCACACGGCGTACGCCGCCACTCTCAACCTCTGGTTCATGCAATGAGGTTAGACAGGGCGGCGCCGGGTCAGGCGGGGTTGGCCGGGGAGTACTCGGGGGCGGACCAGCGCAGGGGGCTCGCCGACACGCTCTCCACCACCCGGTCGACGGTGAAGTGGACGGTGCGGCCGGAACGGCCGAATTCGGTCCGGGCGGTGCCGCTGAGCTGGAGGGTGGTACCGGTGGTCCAGTCGAGGAAGAGGAGCCCGGCGCGGGCGTCGGCCACCAGGTTGCCGAGGGTGAGGAACATGGCGTTGCCCTGGTAGTCGGGCCAGCTCAGCTCGGTGGGTGAGGTGACCGTCACGAAGCCGGGGTTGCCGCCGCGGTGGCTGGCGTCGGCGCCGTCGGGGGCGACGGTCGCGATGAAGAAGGTGTCGGCGGCGCGGAGGAACTCCTCCTGGTCGGGGGTGAGGTGCCCGCCGCGCCGCACGGCACCGGCCGTGGCAGTCGTGCCGGGTGCGAGCAGCTGCCGCTTCTGCAGGTACTTGGGGCAGTTGGAGAAGACCCGTCCCGCCTCGATCGCGAGGCCGCGCGGGCTGGGCCGGGCGGTGCCGCCCAGCCGCATGCGGCGGCGGGTACGCGGGTCGAGGGCGAGGGTGCCGACGGGGACGGGCGCCCCGCTCGTGAGGACGTCCGCGAGCGGGTCGCCGTCCGGTACGCCGCCGGCCACCGACACCGCGTGCGGCCCGGTTGCCCGGACGAAGCCGGGCCGGCCGGTGAGCAGGGAGCTCCAGACGCGGCCGCCGCTGTCGGCGGCGCCGATCACCAGCATGGGCTGGAGCTCCAGGAAGGCGGCCGCGACCGGGCGGATGCCGTCGCCGACGGAGCGGCCGACGTGGTCGGCGAGGTCGCGGACGCCGACACGGGTCTGCACCGCGAGCGATCCGTGGTGGTACGGGGTGCCGGGGCCGTTCATGGCCTCGCCTCCTGGGTCGGGTCGGACGGGGCCCGCCGGGCCCGGGTCGGCCGGCGCCGGGGGCTGTCGGGGTGGGTTCTGGGGCGTGTTTCGAAAGTGGCGTCGTCCGCCCGGAGGGCGGGGCCGGGGGCGTCTGGTGTGTACGAGCGTGCGTGCCGGGCGTTCCCGGCCGGACGGGACTTTCGCCACACGCCCTAGAAGAAGCCGCAGGTGGGCGCCGACTCGTGGGGGGCGGGGGCGTCCTCGGCGCCGGCCGGGGCGTAGATCTCCAGCCGGGTGCCGTCCGGGTCGTGGAAGAAGATCCCGCCGGAGGCCGCGCCTTCGCGGTGGGCGACGACGCCGTCGTGGGCGAAGTCCGTGCCGTGTGCCTTCAGTGCGGCTTCGGCGGCCTTGACCTCGTCCATGGAGCCGGCCTCGAAGGCGAGGTGGTGGAGTCCGGCGAGGGACGGGGCGTACGGGCCGTCGGCCTGCTCCCAGAGGGTGAGGACGAGAGTGCCGTCCCGGCCGAGGAAGGCGTACCGCCTGGGAGCGCCTCCGGTGCCCGCGGGGCCGTGGGGGGCGTCCTCCTTGCCCTCGCCGAGCACGGCGAAGCCGAGGACGTCGCCGTAGAAGGCGAGGGACCTGTCGATGTCGGAGACGTTCAGGCCGATATGTCCGGTGCGCAGCGCGCTCATGGCGTACCCCTCTTGAAAGGATCTAACCTGTTAACTCAACTTTAGGGGTTAGGTGAGGAGGAGTCAACCGGTCACGTACTCTTGAGGGGTTAGTGACGGTCGGAGCACCAGGGAGACCGACGAGATGACCACCGCCGACCCGCGCCCGCTCACCGGCGAGCCGGTCTCCCTCGATCTGCTCAACACCCGCTGGATGCACGACGGCGCACCGCAGGACCTGCTCACCGACACCGCCGGGCTGCGCGTCTGGCTCGTGAGCAATGACCTGGACGGCCGCTTCGCCGCCGACGCCCGGACGCTGGAGTATCTGCTCACCGCCCGCGACGCGCTGGCCGCCGTCGTCGACGAGCCCGGCGACCGGACCGCGGCCGCCCGGCTGAACGCGGTCCTCGACCGGGGCCGGATCAGGGCCACCCTCACCGCCGAAGGCCCCGGCGAGGAGGCGGAGTTCGGCGACCCGTCATGGGGGCCGGCCTGGACCGCCGCACGCGACTACCTCGATCTGCTGCGCACCGCGCCGGACCGCATCCGCGCCTGCGCCCACGAGGCGTGCGTGCTGCACTTCTTCGACACCTCACGGAACGGCACCCGTCGCTGGTGCTCCATGGCGGTGTGCGGGAACCGCGCGAAGGCGTCCCGCCATTACGCCCGCGCGAAGGAAAGTTGAAAGCCCAAGCAGGTCACTGTCGTGGAAGCGGTTGTCCACAGCCGGTAATCACCGGTTTGTTCTCCATGGCGCACATCCCGCGGTGGCGGATGTACGCCATGACCACATCCCGCTTTGGGCAACCCTCCACAAACCCCTGTCAGTTGCGGAAGGGTGAGCGGTCATCCGGCACCGAAATCCGGACCGTCTCTTTCACTCACAGGGATGCTGATGACCACCCCCGAATCCCAGAGCTCCATATCAGGGCGCTCGACCCCCGGGCACAGACGGGCGGCCCGCGTGGCCGCCGCCGCGGGCCTCGCCGCCGCCCTCGTCGCGGCCGGCACCGTCCCGGTCTTCGCCGCCGACGACCCGGCCGGCACGACCCCCCCGGTGAAGTCGGCGGACACGGCCGACAAGCTCGGCGCCGTCGACGCCCAGCGGCTGGCCGAGGCCGAGGCGACCGGCGAGAAGAACGTCACCGTCATGATCGCCACCACCCCGGGTCAGACGGAGCAGGTCGCCGAGCGCCTCGACGCCGTCGAAGGCGCCTCGGTCGGCCGGACGTACGACAAACTCGGCTACGTTCGGGCCACCCTGCCCACCGGCAAGGCGGAGGCCGCGCTGGACGCGGCGGCCGCCCTGCCCTCGGTCAAGGCCATCGACCTCAGGCACGAGATCCTGCTGGACGACCCGCGGCCGGACGCCGGCACCAAGGACGTCGCGCGCTCCGCCGGCACCGCCGCCACCTATCCGGCGCCCGGCAAGACCACCCCGGCGAAGAACCCGTACAACCCGTCCTTCGAGACGGGTGCGGTCGAGTTCGTCAAGGAGCACCCCAAGGCCGACGGCCGCGGCGTGACCATCGGCATCCTCGACTCGGGTGTCGACCTCGCCCACCCGGCGCTGCAGAAGACCACCACCGGCGAGCGCAAGATCGTCGACTGGGTGACCGCGACCGACCCGCTGACCGACGGGGACGGCACCTGGCGCGCCCAGATCAGCCCGGTCGCCGGGCCGGTCTTCACCGCCGTGCAGCAGACCTGGAAGGCGCCCGCGGGCGACTACCAGTTCAGCCGCTTCTCCGAGTCGATCACCGCGGGGGGCGACCCGGCCGGCGACATCAACCGGGACGGTGACACCACCGACCGGTTCGGTCTGCTGTACGACCCGGCCGCCGGGACCGTCCGCGTGGACACCGACGGCAACAACGACTTCACCGACAACGCGCCGATGAAGCCGTACAAGAACGGCCACCAGATCGGCTACTTCGGCACGGACGACCCGTCCACCGACGTCGCCGAGCGCACGCCGTTCGTCGTCGAGATCCGCAAGGACGTCGACATGACGCCGCTGGGCGGCGACTGGGCGGGCAAGAAGGCCGACTTCGTCAACGTCGGCATCGTCGAGTCCTCGCACGGCACGCACGTCGCCGGCATCACCGCCGCCCACAGCCTGTTCGGCGGGAAGATGAACGGTGCGGCGCCCGGCGCCAAGCTCGTCTCCTCCCGGGCCTGCGCCTGGAGCGGCGGCTGCACCAACATCGCGCTCACCGAGGGCATGATCGACCTCGTCGAGAACCGCGGGGTCGACATCGTCAACATGTCGATCGGCGGCCTGCCGGCGCAGAACGACGGCGACAACGCCCGGGCCCGCCTCTACGCGGACCTGATCGACCGCACCGGCGTCCAGCTGGTCCTCTCGGCCGGCAACTCGGGCCCCGGCATCAACACCATCGGCGACCCCGGCCTGGCGGACAAGGTCATCTCCGTCGGCGCCGCGATCTCCAAGGAGACCTGGGCCGCCAACTACGGCTCCGCGGTCGAGAAGAAGTACGCCATGTTCCCCTTCTCCTCCCGCGGCCCGCGTGAGGACGGCGGCTTCACCCCGGTCATCTCCGCGCCGGGTTCGTCGATCAACACGGTCCCGACCTGGCAGGCCGGCCAGCCGGTCGCCGAGGCCGGGTACGCCCTGCCCGCCGGCTACGGCATGCTCAACGGCACCTCGATGTCCTCTCCGCAGGTGGCCGGCGCGTCCGCGCTGCTGCTGTCCGCGGCGAAGCGCGAGAAGATCGAGCTGTCCCCGCTCACCCTGCGCACCGCGCTGACCAGCACCGCCCACCGCATCCCGGGCGTCGCCGCGCACGAGCAGGGCTCCGGTCTGATCGACATCGTCGACGCCTGGAACGCCATCGAGGACGAGGCCACCGCGCACGAGTACAAGGTGCAGGCCCCGGTCGACACGGCGATCTTCCCGGCGCCGCACAGCGGGGCCGGCCTCTACGACCGCCAGGGCGGCCTCAAGGTCGGCCAGAAGAAGGTCTACGACGTCACCATCACGCGCACGACCGGCCCGAAGGGGGCGGTCGAGCACGAACTGGACCTCAAGTACAACGACGGCACCTTCGGCATCGTCGGCGACGGCGACGTGGACCTTCCGCTGAACAAGCCCGTCACCGTCAAGATCGCGGCCAAGCCGCGCTCGGCGGGCGTGCACAGCGTCATTCTGGAGGTCGACGACGAGGACACCGAGGGCATCGACAAGCAGATCCTCTCCACGGTCGTCGTCTCGCACGAGCTCACCAAGCCCGCGTTCACCCACGCGGCGAACGGCTCGGTTCAGCGCAACAGCCACAAGTCGTACTTCGTGACCGTGCCGCAGGGCGCCAAGTCGCTGGAGGTGGCGCTCAGCGGGCTGAAGGAGAAGAGCCAGACCCGGTTCATCGCCCTGCACCCGTACGGCGTCCCGGTCGACACCACCGCGTCGAACGCCTGCTACCCGCACTACAACCCGGCCAACACCTGCCGCCCCGACGTGCGTTCCTACGCGAACCCGACGCCGGGTGTCTGGGAGATCGAGGTCGAGGCCCGTCGCACGTCGCCGGACCTGGACAACCCGTACAAGCTGGATGTCACGGTTCTCGGTGCCGCGTTCGACCCGGCCGTCCAGACCGTTCCCGAGGCCAAGGTCGGCACCCCGACCGCCGTCGACTGGAAGGTCACCAACGGCTTCGCCGCCATCGACGGCAAGCTGAAGGGCGGCTCCCTGGGCTCCGCCAAGGTCGCCAAGCCGACCATCAAGCACCACGAGCAGCAGATCACCGAGGTCGTCATCGGTGAGGGCGTCGAGCGATTCGACATCGCCATCGGCAACACCTCCGACAAGGCCGCCGACCTCGACCTCACGGTCTTCCGGGGCGACACCCAGGTCGGCCAGTCCGCGGACGGCGACTCGGAGGAGGCGGTCTCCCTGGTGAAGCCCGCCGCGGGCACGTACCGGATCGTCGTGGACGGCTACTCGGTGCAGGCAGCCGAGGGCACCACCTACGACTACAAGGACGTGTACTTCGCGTCCTCGCTCGGCACGGTCAAGGTCGACGAGGCGAAGGCCGTGCAGCTGGCGAACGGAGCGACCGCGCAGGTCGCCGCCGAGGTGCTGGTGAACGGCGCGGCCCCCGAGGGCCGGCAGTTCTTCGGCGAGGTGCGCCTGGAGAACGCCCGGGGCACCGCCGCGGGCACCGGCAGCGTCGTGATCGGCAAGGTCACGCCGTAGCACCGAAGAAACACAGCATCACGCACAGTGAGGGCGGGCGTCCGGCGGGACGCCCGCCCTTCACGTTCCGGGAGTGCGCCTTCTCACCTCGCGGACAATGAATTGGACAAGGTGCGGCGGGACAGACGCATGATGGAGCGGCACCAGGGCCGCAAGTACGTACGGAGGAGTCCCCGTGAAGGTCGGAATCGTCGGAGCCACCGGTCAGGTCGGCACGGTCATGCGCAACATCCTTGCCGAGCGGAACTTCCCGGTCGACGAGCTGCGGCTGTTCGCCTCCGCCCGGTCCGCGGGCTCGGTCATCACCTGGCAGGGCCGGGACGTCACCGTCGAGGACGCGTCCACCGCCGACTACAGCGGCCTGGACATCGTGCTCTTCTCCGCGGGTGGTGCCACCTCCAGGGCGCTCGCCGAGAAGGTCGCCTCGCAGGGCGCGGTCGTGATCGACAACTCCTCCGCCTGGCGCCGCGACCCCGAGGTGCCCCTGGTCGTCTCCGAGGTGAACCCCCACGCGGTCAAGGACCGCCCGAAGGGGATCATCGCCAACCCGAACTGCACCACGATGGCCGCCATGCCAGTGCTCAAGCCGCTCCACCAGGAGGCCGGCCTGACCTCCCTGGTCGCCACGACCTACCAGGCCGTCTCCGGCTCCGGCCTCGCGGGCGTCGCCGAGCTGGACGGCCAGGTCAAGGCCGTCGCCGAGCGGGCCGCCGAGCTCACCCACGACGGCGAGGCCGTCGCCTACCCGGAGCCCGGCGTCTACAAGCGCCCCATCGCCTTCAACGTGCTGCCGCTGGCCGGCGCGATCGTCGACGACGGCTCCTTCGAGACCGACGAGGAGCAGAAGCTCCGCAACGAGTCCCGCAAGATCCTGGAGATCCCGGAGCTCAAGGTCTCCGGCACCTGTGTGCGTGTCCCGGTCTTCTCCGGCCACTCGCTCCAGGTCAACGCCCGGTTCGAGCGTCCCATCAGCGTCGAGCGCGCCCATGAGCTGCTGAAGGACGCGGAGGGCGTCGAGCTGTCCGAGATCCCGACCCCGCTGCAGGCGGCCGGCAAGGACGTCTCCTACGTGGGCCGCATCCGCGTGGACGAGACCGTCGACAACGGCCTCGCGCTCTTCGTCTCCAACGACAACCTGCGCAAGGGCGCGGCGCTGAACGCGGTGCAGATCGCCGAGCTCGTCGCCCAGGAGCTCAAGGCCTGACCTCGAAGAGGAAGCAGCCGTACTCGACGGCCCTGAGGTGGACCAGGGCGACCGACGGGTCGGCGAAGGCTTCCGCGAGGGCCTGATCGAACCCCTCGACGACACGGTCGGCCGCTTCCGGGATCTCCAGGAGGCGGCCGCCGACGATTCTGCCCTCCGCGTCGTAGCGGCGTACGACCCGCAGGGCGCCCGGACGGGTGAACGGGTACCCGCCGCTCTCCGCCGGCCCCCCGCACTCCTCCGCGTGGATGAAGACCGGCCCCTGTTCGTCGTAGGCCCCGGGCTTCGCCCGGGTCTCGGCGGCCCACCGGCGCAGCGGGGCGTAGGAGACGAGCGCGATGCGCTCCCCCGCCCTCGACAGCCGCAGACAGCAGCGCAGCGGTGCGCCTCCTTCCGTATCCGTGTGCGGGGCGCAGGGCCGTCCCGCGTCGTCGGTCGTCCTCAGCCGTGCGAGGGCGGCGGGGGCGATGGGGCGTGCCGTGTACGTGGTCCTCATGCGTCCAGGTTGCGCGCGCTCCCGTGCCTCGTCCGGCGGAATTCGGCCATGACGTTCCCCTTCCGCTCGTGGACCGGCGCGCCGCAGGCCGGTCCACAACCGTGGGCGGCCCGACGGTCCTGGCGTGGAAGGATGTCACCAAACGTCACAAACGGAGGAGATGACCGGGTGCCTGGCACGAACCTGACCCGTGAAGAGGCGCGGCAGCGGGCGAAGCTGCTGAGCGTGGACTCGTACCAGATCGAGCTCGACCTGAGCGGCGCGCAGGAGGGCGGCACCTTCCGGTCCGTGACCACCGTGCGCTTCGAGTCCGCCGAGGACAACGCGGCGACGTTCATCGACCTGGTGGCGCCGGCCGTGCACCAGGTGGTGCTGAACGGCAAGCCGCTGGATGTCGCGGCCGTCTTCCGCGACTCGCGGATCGCGCTGTCGCATTTGCACCGGGGGCCGAACGAGCTGAAGGTCGTCGCGGACTGCGCGTACACGAACTCGGGCGAGGGCCTGCACCGCTTCGTCGACCCCGTCGACGACCAGGCGTACCTCTACACCCAGTTCGAGGTGCCGGACGCGCGGCGGGTCTTCGCCAGCTTCGAGCAGCCCGACCTGAAGGCAACGTTCCAGTTCACCGTGAAGGCGCCGGCGGGCTGGACGGTGATCTCGAACTCCCCCACGCCCGAGCCGTCGGGCGACGTCTGGGTCTTCGAGCCGACCCCGCGGATCTCCACGTACATCACCGCGCTCATCGTCGGCCCCTACCACAGCGTGCACAGCACGTACGAGAAGGACGGGCAGTCCGTGCCGCTGGGCATCTACTGCCGTCCCTCGCTCGCCGAGTTCCTCGACGCGGACGCGATCTTCGACGTGACGCGCCAGGGCTTCGAGTGGATGCAGGAGAAGTTCGACTACGCCTACCCGTTCGCCAAGTACGACCAGCTGTTCGTGCCCGAGTTCAACGCGGGCGCGATGGAGAACGCGGGCGCGGTGACCATCCGCGACCAGTACGTCTTCCGGTCGAAGGTGACGGACGCGGCCTACGAGGTGCGCGCCGAGACGATCCTGCACGAGCTCGCGCACATGTGGTTCGGCGACCTCGTGACCATGGAGTGGTGGAACGACCTGTGGCTGAACGAGTCGTTCGCCACGTACACGTCGATCGCCTGCCAGGCGTACCACCCCGAGTCGCGGTGGCCGCACGCGTGGACGACGTTCGCGAACCAGATGAAGACCTGGGCGTACCGGCAGGACCAGCTCCCGTCGACGCACCCGATCATGGCCGAGATCCGGGACCTGGACGACGTCCTGGTCAACTTCGACGGCATCACGTACGCCAAGGGCGCTTCCGTGCTGAAGCAGCTCGTGGCCTACGTGGGCATCGACGAGTTCTTCAAGGGCGTGCAGGCGTACTTCAAGGCGCACGCGTTCGGGAACACCCGTCTGTCCGACCTGCTGGGCGCGCTGGAGAAGACCTCCGGCCGTGACCTGAAGACCTGGTCGAAGGCGTGGCTGGAGACGGCCGGCATCAACATCCTGCGCCCGGAGATCGCCACCGACGCGGACGGCGTCATCACCTCCTTCGCGGTCCGCCAGGAGGCCCCGGCACTGCCCACCGGCGCCAAGGGCGTGGCGACGCTGCGGCCGCACCGGATCGCGATCGGCCTGTACGACCTGGACGGCTCCGGCAAGCTGGTCCGCACGGAGCGCATCGAGCTGGACATCGACGCCGCCGAGCTCACCGCGGTGGACGCGCTCGTGGGCAAGCGCCGCCCGGCGGTCGTCCTGCTCAACGACGACGACCTGTCGTACGCCAAGGTCCGGCTCGACGAGGAGTCCCTGAAGAACGTCACCCGGCACCTCGGCGACTTCACCGAGTCCCTCCCGCGCGCCCTGTGCTGGGCGTCGGCGTGGGACATGACGCGTGACAGCGAGCTGGCCACGCATGCGTACCTGGACCTGGTCCTCTCCGGCATCGCCAAGGAGTCCGACATCGGTGTGGTGCAGTCCCTGCACCGCCAGGTGAAGCTGGCGCTCGACCTGTACGCGGCACCGGAGCGGCGCGAGGCGGCGCTGGCGCGCTGGACGGAGGCCGCGCTGGAGCACCTGCGCGCCGCGGCTCCGGGCAGCGACCACCAGCTGGCCTGGGCCAGGGCGTTCGCCGCCGCCGCCCGCACGGACGCCCAGCTCGACCTGCTGGCCGCGCTGCTGGACGGCACCGAGACGCTCGAGGGCCTCGCCGTCGACACCGAACTGCGGTGGGCGTTCGTGGAGCGGCTGGCCGCGACGGGCCGGTTCGGCGAGGCGGAGATCGCCGCCGAGTACGAGCGGGACAGGACGGCGGCCGGCGAGCGCCACGCGGCGACCGCCCGCGCGGCCCGGCCGACCCCGGAGGCCAAGGCCGAGGCATGGGCCTCGGTCGTGGAGTCGGACAAGCTCCCGAACGCCGTGCAGGAGGCGGTGATCGGCGGCTTCGTCCAGACCGACCAGCGCGAGCTGCTCGCCCCGTACACGGAGAAGTTCTTCGCCGTGGTCAAGGACGTGTGGGAGTCGCGCTCGCACGAGATGGCCCAGCAGATCGCGGTCGGCCTCTACCCGTCGCTGCAGGTCTCGCAGGCGACCCTGGACACGACGGACGCCTGGCTGGCGAGCGCGGAGCCGAACGCGGCGCTGCGCCGCCTGGTCTCCGAGTCCCGCTCGGGCGTCGAGCGTGCGCTGAAGGCCCAGGCGGCGGACGCCGCTTCTTAGGCCGCGGTTCGCCTCCGAGGCGCCTGCCGCCGCTCACTCGTCGAAGCGGCGCCCCCGGGCGGGGCGCCGCTTCCGCGCGTCACGAGGGGGCGTACCGCGCGGTGAGGGCCGCGGTGCCGGTCTCCGCGTACCGGGCGGTGAGGGCCGCGGTGCCGGCCCGGTGAGGGAGCCGTGCAGCCGCATGCGGGCTATGGCGCCATCGGGAACCTGTCAGGTCCATCGGAAGTTTCTTCATCAACTGTTCAGTCCGGCTGAAGCGATGCGGGGATGGTGGCCAGGCGCTCGCCCCGGCCCCCGCGGCAAGGCGGATCGCCGTCACGCCTTGCGCACGGCAGCCGCCTCGCGCAGCGCGGCCACCTCGCGCAGAGCCGCCAGCACGCGCGCCACCGACGGGGCGGACTCCGCGCCGCGGCGGACGGCGGCGACGACATGGCGCCGCGGCCGGTCGGCCTCGAGCACCCGCATCACCACCCCGGATGAGCGCTCCGCCGCCATGCGCGGCACCAGCGCGATGCCCATGCCGGCCTCCACCATGGCGAGGATGGCGGTCCACCCGGCGGCCGAGTGGGCCTGCTCGGGCACGAAGCCGGCCGCCTCGCACGCGGCGGTGGTGATCTCGGACCAGGGCCCGCTGCCACCGAAGATCCACCGCTCGCCCGACAGGTCCGCGAGCCTGAGCCCGGGCGCACCGGCCAGCGGATGGCCCGCGGGCAGGGCGACGTCCAGCGGGTCGGCGAGCAGCGGCACCCGCGCGAACCTCGGGTCGCGGGCGGTCGGCGCGTGCGCGGCGAGCGACAGGGCCAGGTCCACCGCGCCGGTGGACAGCAGCTCGTACGCCTCGGCCGCCTCCGCCTCCCGCACCCGTACCTCCAGGCCCGGGTGGTCGGCGCGCAGCCGCAGCACGGCGGGTACGACCAGAGCGGGCACGGCGGTGGAGAAGGCCCCGACCCTGACCTCGCCGGCCTCGCCCTGGAGATAGCCCGCCAACTCGGCGTCCGCCCGTTCCAGTTGTGCGAACACCGCCTCGGCGTGGCGCAGCACGAGGTGGGCGGCGTCGGTCAGCCGCACCCGTCGGCCGTGCGCCTCCAGCAGCCGCACCCCGAGTTGCTTGGAGAGGTTGGAGAGCTGCTGGGAGACGGCCGAGGGGGTCATCAGCAGCGCCTCCGCGGTGGCGGTCACCGTGCCCCGGTCGCGCAGGGTCCGCAGGATCTGCAGCTTCTTGATGTCCCACTCGGTCATGACCGCAACCTATCCGGCGCGGGGACCGGGCCGGCCAGGGCAACACCGCGACTTTTCGGTCCTGTTGGCCGAACAGGGCCTCTTTGGCGTCTACAGGACACCAGGGGCGGAACCGATTGCTCCGTCCTCCTCCCCGCTTGGAGACTCATTGCTGTGCCCGCCGCGGCAGCGAGGGCATGTCCAGGAATCCGACTGATCGGCAGGGGGAACACCGCATGGCATTGCGCAAGCTGACCGCGGCACTGTTCGCGGTCTTGGCACTCGTCACCGCGACGGTGCTGGGACTCACCGCCCAGGCGGCCGCCGCACCGGCCGGCCCGCAGGGCTTCGCCGACCAGGCGGCCGCCGCGGGTCTGACCGACGACGAGTCGGACGACCTGCAGGACGAGGTCGACCGTCACCTCGCCCGCCACGGGGGCAAGCAGATCTCCCTCAACAGGATCGCGGTCCCGGGCGCGGGGGAGATCGTGGTTCCGCTGCCCGGCTCCCGGCAGGGCCGGGCGGACTGTCCGTACCAGAACTTCTGCATGTTCACCGGTACCGACTTCACGGGTGCCCAGTTCAACCTCTACCGGTGCAGTACATACGCCTTGTCCAACTGGGAGGGTTACGGCTCCTGGATCAACAACCAGACCCCGGGGACCCGCGCCCAGTTCCTGGACCAGAACAAGAACGTCATCTACACCACGCCCGGCGCCTACTCCGCCGGCTCCAGCTACGACTGGACACCCGTCTGGTACGTCAAGAACTGCTGAACCGCCCGCTCCGACGTGTCTCCCCGACACTGAGGGCCTCGCCCACAGCCCGACCACCGGCGGGCGAGGCCCTCTCGCGATACGGCACCCTTCCCCCCTGCGGCGCGTTCTCGCCGGGCGGCACCCTCCCTCCCTGCGGCGCCTTCTCGCCGGGCGGACCGCTCACCTCGTCCGGGCCGTCCCGAGGACCACACCCCCCAGGATCAGCGTCATGCACAGGATCTGGAGCGGCCCCATCGCCTCGTCGATCAGCAGCCAGGACAGCAGCGCCACACAGACCGGCTGCAGGTAGTAGACGACTCCCGCGCGGGCCGCACCGATCAGCGCGATCGCCTTGTTCCAGGCGAAGAAGGCCACGGCCGAGGAGAAGACCCCGACATAGACCAGTGGTCCGACCGTCCCGGTCGTGGGCTCGAAACCGCCCTGGACGGCGAGGCTGACGGCGTACACGGGGAGCAGCATCAGCGCGCCGAGGACGAACGTGCTGAAAAGGAAGGCCGGGCCGCCGATCTCCGCCGGCCGCCGCTTGAGCAGGGCGCTGTACGAGGCGAAGCAGACGGCCGCCGCCACGATCCACAGGTCACCGGCGCCGAATCCGGTGGCGAGGGAGCCCCTGCCGACCAGCAGCACCACGCCCGCGCAGGCGATCAGCATGCCGCTCACCCGGCGGAGTCCGAGCCGGGCGCCGCCGAGCCGCTCGTAGAGGGCCATCAGAACCGGTGAGGCGGCCATGACCATGCCCATGGCGCCGGCGGAGGTGGTGAGGCCGGCCTGGTTGACGAGGGTGTTGTAGACGGTGACACCGAGGAGGGCGGCGAGTGTGACGTAGCCCGCGTGGCGGCGTATGAGCCGGCGCCGGCGCCAGGCCTCGCGGGCCGCGAACGGCGCGACGGCGAGGATGGCGACGATCCAGCGCCAGAAGGCCGCCTGGACGGGCGGGACGGAGTCGTGAAGGGCGCGGGAGGCGACGAAGCTTCCCGACCAGACGACCGTGGCGACGGCCGCGAGGAGGAGGCCGGGGCCCACGGCCCGCCCCGCCGCCTTCCTCACGGTCGCCGGCTCTCCGGCACGGACGCGGTCCAGGACTGCCACGGTCACCCCTCGCCTCTCTCCCCTGGGGGATCTTGGTTGCGGGACTACCGTCGCACCGAGGAAACCCTCAGGTCCATCGAAACTTTCTGCTGCATCACTTCAGGTGAGCTGAACGGTTTGGTGGGCCGCTGACCGATGAGCGTGGCCCCGAAGGCGATCACCATGCCGACGAGCTGGACCGGTTCCAGGGCCTGGCCGAGCGCCGCCCAGCCGATGACGGCGGCGGTGATCGGCGAGAGCGGACCGAGCAGGGTCACGGAGGTGGCGGCGAGTCGCTCGATGCCGCGGAACCAGAGCCAGTACGCCACGGCGGTGTTGGCGAGGGCGAGGTAGACGTATCCGGCGAGGGCGCGGCCGTCCAGCGCCGGCGGAGCACCCTCGACAAGGAAGGCGACAGGGGCGATGAGCAGGCCGCCCGCACTGAGCTGCCAGCCGGTCATGGCGAGGGGTCCGACCCCCTCGGGCCGGCCCCACCGCTTGGTGAGGACCGTGCCCGCGGACATGGAGGCCGCGGAGGCGAGCCCGGCGAGCACGCCGACGAGGTCCAGCGCCGCCCCCGCCTTCAGCACGACGAGGCTGACCCCGAAGGCCGCCGCCGTCGCGGTGAGCACGGCCCGCACGGTGGGCCGTTCACCCAGCAGCAGCGCGGCGAGGCCGACGACGAAGAGGGGGCCGACCGAGCCGACGACGGCCGCGAGGCCGCCCGGCAGCCGATAGGCGGCCAGGAAGAGCAGGGGGAAGAAGGCCCCGATGTTCAGCGCGCCCAGAGCCACCGACTTCCACCACCACGCCCCGCGGGGCAGGGTGCGGGTCAGCGCCAGCAGGGCCAGACCGGCCGGAAGGGCCCGCATCAGCCCCGTGAACAGGGGCCGGTCGGCCGGCAGGAACTCGGTCGTGACGACATAGGTGGATCCCCAGGAGATCGGGGCCAGGGCGGTCAGGGCTGTGACGGCGGCTTTGCGGGACATCGGGATCCCCCTTCGAATGACTCGGCACTAAGTAGCTTAGCCCTAAGCTACTTAATCGCAAGCCACTTACTCAGGAGCATCTTTCTTGCCAACGACCGGACCCGGAATCGAGACTTCAGCCATGACCTCGACGACACCCGCCCCTCAGGACCCCCCTCAGGACCCCCCTCAGGACCAGGACCCGGTCGACGCGATCGCCGCCCAGTGGGCGGTGGTGCGCCCCGACCTCGACACGCTGCCGATGGCCGTCTTCGGGCGCGTCTACCGGCTCTCGCACACCATCGGCGCGCGCATGGACAAGGCGTACGCACCGTTCGGCATCTCACGCGGGGAGTTCGACGTCCTGGCGACGCTGCGGCGCTCGGGAGAGCCCTACACCCTGTCGCCGCGCGAGTTGTCGGCGACGCTGATGCTGACGACGGGCGGGATGACGGGCCGCCTCGACAAACTGGAGCGGGCCGGTCTGCTGGGCCGCAGCCCAGATCCGCACGACCGGCGCGGTTTGCGGGTGACGCTCAGCGAGCGCGGCCGCGAGATCGTGGACGAGGCCGTCTCGGCCGGCCTGGGCGTCCAGCGGGCCGCCCTGGAGTCGGCGCTGAACGAGGAGGAGGCGCACCAGCTGGCGGGGCTGCTGCGCAAACTGCTCACGGCGACCGGCGCGTGAGCACACGAAGGCGCTGTGCGGCGAACGATCCGCCGCACAGCGCCTTCGGAAGAAGAGGTCCGGGCCTCAGGCCTTCTTGGACTTGTCGAGCACCATCACCAGGCCGGCGATGACCGCGAACAGCACGATCGGAGCCAGCACGAACCAGCCGACGGTCTCGGCCACGCTCAGGCCGGAACCCGGGTCGTCACCGTCGTCGCGGGTGAGCGCGAGCGCGGGGGACGACATGAGCAGCATCATCAGCGTCGTACCGGCCGCGACGGAGCCGGCGCGCAGGGCGTTCTTCTTGTCCACGGTGCAAACGTAGCGAACACCTAAAGGGCCCGCGCGCCCGGGGGTGCCGTAGGCGGCCGGAGCTCGTCCATCAGGGCGCGCAGCCGGGGCGAGGCGGCCAGCTCTTCCAGGGTCACCGGGCGCCCCTCCGCGTCGGCGATCGGCAGCCGCCAGTTCGGGTACTGGTCCCAGGTCCCGGGCAGGTTCTGCGGGCGGCGGTCGCCGACGGCGTCCGGCAGCCAGACCCCCGCCATCCGCGCGGGGGTGCGCTTCAGGAAGCGGTGCACCGCGCGGATCTCGGTCTCCTCGTCACGGGTGCCCCCGTCGAGCAGCCCCAGCTCACGGAAGTAGGCCAGCCACTCGGCGACCTCGGTCGCGTCCTCGGCCCGCTCCTCGTCCAGGGAGCGGGTGAGCAGCCCCAGCCGGTGGCGGAGCTCGACGTGGTCGCCGGTGAGCCGGGCCGCGGTGGACGGCAGGTCATGGGTGGTGGCCGTGGCGACGCAGTCCGCGCGCCAGCTCTCCGGGGGCAGGGGGCGGCCCGTGCCCTCCCAGTCCCGCTCGAACCAGAGCACCGACGTACCCAGCACTCCGCGGCGCTGGAGCGCCTCGCGCACCCCGGGCTCGACCGTGCCGAGGTCCTCCCCGATCACGGCGGCGCCCGCGCGGTGGGCCTCCAGGGCGAGCACGGCGAGCATGGCGTCGGCGTCGTACCGCACATAGGTGCCCTCGGTGGGCTCGCGGCCCTCGGGCACCCACCAGAGGCGGAACAGGCCCATGACGTGGTCGATGCGCAGGGCCCCCGCGTGCCGCACCAGGCCGTGCAGCAGATCGCGGTACGGGCGGTACCCGGAGGCGGCCAGCGCGTCGGGGCGCCACGGGGGCAGGCCCCAGTCCTGGCCCCGGGCATTGAACGCGTCCGGCGGGGCGCCGACGGACATGCCGGCGGCGAGCGCGTCCTGCTGCGCCCAGGCGTCGGCGCCGTCCGGATGCACTCCGACGGCGAGGTCGTGGACGATGCCGACGTCCATGCCGGCGTCGCGGGCCGCCCGCGCGGCGGCGGCGAGCTGCTGGTCGGTCAGCCAGGCGAGCCACTGGTGGAAGCCGACGCGGTCGGCCAGCTCCTCGCGGGCCCGCGCGGTGGCGGGGGAGGCCGGGTCGCGCAGGCCGGCGGGCCACTGGGCGCGGTCGGCGCCGTACCGCTCGGCGAGCGCGCACCAGGTGGCATGGTCGCGGAGGGCCCCGCCGTGGGCGGCGACGAAGGCGTCGTGGTCGGCCTGCCGGCCGGGGCCGAGCGGCACCTGCCGGACGATCTCCAGGGCGCGCCGCTTGAGCACCCACACCGCGTCCCTGTCGATCAACTCGCCCTTGCGCAGGACCCCTTCACGCAGCTCTCCCGCCCGTGCGACGAGCGCGTCCAGCTCGGCCCGGTCCTCGCCGCGTACGTACGCCCACTCGGGGACGTCCTCGATCCGCAGGTGGACGGGGTCCGGGAAGCGCCGTGACGACGGCCGGTACGGGGACGGGTCCGTGGGGGTGCCGGGCACGGCCGCGTGCAGCGGGTTGACCTGCACGAAGCCGGCGCTCAGGGCGCGACCGGCCCAGTCCGCGAGCTCCCGCAGATCCCCGAGGTCGCCCATGCCCCACGACCGCGTCGACAGCAGTGAGTAGAGCTGCACGAGCACGCCGAACCCGCGCGTGGACGGCTGAGGCACGCGCGCGGGGGCGACGACGAGTGTGGTGTGCCCGGTGCGCCCGTCGCGCGCGCGGACCTCCAGCCGGTGCACGCCCAGCGGCAGTTCCGCCCAGGGCGGGGTCTCCCCGCAGACCAGTTGGCCCTGCTCGGTCGTGACGCGCAGCGCGGTGCCCGGCGGGAGCGCCGCGAGCGGGCGCGGAAGCACGGGCGGGGCGTCCTGCCAGAGGACCACGGTGGGCGGCAGCAGCCGCTCGGCCCTGGCCTCCTCGGTGGCGGCCAGGGCGGCACGGACCGCCTCGGGGGTGGTGGCGTCGACGTCGAGGGCGGCGAGGACCTCCACCACCGTGGCGTCGGGGACCGGGACGGTGACGCCCGCGGACGGGGAGTACGCGGTGGCGACACCGTGCAGCGCGGCGAGCCGGGCAAGGGTCATTCAGGCTCCTGGGGACTCCGGTCCGCCGGCCGTGCCGTGCGCGGTCGGCTCGCTGGTGAGAGGGGTGAAGTCGGTGAGCGGGGGCTCGCTGGTCAGCGGGGCGGCGTCGGCGAGCGGGGGCTCGCTGGTCAAGGGGCCCGGTGCGGCGTCGGCCGGCGCGGGCACGCTGGTCAGCGGCGGTTTGCTGATGAGCCGGGCCGGGGGCCGTTCGGACCCGCCCGGGACCTGTTTGGAAAGGGCGGAGAGCAGCAGCTGTGCGGATGCGGCCACGGTGGACTCCCTGTGGGGGTGACAGTGGGACACAGCAGCCCTACCCAGCGGGCGCCGACACATCCGCCCAACGTGGCGCGCGTCACATTCGGTTCCCCTTGCGGCGGTTGACCGGCGTGCCCGCGTCCGGCGGGCCCCACGGGTCCGCCGGTAGGCAAATACGACACAACGGCCACGCACATTGACACCTTCGGCGAGGGGGTGGTGGGCTCGAAACCCACCAGTACGGCCTCCGGCAAAGCTACCCGCAGGACAACCGAAGACGAGGGGAGACGCGCGTGCAGTTCGGGCGCAGAAAGCGGACCGCGACAGCCGTCGCCGTAGCTGTGATCGGCGGGCTGCTCGGCGGCGCCCCCGGCGCGCTCGCCGCCCCCGGCGGGCCCGGCTCCCCCACGACGGCCGCCCCGGACCGCGAGGGCGGCGCGCAGCTGCCGCCGGTGTGGCCCCGGCCGCACTCCGTGCGACCCGCGGGCGCCGCGATCCCGCTGGGCGACGACGTGACGATCGTCGCCGGCCCGGGCTCCGACCCCCATGCCCTCGACGCCCTCCGCGCAGTGCTGCGCGACGCGGGCGTACGGAACGTCCACACGGGCCCGGACGGGCGCGGACCGGTGGTGTTGATGGGCGGTCCGGGCGCGCAGGCCGCGTTGCGCGCCCTGCGCGCGCCGGAGCGCGACGACCTGCCGGCCGGCGGCTACCGGATCGCCACCGGCCGCCACGAGGGCCGGGACACGGTCGCCGTCGACGCCGTCGGCACGGACGGCCTCTTCCACGCCGTGCAGACGCTGCGGCAACTCATAACGGACCGGGCCGTGCCCGGTGTTCTCGTACGCGACTGGCCCGGCACCGCCGTGCGCGGCATGACGGAAGGTTTCTACGGCCGCCCCTGGAGCCATGAACAGCGTCTCGCGCAGCTGGATTTCATGGGCCGCACCAAGCAGAACCGGTACCTCTACGCCCCCGGTGACGACCCGTACCGGCAGGCGCAGTGGCGCGAGCCCTACCCGGCGGCACAGCGCGCCGAGTTCCGCGAACTGGCCGAGCGCGCCCGGCGCAACCATGTGACCCTCGCCTGGGCCGTGGCGCCCGCCCAGTCGATGTGCCTGGCGTCGGACGACGACCTCAAGGCGCTCAAGCGCAAGGTCGACGCGATGTACGCGCTCGGGGTGCGGGCGTTCCAGATCCAGTTCCAGGACGCGAGCTACGACGAGTGGCACTGCGGCCGCGACGCGGACACCTTCGGCCGCGGTCCGGCCTCGGCGGCCCGGGCGCACGCGCGCGTGGCGACGGAACTGGCCCGGCACCTGGCCGAGCGCCACCCGGACGCCGAGCCGCTGACGCTGATGCCGACCGAGTACTACCAGGACGGTGCCACCGACTACCGCACGGCACTGGCCGGGGCGCTGGACGACCGGGTCCAGGTGGCGTGGACCGGTGTCGGCGTGGTGCCGCGCACCATCACCGGCCGGGAACTGGCGGGCGCGCGGGACGCCTTCAAGCACCCGCTGGTCACCATGGACAACTATCCCGTCAACGACTACGCGCAGGACCGTATCTTCCTGGGCCCCTACAGGGGCCGTGAGCCCGCCGTCGCGGCCGGGTCGGCCGCGCTGCTGGCCAACGCCATGGAACAGGCCTCCGCCTCCCGCATCCCGGTCTTCACCGCCGCCGACTTCGCCTGGAACCCCAAGGGCTACCGGCCCCAGGAGTCGTGGCGGGCCGCGATCCACGACCTGGCGGGCGGCGACGAGCAGGCCCGCGAGGCGCTGCTGGCGCTCGCCGGGAACGACTCCTCCTCGATCCTCAGCCGCGAGGAATCGGCGTACCTGCGGCCGCTGCTGGCGGACTTCTGGCGGTCCCGTACCCGGCCGGACGCCGCCGCGCGGGACAGGGCCGCCCGGGAGCTGCGGGCGGCGTTCACCGTGATGCGCGAGGCACCGGGGCGGCTGACCGGCCCCGCGGACGGCCGGCTCGACGACGAGGTCCGGCCGTGGCTGGAACAGCTGTCGCGGTACGGCCGGGCGGGCGAGGCCGCCGTCGACATGCTCCAGGCCCAGGCGCGCGGCGACGGCGCGGCGGCCTGGCGCTCCGCGCTGGAGCTGGAGTCGCTGCGCACCGCACTGCCCGCGAGCCCGGCGAAGGTCGGCCAGGGCGTGCTCGACCCGTTCCTGACCCGGGCCGTCGAGGAGGCCGCCGTCTGGACCGGGGCGTCCCGCGACGCGGGCACGGTCTCCCACGAAGACGGCTCCTACACGGTGCGCCTCGACCGGCCGCGGCCCGTCGAGGCGGTGACCGCGATGACGGCACCCGGCTCGGGCACCGGAAGCGTGGAGGCGTACGTGCCGGGCGAGGGGTGGCGGCCGCTGGGCACGCTCTCGCCGTCCGGCTGGACCCAGACGGCCGCCAAGGGGGTCCGCGCGGAGGCGGTCCGCATCGCCTGGACCGGCGGTGCGCCCGCGGTCCGTGCCCTGGTGCCCTGGTTCGCGGACGAGCCGCGGGCCCGGCTGGACGTGGCCCGCACGGAGACGGACGCCGCGATCGGCGGCGCCCCGCAGGACATCGACGTGGTGCTGTCCGGGCAGCACCCCGGCGAGGTGCGCGGCACCCTCACCGCGAAGGCGCCGAGCGGCATCCGGGTCACGGTCCCCAAGCAGACGACCGTCCCTCGCGGGCGGGCCACCACCGTCCCGGTCCGGATCACCGTCCCGCCCGGCACCCCCGCGGGCGATCACCAGGTGTCCCTCTCCTTCGCCGGCGAGCAGCGCACGGTCACCGTCCGTGCCTACCCGGCGACGGGCGGCCCCGACCTGGCCCGCACCGCCACGGCCTCCTCCTCCGGCGACGAGACCGCCGACTTCCCGGCGTCCGCCGCGATCGACGGCGATCCCAAGTCCCGCTGGTCGTCCCCCGCCGAGGACGGTGCCTGGTGGCAGGCCGAGCTTGCCGCGCCGGCCCGCGTCGGGCAGGTCGTCCTGCACTGGCAGGACGCGTACGCGACGAAGTACCGCGTGCAGGTGTCGGCGGACGGCCGCACCTGGCGCACGGCGGCCACGGTGAACGACGGGAAGGGGGGCCGCGAGGCGATCCGGATGGACGCCCGCGACACCCGCTTCATCCGCGTCCAGGGCGACGCACGCGCCACCCGGTACGGCTACTCCCTCTTCACCGTGGAGGCGTACGCGGTCACACCCTGAGCCCGCCGGGCAAGGCGCCCGCCTGTGCGGGCGGCGGGGCGCCGCCGGGCTCGACTCCTCGGGGTGGACGGGATGGCGTACTTGTCATGGGCACCCAGGCCGCCGCCAATCCCCCGCGGGGACGACCCTTCCACGGCCCCGCCTCCCGTCCGTTGGCGGCGAGCCGCCGGCCGGTGGCCATGAGGGGGAGAGAGGCTCCGCCCGGGGCGGTGACCCGGTGCCCGGCGAGTGAGGCGAAGGGGCGCGACGGTGTCGAAAGGGAGAGCGCGCGGAGGTTCCGAGGAACGAGGAACCGAGCACGGTCGACCGTCGACACCGGCAACAGGCGCCCCGGAGCCGAATCGAGCCCTGAGGATCCGGGCCGAACCGAGCGACAAAAAACCCGGATCAGGCGGAAATGCCGTCGATCCGGGCCATGGCGTCGTCCGCGCCGAACGGCTGCAGGTAGGGCAGCCAGCGCGGGTCCCTATGCCCGGTCCCGATGATGCGCCAGGCCAGGCCGGACGGCGGGGCGGGTTGCTGATGCAGGCGCCAGCCCAGCTCCCGGAGGTGCCGGTCGGCTTTGACGTGGTTGCAGCGGCGACAGGCCGCCACGACGTTCTCCCAGGCGTGCTGTCCCCCGCGGCTGCGCGGAATGACGTGGTCGACGCTGGTTGCGACGCCACCGCAGTACATGCAGCGCCCGCCGTCGCGGGCGAAGAGTGCCTTGCGGGTCAGAGGAACGGGCCCCCTGTAGGGGACCCGGACGAACCGCTTGAGTCGTACGACACTGGGTGCGGCGATGACACGGGTCGCGCTGTGCATGAAGGCGCCGGACTCCTCGAGGCAGATGGCCTTGTTCTCGAGGACGAGGACGAGCGCGCGGCGGAGCGGTACGACGCCGAGGGGCTCGTACGACGCGTTGAGGACCAGGACGTGCGGCACGGATGCCTCCTTGTACGCCGGCGGCGCGTGGCTCGCGCCGGGACGATCTGCTCTCAGTCTCTCCTCATGCCTGGTCGAAGCGCCACCACGTACCGGTAACGGGGTAGAAGTGTTTTCGACCACACCCTGGTCATCCCCAGGTGAGATGCACCTCTCCCTCGAACATGGCAACGAACCACCCCGTATCCCCCGTTAGATTATTTGTCTGCTCGTGATGCCTGGAGGTTCAAACCGTGCTCTGGTCCGCCCCGCCGGCCGCCGACCCCACCCCACCACCGGTGACCCTCGACGAAGCCGCCAAGCAGGCCGGTCAGGCCGCGGGCTGGGTGGAGGAGAACTGGTCCACCTGGCTGAACACCGGCTTGCGCATCCTGCTGATCCTGGTGGTCGCGTTCGTCCTGCGGATGCTGATACGCCGTGCGCTCACCAAGCTGATCGAGCGCATGAACCGCAGCGCGCAGGCGGTCGAGGGCACGGCCCTGGGCGGTCTGCTGGTGAATGCCGAGCGCCGCCGCCAGCGTTCCGAGGCGATCGGCTCCGTTCTGCGTTCGGTGGCGTCGTTCCTGATCCTCGGGACCGCCGGTCTGATGATCCTCGGCGCCTTCAAGATCGACCTCGCGCCGCTGCTGGCCTCTGCGGGTGTCGCGGGTGTCGCGATCGGCTTCGGCGCGCGGAACCTGGTGACGGACTTCCTGTCCGGCGTCTTCATGATCCTGGAGGACCAGTACGGCGTGGGCGACTCCGTCGACGCGGGTGTGGCCTCCGGCGAGGTGATCGAGGTCGGTCTGCGGGTGACGAAGCTCCGCGGCGACAACGGCGAGATCTGGTACGTCCGCAACGGCGAGATCAAGCGGATAGGCAATCTCAGCCAGGGCTGGGCGACGGCGGGCGTGGACGTGACGGTGCGCCCCACCGAGGATCTGGACCGGGTGAGCGCGGTGATCATCGAGGCCACGGAGGCGATGGCCAAGGAGGAGCCCTGGAACGAGCGCCTGTGGGGCCCGGTGGAGGTGCTGGGCCTGAACGAGGTGCTCCTGGACTCGATGACGATCCGCGTCTCGGCCAAGACGATGCCGGGCAAGGCGCTGGGCGTCGAGCGCGAGCTCCGCTGGCGCATCAAGCGTGCCCTGGACGCGGCGGGCATCCGGATCGTGGGCGGCATCCCGGCCGGGCCGGAGGAATCCGCGAAGCCGGATCCGACGGCGGGCATGGCGGCCCCGTCGGCCTTCGCCTCGACGACGTCGCCGCAGTCGGTCGCGGCGACGCCGATCAGCCCGCCGCCGGCGAATCTGTCGAAGTAGGCACCGCGGTGCCGAGGGGCGCCCCTGCCGGGAACGGCGGGGGCGCCCCCTTTTGGCCTCACCGGCTCTTGACGGTGCCATGACGGGCGGCTTAGGTTCGGGAACACAATAGGAAACCTTCCTAACAGTCTTGGAGAGACGAAGGGCAGGTGCACCGCCTCGTGGCCACCACCCCCGGCACGCCCAGCGTCCTGCGGGCGATGAACGACCGGGCCGCACTCGATCTGCTGCTGGAGCACGGGCCGCAGTCCCGGACCCGCATCGGAAAGCTGACCGGGCTGTCCAAGCCGACCGCGTCCCAGTTGCTCGCCCGGCTGGAGGCCGCCGGGCTGGTCGTGGTCACCGGGACGACCGAGGGCAGGCCGGGGCCCAACGCGCAGCTGTACGCCGTGAATCCGCGGGCCGCGTACGCCGCGGGGCTGGACGTCGACCCGCGGCGCATCCGGGCCGCCGTCGCCGACATCACCGGGGAACAGGTCGGGACGTTCGAGCTGGCGACCGCCAAGAGGCCGGCCGGCGGGGTCGTGCGGCAGGTGACCGACGCGCTGGACGGGGCCGTGAAGGCCGCCGGGCTCACCCGGGGCGACGTGCACCGGCTGGTGATCGGGACGCCCGGCGCGTTCGACCCCGGCACGGGGCGGCTCAGGTACGCGAGCCATCTGCCCGGCTGGCACTCCCCCACGCTGCTGGACGAACTCGCCGCCGTGCTGCCGATGCCCGTCGAGTACGAGAACGACGTGAATCTGGTCGCCGTGGCCGAGCAGCGGCTCGGTGCCGCCCGCGGGCACGAGGACTTCGTGCTGCTGTGGAACGAGGAGGGGCTGGGCGCGGCACTCGTGCTCGGCGGACGGCTGCACCGGGGGTTCACGGGCGGGGCCGGCGAGGTCGGCTTCCTGCCGGTACCGGGCGCGCCGCTGGTGCGGCAGGTCGCCAAGGCCAACAGCGGCGGCTTCCAGGAGCTGGCGGGCGCGCAGGCGCTGCCGCGGCTCGCCCGCGAGCTGGGCATCGACGACGTCCCGCGCGGGGGCCACGTGGAGGTCGCCCGCGTCCTGCTGGCGCGGGCCGCGGAAGCCACCGCGGGCCCCTACCGCGCCCTCCTGGACGCCTTCGCGACCGGGCTGGCCACCGGTCTCGCCTCGCTGGTCGCCGTGCTCGACCCGCAGCTGGTGGTGCTGTCCGGCGGGGTGATCGTCGCCGGCGGGGAGCCGCTGCGGGAGCGCGTCCGGGCCGAGCTGGGCGAACTGGCGGCGTCCCGGCCACGGCTCGTCATCGGTGACGTACAGCAACACCCCGTGCTGCGCGGGGCGCTGGAGAGCGCCCTGGCCGCCACGCGGGACGAAGTCTTCGACACCTCGCGCTGAAACCACCTCAGGGAGACACCGCCATGGCCCGCAGAACCGCACTCGCCGTGACCGTCGTCGCGACCGCGCTGCTCGCCTCCGCCTGCACGGGATCGGCGAGCGGGAGCGCCACCGACGACCCGAGGGCGAAGGTCACGCTCACCTTCTGGCACGGGTGGTCCGCGCCGAACGAGGTGAAGGCGGTCAACGACAACGTGAGGCGGTTCGAGGAGGCCCATCCGAACATCACCGTGAGAGTCGTCCCCAACATCACCGACGACAAGATCCAGCAGGCGCTGCGGGCCGGCGGCGCCGGCGCCCCCGACGTGGTCTCGTCGTTCACGACCGACAACGTGGGGAAGTTCTGCTCGTCCGGGGCCTTCGCCGACCTGGAGCCGTTCATCGAGAAGTCGGGCATCGACCTGGTGAAGACCTTCGCCAAACCCCGGCTGGACTACACCCGGTTCAAGGGCAGGCGCTGCACGCTGCCGCTGCTCGGGGACGCCTACGGCCTGTACTACAACAAGGACGCCTTCGCGAAGGCCGGGATCACCGCCCCGCCGAAGACCTGGAGCGAGTTCGACCGGGTCGCGCGGAAACTGACGAAGATCAAGGGGGAGACGTACGAGCGGCTGGGTTTCATGCCCACCTTCCACGGCTACGAGAGCACACCCGGCCACCTGGTGGCCCAGTGGAGTCCCACCTACTTCGACCGGAACGGCAAGTCGGCCGTCGCCGACGACCCGGCGTTCGCCGCCATGTTCACCTGGCAGAAGAACCTGATCGACCAGCTCGGCGGTTTCGCGAGGCTGGAGAAGTACCGCAGCACCTTCGGTGACGAGTGGGGCGCCAAGCACCCGTTCCACACCGGGCAGGTCGCCATGCAACTGGACGGCGAGTGGCGGCTCGGCATGACCGCCGACGCCAAGGTGCCCTTCGAGGTCGGGGTCGCGCCCCTGCCCGTCGCGGACGACCAGGCGGCCGACTACGGCAAGGGCTATCTGTCCGGCACGATCGTCGGCATCGCCTCCACCAGCGAGAAGCAGAACGCCGCCTGGGAGCTGGTGAAGTACATGACCACGGACACGGACGCGGTGGTGAACTTCGCCAACGAGCTGCGCAACGTGCCCTCCACCCACGCCGCCCTGGCGTCACCGAAACTGAAGCTGGACCCGCGGTTCACGACCTTCCTGGACATCGCCCGGCACCCCAAGTCGAACACCACACCGGCGTCCGTCAACGGCGGCGCCTACCAGGTGACGCTGCAGGAGTTCGGCTACCTCCACGAGGCCGGCCGGGAGAAGGACCTGAAGGCCGGCCTCGAACGGACGGCGCAGCAGATCGACACGGACATCGAGAAGGCCGGGTAGGGCCGGCGATGAGCGCGTACACCCTGCGGACGCGGCGGAGGCGGGGTGCGCTGCGCACCGTGGCCTTCATGTCCCCCTGGCTGATCGGCTTCGGCGTCTTCTTCGCCTACCCGCTGATCGCGACCGTGTACTTCTCCTTCATGAAGTACGACGGCTTCGGGGCGCCCGTCTTCAACGGCCTGGAGAACTGGACGTACGTCTTCTCCGACTATCCGGCCTTCTGGCCGGCCATGCGCAACACCCTCTGGCTGGTGGTCCTCATGGTCGCCTGCCGGGTCGTCTTCGGCCTCGGCATCGGGCTGCTGATCACGAAGATCAAGACGGGGGCGGGGATCTTCCGGACCCTGTTCCACCTGCCGTACCTGGCTCCTCCGGTCGCCGCCACGCTGGCGTTCGTCTTCCTCCTCAACCCCGGTACGGGTCCGGTCAACGCGATCCTCGGCGAGCTGGGTCTGCCCGCGCCGGGCTGGTTCAACGACCCGGCCTGGTCCAAGCCCGCGCTGACCGTGCTCGCCCTGTGGGGCGTCGGCGACCTGATGGTCATCTTCATGGCCGCCCTGCTCGACGTGCCGAAGGATCAGTACGAGGCGGCCGAGCTGGACGGCGCGTCTGCGTGGCAGCGGTTCCGGTTCGTCACCCTGCCGAACATCTCGCCGATCGTGCTGTTCGCGGTGGTCACCGGGGTGATCCAGAGCATGCAGTACTACACGCAGCCCCTGGTGGCCGGGAAGGTCGCCTCCGGGATCATCGGCAACAGCGGCCAGCAGTTCGAGCCGGGCTATCCGGAGAAGTCGACGCTGACCCTTCCTCAGCTCGTCCACAACCTCGGCTTCCAGCGCTTCGACTACGGCTCGGCCTGTGTCGTCGCCCTGGTGCTGTTCGCTCTCGCCATGGCCTTCACCGCGCTGCTGATGCGGCGGCGCGGCGGCCTCCTGCAGGCAGGGGACACGACCTCATGACCCAGGTCCTCGACCGGCCGCCGATGACCGGCGGGCCGGTGACACCGGCCGCGCGCACGGCGCGCCGCAGGACGCTGCTCCACTGGATCGCGGTGCACGCGCTGGGGGTGGCGGCCGCGCTGTTCTTCGTGCTGCCGTTCGTCTTCGTCGCGCTGACGTCGCTGATGAGCGACCAGCAGGCGCTCACCCGCGACCTCGTACCCGGCACCTGGCACTGGGAGAACTACGCGCGCGTGTTCCGGACCCCGGGCTTCGCCACCTGGTGGAGGAACACCCTGCTGTACGCGGGGCTGGGCACGGTGCTGACCGTGCTGTCGTCGATCCCCGTGGCCTACGCGCTCGCCAGGTTCCGCTTCCGGGGGCGGCGGCTCGCGCTGTTGCTGGTCATCTCGATGATGATGCTGCCGCCGCAGGTCGTCGTCATCCCGATGTACCTGTTCTGGGCGAAGCAGTTGGACCTGTCGGGTTCGCTGTGGCCGCTGATCGTCCCGATGGCGTTCGGTGACGCGTTCTCGATCTTCCTGCTGCGCCAGTTCCTGCTGACCATCCCGAACGAGTACCTCGACGCCGCGCGGGTCGACGGCTGCGGCGAGGTACGCACCCTCGTCCGGGTGGTACTGCCGATGGCCAGGCCGGGCATCGCCGCCGTCGCGCTGTTCCAGTTCTTCTACGCCTGGAACGACTACTTCGGCCCGCAGATCTACGCCTCGGAGAACCCGGCCGCGTGGACCCTGAGCTACGGCCTGGAGTCCTTCAAGGGCGCGCACCACACCGACTGGAACCTGACCATGGCCGCGACCGTGCTGGTCATGGCCCCCGTGATCCTCGTCTTCTTCCTCGCCCAGAAGGCGTTCATCGAAGGCGTCACACTGACCGGAGTGAAGGGCTGACCATGAAGCTCGCTGTGGTGGGGGGCGGCTCCACCTACACCCCCGAACTGGTCGACGGGTTCGCGCGGCTGCGCGACACCCTGCCGATCGGTGAACTGGTTCTCGTCGACCCCGCCGCCGACCGCCTGGAGCCGGTGGGCGCGCTCGCCCGGCGGATCTTCGCCAAGCAGGGGCACCCGGCCACCGTCACGACCACCTCCGACCTGGACGAGGGGGTCGACGGCGCCGACGCGGTCCTGCTCCAGCTGCGCGTCGGCGGCCAGGCGGCCAGGCAGCGGGACGAGACCTGGCCGCTGGAGTGCGGCTGCGTCGGGCAGGAGACCACCGGTGCCGGCGGTCTCGCCAAGGCGCTGCGCACGGTCCCGGTGGTCCTCGACATCGCCGAGCGGGTGCGGCGGAGAAACCCCCGCGCCTGGATCATCGACTTCACCAACCCGGTCGGGATCGTGACGCGGGCACTGCTGCGGGCCGGTCACCGCGCCGTGGGGCTGTGCAACGTGGCCATCGGCTTCCAGCGGAAGTTCGCGGCTCTGCTGGACGTCGCGCCCCGCGACGTCCATCTGAACCACGTGGGGCTCAATCATCTGAGCTGGGAGGTCGGGGTGCGGCTCGGCGGGCCCGACGGCGCGGACGTGCTGCCGAAGCTGCTGGCCGAGCACGGCGGGGCGATCGCCGGGGACCTGCGTCTGCCGCGCGCCCTGCTGGACCGGCTCGGGGTCGTTCCCTCGTACTACCTGCGCTACTTCTACGCGCACGACGAGGTGGTCCGGGAACTGCGCACGAAGCCGTCGCGGGCGGCGGAGGTCGCGGCGATGGAGGCGGAGCTGCTGCGGATGTACGCCGATCCGGCGCTGGACGAGAAACCGGAACTGCTGGCGAAGCGGGGCGGGGCGTTCTACTCGGAGGCGGCCGTCGACCTGGCGGCGGCGCTGCTGGGCGGCGGCCCGGCCGTACAGGTGGTGAACACGTACAACCGGGGGACGCTGCCGTTCCTGCCGGACGACGCGGTCGTCGAGGTGCAGGCGGCCGTGGACGGGACGGGCGCCGTCCCGCTGGCGGTGCCGGAGCTGGACCCGCTCCAGGCCGGTCTGGTGGCGCACGTGACGGCGTACGAGGAACTGGCCTGGGAGGCCGCGCTGCACGGGGGGCGGGACCGGGTGTTCCGGGCGCTGCTGGCGCATCCGCTGGTGGGGCAGTACGCGTACGCCGACGCGCTCACCGACCGGCTGATCGCACACAACCGGGAGCACCTGGCGTGGGCGTGACCGCCGCCGTGCTCGCCGTCGACGCGGGCAACAGCAAGTCGGACGTGGCGCTCGTCGGGGACGACGGCACGGTCCTGGCCTCGTCGCGCGGCCCGGGCTTCCAGCCGTCGGCGGCGGGCGTGGCCGCGGCGCTCGACCTGCTGGCCGGCACGGTCGGCGAGGCGCTGGAGAAGACCCGGGCGTACGGGCGGCCGGTCGAGACGGTCCGGCATGTGTCAGCCTGTCTCGCCAACGCCGATTTCGCGGCCGAGGAGGAGGAGTTGACGGCGGCGCTGCGGGCCCGTGCCTGGGGGCGCTCGGTGCGGGTGCGCAACGACACGTTCGCGCTGCTGCGGGCCGGTGTGGACGAGCCGCGCGGGGTGGCGGTGGTGTGCGGGGCCGGCATCAACTGCGTCGGCATGCTGCCGGACGGGCGCACCGCCCGCTTCCCGTCGGTCGGGCGGATCTCCGGCGACTGGGGCGGGGGCGGCGGGCTCGCCGAGGAGGCCATGTGGCACGCGGCCCGGGCCGAGGACGGGCGGGGCGGGCCGACGGAACTGGCCCGGACGCTGCCCGCGCACTTCGGTCTGGACTCGGTGTACGCACTGGTCGAGGCGCTGCACCTGGGGCGGATCCCGGCCGAGCGGCGGCACGAGCTGACGCCGGTGCTGTTCGCCACGGGCGCGGCCGGTGACCCGGTGGCCCGTTCGCTGGTGGAGCGGCAGGCGGAGGAGGTCGTGGCGATGGCGACGGTGGCGCTCGGCCGGCTCGGACTGCTGGACGAGGAGGTGCCGGTGGTGCTGGGCGGCAGTGTGCTGGCGGCCCGGCACCCGCTGCTGGAGGCGCGGATCGCCGAACTGCTGGCGTCGAAGGCGCCGAAGGCGGTCGTGGACGTGGTGACCCGGCCGCCGGTGCTGGGGGCCGCGCTGCTGGGCCTGGACCACGTGGGGGCATCGGCGGCGGCGCGCGCGAGGCTCCGGGAGCAGTACGCGGAGCGGGGGCGGCCGGGGGAACCGATCGGCTCCGAGCCGCGTATTCACAAGGGGGGAGATCGAATGCCGGTGCGACGGGAGCGGCCGGAACGATAACAACAAGATCGAGTCAAGGCTGGTGTGAATGTCGGCCCCTGCGGCCATACTGCGTTGAGCGACCGAGGGGGAGGTCACGTGACATACGCACCGGAAGCGCCGAGCACCCCGGCGACGGCACCGGGTGCGCCGGCGGGGCCGCCGCCGTCGGCGCCGCTGCCCCGGGGGCGGGGGCCCTGGGCCGAGGGCGTGGCACGGGTGCGTGCGGCGGCCACCACCGAGCCGGGCAGACTCCAGATCATCGGGGCCGTACTGGCCGGCCTGGTGGTGCTGTTCGGGGCGGTCACCGCCTTCGAGATCTCCGACCGGGCCTCGGCCGCCGACGACGTGGTGAGCCGCAGCCAGCCGCTGAGCGCCGACGCGGCGAGCATCTACCGCTCCCTGGCGGACGCGGACACGGCCGCCGCGAGCGGCTTCCTGGCCGGTGCCGTGGAACCGGCCGGCGTCCACCAGCGGTACGAACAGGACATCACCACCGCCTCCCGGCTGCTGGTCAAGGCAGCCGCGAACACCGACGGTTCCTCGCAGTCCGCCCGTGAGATCGCCACCCTCGGCGAGCATCTCCCCCGGTACACCGGGCTGGTGGAGCGCGCCCGCGCCGCGAACCGGCAGGGCCTGCCCCTGGGCGGTGCGTATCTGCGGTACGCGAACCAGCAAATGGCCGGCCATCTGCTGCCCGCCGCCGAGCGGCTGTACGAGGCGGAGACCGCCCGGCTCGACCAGGACGACCGGGAGGCCCGCGCCTGGCCCCTCCTCGCGCTCGTCGCCGGACTGGTCGTCGTCGCCGCCCTCGCCTGGACGCAGCGCCGGCTCTACCTGCGTACGAACCGCGTGTTCAACCTCGGCCTGCTGGCCGCGACCGCCGCGTCCGCGATCGTGCTGCTGTGGCTGGCGGTCGGACACACCGTCGCCCGTGCGGAACTGAACGAAGCCAAGGTCCATGGCCAGAATTCGCTCAAGGTGCTGAACGAGGCCCGGATCAATTCCCTCAAGGCCCGTGCGAACGAGAACCTGACTCTGGTGGCACGGGGCGCCGTGCTCACCGACGACGGCAAGAACGACAAGTACGAGACCGAGTACACCTCGGGCATGGGCAGGCTGGGCGCCGCGCTCACGGAGGCGGGCCGGCTGGCCGACGACGACGCGGGCCGGACTCCGGTCGCCGAGGCGGAGGAGCGGGTCCGCGAGTGGAAGCAGCGGCACGCCGTCGCCCGTGACACGGACAACGCGGGTGACTACGACGGCGCACTGGCCAGGGTCATCGGCGGGAAGGACTCCACCGGGGAGTCCTTCGACGAGGTGGACGCGGCGCTGAAGAAGGCCCTGGACCACGAACAGGCCGAGTTCACCCGGGCCGCCGGGGACGGGCGCGGGGCGCTGACCGGACTTCCGGTCGGGGCGGCCGCCCTGGCGGTGCTGGGCGCGGCGGGCGCGGTCCTGGGCATCAACCGCAGGCTGTCGGAGTACCGGTGACGGCGGGAGGAGGCACGATGGAGGACTTCGGCGAGGCGCGATCGGACGCCGGACGGCGTTTCGCCGCCCGGGCCGCGGGCCGGCTCCGGGGGTGGGGCGGAGTGGCGGCGATGGCCACCGCCTGCGTGCTGACCGCCGCCCTCACGCTGGTCCCCCTGTCGAAGGGCGCCGGGACCCTGGCCGGTTCGGGCGCCGCCGCGAACGCATCCGTCCCGGCCAAGGCCGACAGGTGCAAGGACCCGGAGGCGTCGCTGCCGCCGTCCGCCGCCGACGGACCCGCCGTCGCGGCCGTCAAGGCGCGGGGCAAGCTGATCGTCGGCGTCGACCAGAACAGCTACCGGTGGGGGTACCGCGATCCGGCCACCGGCGAACTCGCCGGTTTCGACATCGACCTGGCACGGGCCATCGCCGCGGACATCCTCGGCAGCCCGGACGCGATCATCTTCCGGGCCATCCCCACCAACCAGCGCATCGCCGCCCTGGAGAGCGGAAAAGTCGACCTGGTCGTCCGCACGATGACGATCAACTGCAAGCGGATCGAGCAGGTCGCCTTCTCCACCGCCTACTTCCAGGCCGGCCAGCAGGTACTCGCCCCGGAGAAGTCCCCGGTCAAGGGGTATGACGCGTCCCTGAAGGGGAAGCGGGTCTGCACGGCGGAGGGCTCGACGGCGTACGAGGCACTGGAGCGGCAGTCGTACGGCGCGGTGTTCAAGGACGAGGGTGACGGCACCAAGGACGACGAGGACATCCACACCGTGCCCAACCAGCTGGACTGCCTGGTCCGGCTGCAGATGGGCCTGGTCGACGCGGTGGTGACGGACAACGCGCTGGCGGCGGGCCAGGCGGCACAGGACCCGGCCGTCGTGCTCAAGGGCAAGCCGTTCACGACGGAGTACTACGGCGTCGCCGCGAAGCTCGGCAACGACGACCTGGTGCGCCGGGTCAACCAGGTGCTCGTCGAATACCGCCGGGGCGCGTGGAAGCGGGCGTACGACACCTGGCTGCGCGCCGTACTGCCCGGCATCGCCGGACCACCGGCACCGAAGTACCGGACCAACTGACCGAAGAGTCGAGAGCGGAGAGGTGATCGATGGGCGTCACGGGACCCCCTGGGCCGGTGATGGACCGGGACGAGGTGGACCGTGCGCTGGCGCGGCTCGGGGCGGAGCACAAGGCGGTCGAGGACTCGCTGCTCGCTCTGCAGGACCACGCGGGCCGCAGACTCCTCGAGGGCGCCGAGCTGACCGGTACGACCAAGGACCGCTGGGCGACCACCGAGCAGACGATAAGCCTGCTGTGGACGTACTTCGACGCGTACACCGCCGCCCTGCGCGGCGCCCGGGAGGTGCGCGCGAGGCGGCGCTGGCTGAGCCGCGACGACCTGGTGGAGCTCACCGAGCAGCTGCGCGGCGAGAGCGTCACGGTCGCCGGCACGGCCACGACCGGCAAGCTCGCCGAGCGGTTCACGCTGGAGCGGCTGGTGGAGCGGATGAACGAGCTGTACGCGAGCTCGCTCGACATGGTCGTGACGGCGGACGCCGTGTGGTCGGCGCTGCCCGCGCGCATAGACCTCCTGGCCGCCGAGCTGAACCGCACCCGCTCGCTCGCGCACTCGGTGGGCGTGCGGCCCGGGGAGCACCCGGCCGGTGACGACCTGGAGTCGATCACCCACGAGCTCACCACGCTGCGCGCCCAGGTGGTGACCGACCCCTTGGCGTTCTGGCGCCCCGCGGCGGGCAGTTCGGCCCCCGGCGGCGGGCGTCCGGACACCGACCGGTACGACAGGGCGGCCCGGGCGCTGGAGGACGTGCGCCGCGAGATCGAGGCGGTACTGCAGGTCCGGCAGGACTCCGAGGCCCGGCTGCTGCGCCTGCGCGACGTGCTGTCCCGCGCCGACCGTACGCTCGCGGAGGCCCGCGCCGCCCGCGGCGAGGTGCTGGCGAAGATCGCCGCGTCCGAGGTGCCGGCGGTGAGCGGCCCGCCGACCGCCCTGCAGGAGCGGCTGGCGACCGCCGCGGAGTACCGGCGGCACGCCCAGTGGCACCGCCTCTCGCCGCTGCTGGAGTCGCTGGAGGAGGAGGCCGAGGACGAACTGCTGCGCGCCCGGGAGTCGTTGACGGCCGTCACCGCGCCGCTCGCGGTCCGCGCGGAGCTGCGCGGCCGGCTCGACGCCTACAAGGCGAAGGTCGCCCGGCACGGCATGGCGGAGGATCCGCTGCTGATCGAGCGGTACGACGCCGCGCGCCGCATGCTGTGGAGCGCGCCCTGCGACCTGCGGGTCGCCGAGCAGGCGGTGCTGCGCTACCAGCACGCGGCCGCGGAGCTGCTGTCCGGCCACGCCGACCGGAAGGGGAGTCAGTGAACGCGTGCCAGCGGCCCGGTTGCGAGGGGTCGTACGAGGACATGGGCGGCGGTGAGCTGTACTGCGACACCTGCGGCCTGGCCCCGGTCGTCTCGCCGGGCAGGTCTGCCGCGGCCGGCCGGAGCGGGGAGCCCGGGGCGGGGCTGGTGTCGTCGCCGCCGACCGGTGTCGCGGTCGGCGCCAAGGGCTCCGGCAGCAGTTCCCGCTCGTCGCGTTCGTCCCGGTCCTCCCGCTCGTCGACGTCGCGGCGCTCGGTGTCGGGACGGCTGTCGCGGTCCCTGTCGGGCGGCACGGAGTCGTCCCGGTCGGTGTCGGTGCGCAGTTCCGGTTCGTCGACCGGCCAGTCCGGCCGCGGCAGGCTGGGCGCCGGGCTCGTGACCGTGCCCGAGGTACCGCGTCCCGACCCGCGCTCGGCGGTGATGGAGCGGCCCGAGGTGCCGGAGCGGAAGCGGTTCTGCTCGCGCTCCGACTGCGGTGCGCCGGTGGGCCGGGCACGCGGCGACCGGCCGGGCCGCACGGAGGGGTTCTGCACCAAGTGCGGCCATCCGTACTCGTTCGTGCCGAAGCTGCGGGCCGGCGACATCGTGCACGGGCAGTACGAGGTGGCGGGCTGCCTGGCCCACGGCGGCCTCGGCTGGATCTATCTCGCCGTCGACCGGGCGGTCTCCGACCGTTGGGTGGTCCTGAAGGGCCTGCTGGACACGGGTGACCAGGACGCGATGGCCGCGGCGATCTCCGAGCGCCGCTTCCTGGCGGAGATCGAGCACTCCAACATCGTCCGGATCTACAACTTCGTGGAACACCTGGACCAGCGGACCGGTTCGCTCGACGGCTACATCGTCATGGAGTACGTCGGCGGCAAGTCCCTGAAGGACATCGCCAACGGGCGGCGGGGCCCGGACGGCCGGCGTGACCCACTGCCCGTCGAACAGGCCTGCGCCTACGGCATCGAGGCCCTGGAGGCGCTCGGACACCTGCACAGCAGGAACCTGCTGTACTGCGACTTCAAGGTCGACAACGCGATCCAGACCGAGGACCAGCTGAAGCTCATAGACATGGGCGCGGTGCGGCGGACGGACGACGACGAGTCGGCCATCTACGGCACGGTCGGCTACCAGGCGCCGGAGGTCGCGGAGGTCGGCCCGTCGGTCGCGTCCGACCTCTACACGGTGGCGCGGACGCTGGCGGTGCTGACCTTCGACTTCCAGGGGTACACGAACGTGTTCGTGGACTCCCTGCCCGACCCGGGGAACATCGAGGTGTTCCGGAGGTACGAGTCGTTCTACCGGCTCCTGGTGCGGGCCACGGACCCGGACCCGGCCCGCCGGTTCGCCTCCGCTCAGGAGATGGCCGAGCAGCTGACGGGCGTGCTGCGGGAGGTGGTGGCGCTGCAGACGGGCCGCCCCCGGCCCGCGCTGTCGACGTTGTTCGGCCCCGAGCTGCGGGTCACGGACACGGAGCTGTTCGCCGAGCTCACCGGCGGTGAGGTCTCCGCGCTGGGCGCCCGCCGCCCCGCACGCGGCGGGCTGCTCGCCCGCGCCCGGGGAGCGTCGGCCCCGGGCAGGGCCCCGGCGGGAGCGTCACCGGCGGCGGGGCCTGCCGGCGCGACGGGAGCCGCGGGTGCCTGGCCCGGGACAGCGGCTCCGGGCGGCGGCCCCACCGGACACGGCGCGCCACCGGGGGCGGGGAGCCCTGGGGCAGCAGGCCCCTCGGGGACTTGGGGCGTCAACGGCCAGGGCGGCGGCCACCCCGGACACGGCGCGCGGCCCGCGACGAGCGAACCCGGCGCGGCAGCCCTCGCGGGCGCTTCCGGTGCCGGTCCAGGCGCGGCGGCCCCGGCGGGAGCCTCCGGCCCCGTCGGCGCCGGCGTTGGCGGCCTTGGCGGCGTCGGCGGCGGGCAAGCCCGGCCCGGCGGACCGGTGTCCGCGGGCTCAGCGGCGGGCGGCGGGGTGGCGACGGCCGCCGGCGGCCCGGCCGCGGCCCCGATGCCTTCGGGCGCGGGGACACCCGGGGGCACTCCCGGCGCCACGGGGGCGGGCGGCGGGGGGACCGGGGGCGTTCCGGCACCGCGTACCGCGCCGCCGGAAGAGGCCGCGCCCGTGCCGGTGCTCGCCGTGCTCGACGTCCGCGCCACCGCGCTCGCGCTTCCCGTGCCGCACGTCGACCCGGGCGACCCGAACGCCGGTTTCCTGGCCGGTCTGATGGCTTCGGCGCCGGCCGAGCTCATAGCCGCCCTGCACACCGCGCCCGCCTCCTCTCTCGAACTGCAGCTGCGGGAACTGCGCGCCCGTCTGGAGATGGGTGAGCACGGCCCGGCCGACCGGGCGCTGACCACGCTGGAGGGCCACCACCCCGACGACTGGCGGGTGGTGTGGTACCGCGGCGTGGCCTCGCTCGCGGCCGGCGACAACGAGAACGCCGCGCTGTCGTTCGACGCGGTCTACGACGCCTTCCCCGGCGAGCCCGCGCCCAAGCTGGCGCTCGGGGTCTGCGCCGAGGTGCTGGGCCAGCTCGACAACGCCGCCGAGTACTACCGCCTGGTGTGGACGACCGACCCGAGCTTCGTGAGCGCCGCGTTCGGCCTGGCGCGGGTACAGCTCGCGGCCGGTGACCGGGTCGGCGCCGTACGGACACTGGAGTCCGTGCCGGAGGCGTCGATCCACTACACGGCGGCGCGTGTCGCGGCCGTACGCGCCCGGCTGCGGCGCCGCTCGGCGCGGGACCCGCTGATCGACGATCTGACGGCGGCCGCCGACCAGGTCGCCGCGCTCGGGCAGTTCGGACTGGACGCGGTGCGCCGTGAGCGGCTCTCGACCGAGGTGCTGGGCACGGCACTGGACTGGGTACTCTCCGGTAGTCCCGGGGCGAGGCCCGCGCCGACGCCGCTGCTCGGCAGTGAACTGGACGAGCGCGGACTGCGCTTCGGACTGGAGCGCTCGTACCGGGTGCTCGCCCGGCTCGCCCAGCGTGGCGAGGAAAGGATCGACCTGGTGGAGCGGGCGAACCGCTTCCGCCCCCGGACGTGGGTGTGAGTGATGTCCCAGATGCACCAGCTGTCGGCCTGCCCCAGCTGCGAGGAGCCGCTGGAGTCGGGTGACCTGTTCTGCGGGGCGTGCGGGTACGACCTGTCGGTCGTACCGGCGCCGCCGCCGGACCGCCCGACCCTGGTCATGGGTGCCCCCGCGCCGGGCCCGCATTGGCCCGCGGCCCCGGACGGCGCGGCCGGTGGTCCGGAAGGCGTCGGTGAGGAGGGGGACTTCGAGCTCGCCGCGCCCGACCCCCGGGTCGCCGAGGCGGTCGCCGAGACCCCGGCCGCCGAACCCCCGGCGGGACCACCGGCCGCACCCACCGCCGCACCGGCTCCGGCGGCGCCCGCGCCACCCGCACCCGCACCACCTGCCGCCGCGCCGCCCGCGCCCGCGCCGCCCGCCGGCACCAAGCTGTGCGTGGCCTGCCGGGCCGGTCAGGTGGACCCCGACGGGTACTGCGAGAACTGCGGCCACGCGCAACCCCGGGAGCGCGACCACATGGAGCAGGAACTCGACCGGGTCGCCGCCGTCAGCGACCGGGGGCTGCGCCACCACCGCAACGAGGACTCGTTCGCGGTGTCGTCGACCGCCCTGCCGGACGGCTCGCCGGCCGTCGTGGCGATCGTCTGCGACGGCGTGTCGTCGGCGACCCGCCCCGACGAGGCGTCCGCGGCGGCCGCCTGCGCGGCCGGCGAGTCACTGCTGGCGGCGCTTCCGCGCGGCACGCACCCGCAGACCGCGATGCACGAGGCGATCGTGGCGGCCGCCGAGGCGGTCAACGCGCTGGCGGAGCAGGACGATCCGGGAGCGCGGGAGCACGACCGGCACCGCCATCAGAACGCACCGGCGTGCACCCTGGTCGGCGCGGTCGTCGCGGGCGGCCTGCTGGTCGTCGGCTGGGTCGGCGACAGCCGGGCGTACTGGGTGCCCGACGACCGCGGCGGCCCGCCGGCGCGGCTCACCGAGGACGACTCGTGGGCGGCGCAGATGGTCGCGGCGGGGCTGATGAGCGAGGCGGAGGCGTACGCGGACGAGCGTGCCCACGCCATCACCGGATGGCTCGGCGCCGACGCCTACGAACTCGACCCGCACACCGCCGCGTTCAAACCGGACCGGCCGGGTGTGGTGGTGGTCTGTACGGACGGTCTGTGGAACTACGCGGAGGCCGCGGAGGAGATGGCGCGCGTCGTGCCGTCCGACGCCGCCGAACGACCGCTCCACAGCGCCCGCGTCCTGGTCGGGCACGCGCTCGACGGCGGCGGCCACGACAACGTAACGGTGGCCGTGCTGCCGTTCGCCCTGGCGCCGCGAGGGGCAGGATCGGCCTGAACGAGGCCTGAAGCACCGTTTCGCCCGGCGACCAACCCCCTGGCCGTGTTTCGTCCGTTGTGCGGAGTTCTCGAGGAGCCGATCAGATGGCGAACTTCTCCAAGTCGAACGTGCCCCAGTTCTCGGTGGAGGTGTACCAGAACGAATACCTGCCGGAGGGCGGGCGTGAGGTCAACGCGATCGTGACGGTCACCTCGACCGGCGGGGGCACGAGTGGCGGGGTGCCGCTGACCGGAGCGTCGGCATCCCCTTCGTTCATACCGGGGCAGGCACCCGGCGCCGGCGTGGTGATCATGATCGACTGCTCCGGTTCGATGGACTACCCGCCGACCAAGATGCGCAACGCCAGGGACGCCACCGCCGCGGCGATCGACACCCTGCACGACGGTGTGGCGTTCGCCGTGGTGGCCGGTACGCACGTCGCGAACGAGGTGTATCCCGGGGGCGGCCGGCTGGCCACCGCCGACGCGCGGACCCGCGCCCAGGCCAAGGAAGCACTGCGCCGGCTGAGCGCGGGCGGCGGTACGGCGATCGGCACCTGGCTGCGCCTGGCCGACCGCCTGCTGAACTCCGAGGACGTGCCGATCCGGCACGGCATCCTGCTCACCGACGGGCGCAACGAGCACGAGACGCCGGACGACCTGCGG
The DNA here is from genome assembly GCF_054963715.1 of Streptomyces sp. STAM6. Classification (NCBI taxonomy): domain Bacteria; kingdom Bacillati; phylum Actinomycetota; class Actinomycetes; order Kitasatosporales; family Streptomycetaceae; genus Streptomyces; species Streptomyces sp. STAM6. Next base: position 123,045 of record NZ_JBUEFZ010000004.1, on the reverse strand, counting down.
GCCGCGCTCGACGCCTGCGCGGGCCGCTTCACCTGTGACGCCCGGGGCGTCGGCACCGACTGGGAGGTCAAGGAGGTCACGGGCATCGCCTCGGCACTGCTCGGCACGGCCGACATCGTCGCCGATCCGGCCGGTCTCGCCGCCGACTTCACCCGCATGATGGAGACCGCGATGGGCAAGGAGGTCGCGGACGTCGGGCTGCGGCTGTGGACCCCCGTCGGCGTGGAGATCGTCTTCGTGAAGCAGGTCGCGCCCACGGTCGAGGAGCTGACGGACCGGCGCACGGAGGCCGGACCGCGGGCGGGCGACTATCCGACCGGGTCCTGGGGCGACGAGTCCCGCGACTACCACGTGTGCGTCCGGGTCCCCGAGGCGGGCATCGGCCGGGAGATGCTGGCGGCGCGGGTCTCGCTGATCCTTCCCGACCCGTCCGGCGGGGCGCCGACATCGCTGTCCCAGGGTCTCGTACGGGCGGTGTGGACGGACGACATGGCCGCGTCGACCTCGATCAACCCGCAGGTCGCGCACTACACAGGACAGGCCGAACTGGCGCAAGTCATCCAGCAGGGACTGGATGCTCGCAAGTCGGGTGATTTCGACGGCGCGACGGCGAAGCTCGGGCGTGCCGTGCAGCTCGCGGCGGCTTCGGGGAACGCGGATACCGCGAAACTGCTTTCGAAGGTGGTGGACGTCGTCGACGCGGCGACGGGTACTGTGCGACTGAAGGCGAAGGTCGCGGAAGCGGACGAGATGACCCTCGAAACGCGCTCCACCAAGACCGTTCGCGTCAAAAAGTGACACACGCACGACGACGACTCGGCCTGCGGGCCGGATGAGGAGAGGGGGAAGCGCCGACATGCCGACCTGCCCGAACGGACACCAGTCGGGTTCCGACGACTGGTGCGAGGTCTGCGGCCATCGCATGGTCGGGGCGGGCGCGCCCGCGGGCGCCGTCCCGCCGCCCCCTCCCCCGCCGCCGCCCGCGTACGGCTACCCGGGCCCCAGCCAGGGCCCCGGTCCCGGCCAGGGTGGCCCCGGCCCGGGCGCCGGCCAGGCTTTCGGCACCGATCCGAACGCCACCGCCCAGGCGGAGCTCTGCCCGCAGTGCCGTACGCCGCGCGAGGCGATGGCGCCGTTCTGCGAGGAGTGCCGCTGGAACTTCATCACCAACACGGCGACCTCCTACACGCCGGTGGCCCCGCCGCCGGGCGCGGGCGGCCGTCCCGGTGGCCCGGGCGCTCCCGGCCCCGGCGGTCCCGGCGGCCCCGGTCCGGGCGGTCCCGGCGGCCCCGTGCCCGGGCTGAACCTTCCGCCGGGCTTCCAGTCGCAGGCACCGCGTCCGCCGGACCCGTTCGAGTACCAGGGTTCCCGTCCGTCGCAGGTGAACCGGCCGGCCGAGCCGCTGCCGCCGGAGCCGCCCGCCCAGCAGGGCCCGCCGCCCGGCCACCAGGGCCCTCCGGGGCTCCAGGGTCCGCCGCCGGTGCCCCAGGCGTTCCAGCAGCCCGGCCCGCCGGCTCCGCCGCAGCAGCACCAGCCGCCGCAGGCACCGCAGGCGTTCCAGCAGCCGGGGCCGCCGCCCCCGCCGCAGCCGACCGGTGGCGGCGGTGACGACTGGATGCTGTCGCCGCCGGCCCAGCAGCAGGCCGCGCAGCCGCCGGCCCCTCCGGCTCCCCACCCGCCGGCCCCGCACGCCCCGCAGTCGCAGCCCCCGCAGTCGCAGCCTCCGCAGCACCAGCCACAGCCGCCGCAGGGGCCTCAGGCGCCGCAGTACCAGGCGCCCGCGAACTGGACGGCGGTCGTCGCTCCGGACCGTACGTACTTCATGGCGATGATGCAGCGCAGCGGCCCCGAGGCCGCGGGTCTCAACCTGCCCGCGTACTCGCCGGAGCAGCACCTGCCGCTGGCCGGCAACCAGATCACCATCGGCCGCCGCCGGCACTCCACGGGCGAGTCCCCGGACATCGACCTGTCGGTGCCGCCGGAGGACCCGGGCGTCTCGCACCAGCACGCGGTGCTGGTGCAGCAGCCGGACGGCTCCTGGGCCGTGGTCGACCAGAACTCCACCAACGGCACCACGCTCAACGGCGCCGAGGAGCCGATCCAGCCCTACGTCCCCGTTCCGCTCAAGGACGGCGACCGGGTGCACGTGGGCGCCTGGACGACGATCACGATCCGTCGGGGCTGACCGCCCGCCCCGGGCTCATGCGCCGGGCGACCCGAGGGGCCAGCTGTAGGGCCCCTCGGGATCGTCCAGCCACGCCCACTGCCGGCCGCCGCTGACCGTCACGCCGAACCGTTCCCGGCCCGGCCGCCGCTCGCGCTGCCACAGCGCGTACGCCTCGTGCGGGTCGAGGCTGCCCGCGGTCAGCACCAGCAGGAAGCGGAACAGCTCGTTCTCGATGGCACGGCGGGGCAGCCCTCCGGTACGCACCTCAGGCGCCCGAGGCATACCGCCGCGTAGCGGGACGAAGTACGCGGAGGTGTGCAGGAACCGTCCCTCGGCGTACGCGGCGTTGCGGACCCTGAGGGCGATCAGCCCGGTGGACAGGGGCGCCAGGATGCGGGCGCCCACCCGGCACTGGGCGAGCCAGGCGTACGGCACCGAGGGCAGGGTGCAGGTGGCGATGATCCGGTCGAAGGGTGCCCGCTCCGGGCAGCCGCGCGCCCCGTCGCCGGTGATCACGGCGGGCCGGTAGCCGGCCGCGGCGAGGTGCTCACGGGCCGCCTCGGTGAGTTCCGGGTCGAGGTCGATGGTGGTCACCCGCTCGTCGCCGAGCCGGTGCGCCAGGAGCGCCGCGTTGTACCCGGTCCCGGCGCCGACCTCCAGGACGGTGTGGCCGTCCCGCACCTCCAGGGCGTCCAGCATCTCGGCCATGAGCGAGGGCTGGCTCGCGGAGGAGACCAGGTCCCCGTCCCGTACCCGCGTCGCGAGCGGCCGGTCGTCGTACGCGCCTTCCAGCCAGCGCTCCCGCCTCCCCGGGTCCGGGTCCTCGCACCACAGCCGCTCGTAGCCGCCCAGCATGCCGACGTAGTAGAACGGCACGAAGAGGTGCCGCGGCACCTGCTCGAACGCCTCCCGCCAGGCCGGGTCCGACAGCACCCCGGACTCGTCGATCTCCCGTACGAGCCTGCGCCGCTCCTCGGCGGCCGCCGCCTCGAACGGGTCCTCTCGCTGTGCGCCCATGGCTCCACTCTTCCCGTTCCCTCCACTGTCCTGCGCGGGGCGGCCGGACGCGAGACCCCCGGAGGCCCGCGGTCCGGGGTGCGAGGGCACGGGCCGGGGTGCGGGGTGCGGGGTCAGGGGCCGGGGTGCGGGGTCAGGCGCCGGGGTCGGGGGTGCGGGGGGGCAGGGTCCTAGGCCCCGGGTCCTCGGCCGGGGCGTCTGAGACGATGGGTGGGTGACTGAGATTCCGCGCGGCGCGCTCGAGGAGCAGACCTTCTACGACCAGGTCGGCGGCGAAGCGACCTTCCGGCGCCTCGTCCACCGGTTCTACGAGGGTGTCGCCGAGGACCCCCTGCTGAGGCCGATGTACCCGGAGGAGGACCTGGGCCCGGCCGAGGAGCGGCTGGTGCTGTTCCTCATGCAGTACTGGGGCGGCCCGCGAACGTACAGCAACCACCGCGGCCACCCCCGGCTGCGCATGCGCCACGCGCCCTTCACGGTCGACCGGGCGGCGCACGACGCCTGGCTGAAGCACATGCGGGCGGCGGTCGACGACCTCGGCCTGTCCGAGGAACACGAGCGGACGCTGTGGAACTACCTCACCTACGCCGCCGCGTCGATGGTGAACACAGCGGACTGACCGCGTACAGCCGGAAGTGGCAGGGAAGGTTCCGGCCAACTGCGCTCAGTGAGGCCCCAAGCACTTCACGCAACCCATAAATTCACAGCCGCAACACATCGAACGGGCATCCGCATCCGGCGGGTGCCCTCCTGTGTGGAGGTTCAACGTGCGACGGAGAACCATGCGGCTGGCCACCGTGCTCATCGGTACGGCAACGGCCCTGTTCGTCACAGGCACCGCCCACAGCACCACCTTTTACGTCGAACAGGGCGCCAACTACGGGTGGATCGGCTCCAACCACAAATACGCCGGGGTCTGCGATCGGGAAGTCGACGGTGCCGCTGTGTACGTGGAGTTCAAGCGCACTGTCCCCGGCACCACCGTGCGCATGGAGGAGACACGGGGACACGGGTTCTGCCGAACCTCCTCCGAGGGCACCTATGCGATCAACAGGATCCGGGCCTGTGAGAACTTCCCGGTGGTACCCGACCCCTGCTCGGGCTGGAAGACACACCACTGACCATGACAACCCGCGCCTTGACCGTCTCCGGCCTCACCTGCACGCTGGGCGGCCGTACGTTGCTGCGGAACGCCGACATGATCGCCGACGCCGGCGAGTCCGTGGCCGTCATGGGCCCCAGTGGGAGCGGTAAGTCCACACTGCTCTCCTGCCTCGCCGGGCTCCACCGCCCCCAGGCCGGGACCATCGAGGTCTGCGGTACGGACATCGCCACGCTGCGGCCCGCCAAGGCCGCGGCGTGGCGGCTGCGTACCCTCGGCTTCATCTACCAGTTCGGTGAACTGCTCCCGGACCTCACCGCGGTGGAGAACGCCGCTCTGCCCCTGCTGATCGGTGGGACGGGACGGCGGAAGGCCTATGCGACGGCCGAGCGACTCCTCGGCGAGCTCGGCGTGGGCGGGGTCGCGGACTCGCGCGCGGGCGTCCTCTCGGGTGGTGAGCGCCAGCGCGTCGCCGTGGCCCGGGCCCTGTCGACGAGGCCACCCCTGATCCTGGCGGACGAACCGACCGGCGCCCTCGACGAGTACACGACCGACGACGTCTGCGAGTTGCTGTTCGCGCTGCCTGCCCAGTACGGCTGCACGCTGGTCGTCGTCACCCACAATCCGGTGGTCTCTTATCATGCCGACCGGCGGCTCGCCCTCCGGGACGGCACCTTGCGGGACACCACAGCGGTGGAGGCATGAGAGGCGACCGGCGGGGGGCGACAGCGCAACTGCTAGCCGTCGGGCGGCGTGCCCCGGGACCCAAGGACCCCCGTCAGGGCGTCCAGGCACTGTGCCTGGTCCTCGCCGCGATGGCGACGGCACTGCTGGTCTGGGGCATGCAGACCAACCACGCCGTGTACGAGGGGCGGGACGCTCGTCTGCTGGCCCGGCTGCCGATCGTGGCCGGGCAGGGGGGAGACATAAAGCCGTCGGCGTGGTGGACGGACTCCGACGACGAATGGGGGGCGCGGAGCTTTTCGGTCGTGCACATCGAACCCGCGTCGCCGTCGGCACCGCTCCCGCCGGGCCTGCCGCGCTGGCCCGAGCCTGGTGAGTCGTTCGTGTCGCCCGCGCTGCTCGCAGCCATGCCAGGGGCGGCGACCCGCTACGGCAGGCTGGCCGGGGTCATCGCACCGAGCGGACTGGCCGACCCGGGCGAGCTCTTCGTCTACCGCCGCGCGTCGGCAGGTGTGGACATCAAGTCGGGCATGGCGGTACGGCGTGTGGTCGGCTACGGCGTGCCCGACGGAGACCCGTCGTGGCAGCTGAGCCAGGGGTTCGACCGCCCCGAGGCCGACCTGCACTGGCTGATGACCCCGTTCCTCGCTCTCCCGGCCGTGGTCCTGCTGGTCGTCGCGTCCCGGCTCGGCGCCCGGGAGCGCGACCGGCGTCTCGCCGTGCTGTACGCGATCGGCGCCGGACGCTCCGTACGGGGACGGATCGCCGTCGGCGAGTGTCTCCGCCCGCTGGCGCTCGGTACCGTGCTCGCCGGTGTACCGCTGACGATCGTCACATGGACCGGTGTGCGGCTCCCGGTGACCGGATACGAGATCGCGGCCGCCGATCTGGTGCCGCTCCGGTGGTGGTTCCCGATCAGCCTGCTGCCGGTGTGGGCGCTGCTGTGCGCCGGATTCGCCGCTCTCCACCTGCGGATCGCGGCCGTCGGGGAGGGCAACCGGCCCAGGCCGGGGCGGGACCGGCCTTCCGCGTGGCCCGGGTCTCTCTGCGGACTCGGCACCCTGTGCGCGCTGTGGGGCGCGATGATCGGCTACACGATCGGCGTCCGGCTCTTCACGGTCGGCATGATCCTGGCCCTCCTCGGAATGCCGCCTTTGGTAGGTCGGGCCGCTGCCGCGTTCGCCCGGCGGCTGACAGGGCGGAGGCAGGGAAATGCCGCGCGGCTGATCGGCGGTCGCTGGGCGGCCGCCCATCCGGGCGTGATCGGCCGGTCGTGCGCCGCGATCGCCGTGCTGCTCGGGCTGCTGGCCCAGGTCCAGGTCACCATCACGGCGCTGACGGAGGACGCCGCGCGTGCGACCGCGCTGGCCGAGCGGCTGGACGGGCGGCTGCTGTACGTCGCCGGCGCACCGGCGGAAAAGGCCGCCGTGGACCGGTTCCTGGCAGCTCTGGATCCGCGGAACCGCGTGCTGCGCGTCACGAGCGACGGCACCCCCGCGCTGCCCGTCCTGCGTGCCGGCTGCGACGATCTCGCCGCACTCGGCCCGCTCCGTTCGTGCCCGACCGAGGCACCTGTCCCGTCCGAGGAGGTGTTCCGGGAGCGCACGCCGCGTACCGAGGCACTGAGCTGGATGCCTTTCCGCGCCGCCACCGTCCAGGCTTCGGACGCACGGGTCGGACACAGGCGGGACGACAGCTTCGTCATCCTCCTCGCTACCCAGGACGGACGCGAAAGCGTGGAACGGGCCGCGTATGCGACGCTTCCCCTGCCGCGCGTGGATGTCCCGGGCGACGGCCAGGTCATCGGTGCCTCCGCGCGCGCCCGGATCGCGAACTGGGTCGTCCTCCTCGGTTCGATCTCGTTCGTCCTGCTGGCCCTCACCGGCACGGCCGGGCTCCTGCACGCGTTCCTCGACCGGGCCGACGAGCTGCGTCCGCTGGCCGGTTACACCTCCGGCGTGCGGTTCCATCTGCGAACGGCGTGGTGGGGCATGGGAGTGCCGACGGTGTGCGCGCTGGTCCTGGCGGCGTTGTTCTCCGGGCTGCTGGCGGCGTTCAACCTCGGGTTCCTGTCCACGACGGGTGACTCACCGCTCGGTCTCCTCACGGGCGGCCTCGCCGCCGCCGTCGTCGTCTGCGGGGCCGTGACCCTGGCGGGCGGGTGGTTGGCCGCCCGGTTCACACACCGGTGGGTGCCGCACGGCGACTGAAATCGGCTGCACCTGGCCGGAGTTCGGTGCTCCGGCACCGGATAACGGTCACGATCAAGTCAAGGTCGTCCCGCAAGCGGTTACCTGAACACGTGCCCTCTGAAAGCATCCCTTGAACGTTCAGGCGTTCGAGGGGGATCGGTAGGGGGCCGGGTGACGGGGTTCGTTCTTCTGCGCGTGCGCGCGCACCGGCCGCTGCTCGCCGCGGCGCTCCTCGCCGTACTGCTGACGACCTCGGTGCTGGCGTCGCTCGCCGCCTTCTCGGGGTCGATCGGGGACGCGGCGCTCCGGCACACCCTGCGGGGCCGTGCCGCGTCCGCCGCCTCGCTCGTGGTCACCGCCCAAGTGCCCCTGGAGCGGCGGGAAGCGGCGGACCAGTCGGCCCGGAAAGGGGCGCGCCGGACGTTCGGCGGGCTGCCGGTCACCGTGCGGAAGCTGGAGCGGTCCGTGTCGTACGCGCTGCCGCGTGAGCTCCGCCCGCGTGCCCGGGGCGGGGGCGGGGACGAGCCGGACCTGACGCATTTCGCCGCCCTCGACCGTTCCCGGCTGCGGCTGGTGCGGGGGAGCTGGCCCGCGGCCGGCTCGGGCGGCACCGGGCCCGTCGGCGTCGCGGTGCCGCAGGAGGCCGCCGAGCGGCTGCGGCTCGGGCCGGGGTCGCGGCTGCCGCTGACCGCCCGGCTCGACGGGCACCGTCTCACCGCGCTGGTCACCGGCGTCTACCGGCTGGCCGATCCGGCCGATCCCTATTGGCGGTTGGACCCGCTCGGGGGCCGGGGTGTGCGGACGGTCGTGTTCACCACGTACGGTCCGCTGGTCGCCGACCCGGCGGTGCTCGCGTCCGGCCGGGTCCCCACCGACGAGACGTCCTGGCTGGCGTCGGCCGACTATTCCGACCTCACCGCCGGATCGATCGGCGCGCTGCGCGCGTCGGCGACGGCCGGTCCGTCGGCCGTCGCCGAAGACCCCGGCTTCGGGGGCGCGGCGAGCGCGCGGACGTCGCTGCCGTCGGTGCTGACCGAGATCGAGCGTGCGCTGCTCGTCTCGCGCTCGACGTTGACGATCGTGGCCGTGCAGCTGGTGCTGCTGGCCGGGTACGCGCTGCTGCTGGTGGCGCGGCTGCTCAGCGCCGAACGGGCCGGGGAGACGGAGCTGTTGCGGGCGCGGGGCGGGTCGCGGCGGCGGATCGCCGGGCTCGTCGCCGCGGAGGCCGCGCTGCTGGCCCTGCCCGCCGCCCTGGTCGCCCCGCTGCTGGCGGGCCCGCTGACCCGGCTGCTGGCCGGGCACGGGACGGCGGCCCGGATCGGTCTGCGGCTCGGCGAGGCCCCGGCCGGGCAGGTGTGGCTGATCGCCGCCGGAGTGGCGGTGTGCTGCGCCGCGGCGGTCGTGGCGCCGGCGCTGGCCTCCACGGCGGGCCCCGCGAGGCTGCTGAGGGGGCGGGCCGCCGCACTGCCGGGTCCGGTGCGGGCGGGCGCGGACGTGGGGCTGCTGCTGATCGCGGCCGTGGCGTACTGGCAGTTGGACCGGCAGTCGGGCGCGTCCGGCGGCGGAGTGCTGAGCGGTGACGGCGAGGGCGGGCTCGGTATCGACCCGCTGCTGGTGCTGGCGCCCGCACTGGCACTGCTGGCGGGGACGGTGCTCACCTTGCGGCTGCTGCCGCCCGCGGCCCGGCTGGCGGAGCGGCGCGCGGCGCGCGGCCGGGGGCTGTCGGCGGCGCTGGCGGGCTGGCAGTTCAGCCGGCGGCCCTCGCGGGGTGCGGGCCCGGTGCTGCTGCTGGTGCTGGCGGTGGCGATGGGCATGCTGGCGATCGGGCAGAGCGCGTCGTGGGACCGCTCGCAGCGCGATCAGGCGGACTTCCGTACCGGCACGTCGGTGCGGGTGCTGGACGACCGGAGCGGTGATCCGGGGGCGGCGGGGGCGTACGCGCGGCTGGCGGGGGTGCGGGACGCGGCACCCGCGCATCGCGCGGTGACCGAGGTGCCCGGTGAGCGTACGGCGACGGTGCTGGCGCTCGACACGGCGCACGCCCGCACGGGGCTGCTCTTGCGGGACGATCTGGCCGGTGGCGGACCGGACCGGCTGTTCGACGGGGTGACGCCGCCGCGGCAGGGGGTACGGCCCGGGCTTGTCCTGCCGGAGGGCACGACGCGGCTCGGGCTGGATCTGCGGATCACCGGCGCGCCCCCCGGGAGCGCCCCGCCCACCGCTCCGGGTGCCGCCGACGCTCCTGCCGTGTCCGGCGCTCCGGGTGCCGCCGACGGTCCGGCCGCATCCGGCGCTCCGACCACGGCCGACGCTCCTGCCGCCTCCACGACCCCCGCCGGCACTCCACCCGCGCCCAGCACCCCAGGCGCCACCCACGCTCCGGCCACATCCGGCGCTCCGAGCACGGCCGACGCTCCTGCCGCCCCCACGACCCCCGCCGGCACTCCACCCGCGCCCAGCACCCCAGGCGCCACCCACGCTCCGGCCACATCCGCAGGCGACGCAGATACGCCACCGGCGTCCGGCACCCCAGGTACCACCGACCCCGCGACCGTGTCCGCGGCTGCGGGCCGGACCCGCGCGGACGCCGCGTCCGGCGGGTCCGGCGGGTCCGGCGGGTCCGGCGGGTCCGGCGCGGCCGGCGCGCCCCGCACGGCCGGCGCCGCGGCGGTCTTTTCCGTGCCTCCGGCCGTCTCCGTCGCCGTGACCGTCGAGGACCGTTACGGCCTCGCGTACCGGCTGCCAGTGGGCGGTCCGGCGGCGGGGCGGGTCACCGTGGACCTGGGGCGGGCGTCCGGCGGGCCGGCCGGGCCGGTGACGCTGACCGGGCTGGAGCTGAACGGGCGGATCCCGTACGGCACGGGCGAGCGGCACCGCTTCACCCTCGAACGGCTGGTGGCGTTCGGCGCGAACGGCGTCACGCGGCCGGTTCCGCTGCCGGGCGGCGGCCTCGGCGCGTGGCGGGCGGCCCTCACCGACAGCATGGCCGCGCCCGGACCGGCGAAGTCCGTCCCGGTCTCGGCCACGGCGCGGACGCCGCTGGCGCTCGTGTACGACACCGGGGTCTCGGCCGTCGATCCCCGGCTCGAACCCGAGGACTTCACCGTACGGATCACCGCGCCGCGCCCGCCGGCCGCCGACGAGGTGCCGGCGATCGCGACGGACGCGTTCCTCGCCGCGGCAGGTGCGCGGGAGGGCGAGAGCCTCGACGTGACGGTCTCCGGGGCACAGCTGCGGGTGCGGATCACCTCCGTCGTACATGAGATCCCGACGACCGGCCCCGGTGTCGCCGGTGCGGTCACCGCCCCGCCGGCCGGGGACGGGGGCGCGCTGCTCGTGGACCTCGACGCGGTGAACCGGCTCCTCGTGTCCCGGTCCGGCGCCCCCCTCGCCCCCACCGAGTGGTGGCTGGCCACCGCCCCGGGGCGGGCCGGTGCTGTGGCGGACGCGCTGCGCGCCCGGGCGGGCACCGACCCCGCGCAGGTGCTGGTGCGGGACGAGACGGCCGGTGAACTGCTGGACGATCCACTCGGTGCGGGCCCGCGGTCGGCGCTGCCGGCGGTCGCGGTGGCCGCGGTGGTGCTGGCGGCGGTGGGCTTCGCGGTGAGCGCGGCCGGTTCGCTGAGGGAACGGGCCGCGGAGTTCGCTGTGTTGCGGGCGCTGGGTGCGCCGCGGCGCCGGCTCGCCCGGCTGCTCGCGGCCGAGCAGGGTCTGCTGGTCGGCGTCGCGTTGCTGGTGGGGCTCGTGCTCGGGGCCGTACTGACGCGGGCCGTGGTGCCGCTGGTCGTGCTCACCGGGCAGGCGGCCCGGCCGGTGCCGGAGGTGCTGGTGGAACTGCCGCCGGGCCCGGTCGCGCTGCTGCTGGCCGGTGTGGTGGTCCTGCCGCTGCTGACGGTGGCGGCGATCGCGCTGCGCCGGCAGGACCCCGCGGTGACGCTGCGCCACCAGGGAGGCAACTGACATGTCCCGCCCGCCGGTTGTGGTCGCCCCGTGGGTGCGGACCAGGCTGCGTACCTTCCCCCTGGCCGCCGTGGCGTCGGCGCTGCTCGTGGCGGTGACCGCGTTCCTGGCCGCCGCGTTCCCGCGGGCCGTCGAGGCGTACGAGACGGAGGGGCTGCGCCATCAGCTGCGCGGTGCCGACCCCGCCGACCGTGTCGTCGAGCTGACCGTCCCCGTGGCGGCCGCCGCCACGGCGGAACTCGAAGCGGCGGTGCGCCCCGAGGCTCTGCGCGGCCTGCACCGGAAGGTCGTCGCGGCCCTGCCGGAACCGGTGCGGGCCGATCCGGCCCAGTCGTCGTACGGGATGCGGACCGACAAGCCGCTGTCCGCGCCGGACCCGGCGCTGCCCGCTCCGGACGGTGTGCCGCCGCAGTTCACCCTGGCCACGCCGTCGGACCTGGCCCGGCACGCGACCGTGCGGGCGGGGCGGCTGCCCGCGGCGCCGTCCGCGGTCACGGCCGGGACCACGGAGGTGGAGGCGGCCGTCACGGCCGGGACGGCGACCACGCTGAAGCTCCGGGCCGGTTCGGTGGTGCGTCTCGCGAACGGAGCCCACGGACGGTTCACCGTGCGGATCACCGGTGTTGTGGAGCCGCGCGCCCCCGACGCGGGCTACTGGTCGGTCGAGCCGGTGCTGCGCACCGCCGAGCTGAAGACGGCTCCCGGTGACGCGCCGCGCCACTACTGGCACGCGGGGCTGCTGCTGGCGCCCGAGGCGGCGCCCGCGCTGCTCGGTACGCCCGGTGAGCCGGAGGCGTTCTGGCGGATCGCGCCCGAGACCTCGGGGCTCACGGTCGGTGATCTGCCGCGGCTGACGTCGGCGGTCGCCTCGCTGACGGGTGGGCCGGATCTGCTGCGGCTGCGGGACACGGTCGGCGGGAACGCCGCCCTGGCCACGCACCTGGACGAGATCGTCGGCTCGTACAGCGGGATGCGCGGCGCGGTCGCCCCGGTGGTGGCGGTCGCCGCGTTCGGGATCGGGGCGGTCGCCGCGGTGGTGCTGGCGATGGCGGGCGGGCTGTCCGCGGCACGGCGCCGCGACGAACTGGCGCTGCTGCGCTCGCGAGGCGGTTCGCTGCGCGGCATCGGCGGGCGTCTGCTCGCGGAGACCGCGGTGGTCGCCGTGCCGGCCGCCGGGCTCGGTCTGCTCCTGGCGGTCCTGCTGGTGGGCGAGGCGCGGCTCGGGCAGGCGGCCGCCGGTGCCGGGGCGGTCGCGCTGGTGGCGTGTGCGGCGCTGCCGCTGCGCGCGGTGCACCTGCACCGGTGGCCGCGGGCGGCGGCCGGGCGGGATGATCTGGTCGCCGCGCGGCCGTCCCGCCGCCGCACGGTGGCCGAACTGACCGTGCTGGTGCTGGCGGTGGGCGCGGTGGTGGCACTGCGGCGACGGGGCACCTCGGAGGACGGCGACCATCTGGTCAGCGCCGCGCCGGTGCTGGTCGCGCTGGTCGCGGCGCTCGTACTCGTGCGGCTGTATCCGGTGCCGCTGCGGTGGCTGGCGCGGCCCGCGCACCGCCTGCGCGGTGCGGTGGGGCATCTGTCGCTGGCGCGGGCGGCCAGGTCGTCGCCGACGGGCGCCGTGCCGCTGCTGGCGCTGCTGGTGGCGCTGACGACGGCGGCGTTCGGCGGCGCGGTGCTGTCGGGTGTGGCGGACGCCCGCGACAGGGCGTCGCTCCAGGCGACCGGGGCCGACGCGCGGGTGTCGGGCCGGGCCGAGGCGGTCCCCCTGCCGGCCGGCCTGGCGGACGCGGTCCGCGGAACGGAAGGCGTACAGGACGTGACGGGTGTGCAGGTCGAGTACGGGGTGCCGCTGGCGTCCCGGCCGGGTGTGCCGGGCTCGCTGGGCATGACCCTGATCGGCGTCTACCCGGCCGCCTACGCGGAGCTGGCGCGCCGCACGGGTCTCGGCGCCTTCCCGGCGGACGCCCTGACGTCCACCCCCCACCCCGGGCGCCCCACCCATCCCACGCCAACCGCCGAACCCCCGGCCCAGGATGCTCAGGGCACACGGCATCCGGTGCTGAGGGCGATCGTGTCGCCTTCCGTCGCCGAGCGGATCGGGAACGAGTCCCTGCTGGTGGAGTCCCGGGCGGGGACGTTCGTGGTACGGGTCGTGGGGGTGCGTGAGCGGACCCCGGCGGTGCCCGACGCGGACTTCCTCGTCGTGGACGGCGCCGCTCTCCCCCACCGCGCGGACACGGTCCTGCTGGTGTCGGGCGGGTCGCTCGACGCCGTGGCGCTGCGGTCGGCCGTCCGGTCGGCCGGCCCGGACCTGTCGGTGCTGCTGCGCTCGGAGGCGCGCGAGCGGTTCGTGGAGTCTCCCATGCAGACCGGCGCCGAACGGGTCTATGCCACGGCTGTCGCGGCCGGCGCCGGGTACGCCGTGCTGGCCCTGTTGTTCTCCTTCCTGCACACGGCGCGTGAGCGGGCGGCCCTGCTGGCCCGGCTGCGCACCTTGGGGCTGACCGGCCGGCAGGGGCGCCGGCTGCTGGTGCTGGAGGCACTGCCGCAGGTGTTGCCGGCCGCGGTGGGCGGAGTGCTCGCCGGCTGGGCGGCCGTCGTGCTGCTGTCCCCCGGCGTGGATCCGGCGCGGCTGGCGCCTGCCGCCGCGCCCGGCTTCGCCGACGCCGGCGGCGTACCGCTCGCGGCCGACGCCTGGTCGCTGACGCTGCCCGCGGTGGGGCTGGTGCTGCTGGCGGCGGCGGTCGCCCTGGCGCAGGCCTGGTGGGTGACCCGCCGGGGACCGATCGGGGAACTGAGGTCAGGAGACATGCGATGAGCGCACGGGAGACCGCCGGCACGACCCTCGCGGAGCTGGAGCGGCGGGCCGCCGCCCGGCGGGAAGGGCCTTCGTACGGGCATGACGCGCTGATCGTCTGCGACCGGCTGGTCCGTGTCTTCACCACGGACGGGGTGGAGGTGCAGGCGCTGCAAGGGCTCGATCTGCTGGTGGCGGAGGGCGAGTTGATGGCGCTGGTGGGGGCGTCGGGCAGCGGCAAGTCGACCCTGATGAACATCCTGGCCGGCCTCGATGTGCCGACGGCGGGGGCGGCCACGGTGGCGGGCCGCGATCTGCTCACGATGGACGCGAAGGCCCGTCTGCACTATCGGCGTGACGTGGTCGGATTCGTGTGGCAGCAGACCTCCCGCAATCTGCTGCCGTATCTGACGGCGGCCCAGAACGTGGCACTGCCCATGCAGTTGCGGGGCCGGAGCCGGCGCAAGGCGGAGCGGGCGCGGGAGCTGCTGGCCATGCTGGAGGTGGAGGACTGCCGCGACCGGCGCCCGCACCAGATGTCCGGCGGTCAGCAGCAGCGGGTCGCGATCGCCGTCGCGCTGGCCAACTCCCCCGCCGTGCTGCTCGCCGACGAGCCGACGGGCGAACTGGACTCGGCGACGGGTGAGCAGGTCTTCGCGGCGTTCCGCCGGGCCAACCAGGAGCTGGGTACGACGATCGTGATCGTCACCCACGACCGGGCGGTGGCGGGCGAGGTCCGCCGGTCGGTCGCCATCCGTGACGGGCGCACCTCGTCGGAGGTCCTGCGCCGTACGGAGGTCGACGCGGAGGGCCGGGAGTCGGTGGTGGCGCGGGAGTACGCGACGCTGGACCGCGCGGGCCGTCTCCAGCTGCCGGCCGAGTACACCCGGACCCTGGGCATGGAACACCGGGTGATGCTGGAGCTGGAGCGGGACCACATCGGCGTGTGGCCGGACGCGGACGCTACGGGGCGTTCCGGACGGGAGTGACGCTCAGTCCGCCGAGGCCGTTCGTGCGGACGGCGACCGAGCCGAACGGGGTGCGCAGCCGGAGCCACGAGCCGGATCCGAGCAGCGTCACCGGCACTTCGTGTCCGGCCGGGGCGGGCGGCAGGAAGCCGAGGGAGTGCGCGGCGTGGGCGGCGCGCAGTGGCAGGCCGGTCGTGCCGATGGTGCGGGACCAGATGTCGTGGCCGATCCGGTCGCGTTCGGCGCGGGTGCGGCGTTCGGCGGGGAGTTCCTCGTCGCGGGCGCGGAATTCGGCCACGGCCGCGGCGACCGCGCCGCGCAGCCCGGCGGCGTCCGGCAGCCCGGGGACCTCCTGCCAGCCGCCGCGCGGGGGCAGGACCCCGGCCCACGGCGGGCCGGTGACGGCGGCGGGCACGATGGCCTTGCCGACGGTCTCCTCGATGCCGTCGAGGAACTGGCCCGCGGAGACGGTGATGTCCAGCGGCGCGTCGTCCATGAGCGCGGCCGTGCGGACGGCGAGCACCTCGAACGACGGTGGGCGCCCGAACACGGCCAGGACCCCGCCGCCGGCCTGGAGGCGGACGGCGGCGGCGCGGTCGTAGTGGAGCAGCCGGGTGAGGAAGGCGGCCAGTCCGGCCGCCTCCCTGGGATCGGCGAAGTGCAGCGGCGCCGTCATGCCGCGGCGGCCTCCCCCTGTCCGCCGGACCGCATGCCGTCGTCCACGTACTCCTGCAGGAACGCCCGCTCCTCGGCGGAGATGCGGCGCGGGCGCTGTGCCTCCAGGTCGAAGGGGACGACGATGGTCGAGGCCCTGACGTACACCTGGTCGGGGTCCTTGATCTCGTACGCGATCGTCAGGGACGCCGCGCCGATCTTCGTCACCCACGACTCGATGGTCACGGGCTCGTGCCGGTGGACCAGCGGCCGTACGTAGTCGATCTCGTGCCGGGCCACGACGGAGCCGCCGGAGAACGAGGGGGAGCCGTCCCCCGGCGCCAGCCGGAACATGAAGTCGATCCGCGCCTCTTCCAGGTACCGCAGGAAGACGACGTTGTTGACGTGCCCGAAGGCGTCCATGTCCGACCAGCGAAGGGGGCAACGGTAGATGTGACGAGCCACTGCTGCTGCCTCAGCCCCGGGTGAGCTTCTTGTAGGTGGCACGGTGCGGGCGGGCGGCGTCCGGACCGAGGCGCTCGATCTTGTTCTTCTCGTAGGACTCGAAGTTGCCCTCGAACCAGAACCACTTGGAGTCGCCCTCGTACGCCAGGATGTGCGTGGCGACTCGGTCGAGGAACCAGCGGTCGTGGGAGACGACCACGGCCGCGCCGGGGAACTCCAGCAGCGCGTTCTCCAGCGACGAGAGGGTCTCGACGTCCAGGTCGTTGGTCGGCTCGTCGAGGAGCAGCAGGTTGCCGCCCTGCTTGAGGGTGAGCGCCAGGTTCAGTCGGTTGCGCTCACCGCCGGACAGCACGCCCGCGGGCTTCTGCTGGTCCGGGCCCTTGAAGCCGAACGCGGAGACGTACGCGCGGGACGGCATCTCGACCTGGCCGACGTTGATGTAGTCCAGCTCGTCGGAGACGACGGCCCACAGCGTCTTCTTGGGGTCGATGTTGGCGCGGCTCTGGTCGACGTAGGAGATCTTGACGGTGTCGCCGACGCGGATCGTGCCGGAGTCCGGCTGCTCCAGGCCCTGGATCATCTTGAACAGGGTGGTCTTGCCGGCGCCGTTCGGGCCGATGACGCCGACGATGCCGTTGCGCGGCAGCGTGAAGCTGAGGTCGTCGATGAGGACCTTGTCGCCGAAGGCCTTGTTGAGGTTCTCGACCTCGACGACGACGTTGCCCAGGCGCGGGCCCGGCGGGATCTGGATCTCCTCGAAGTCCAGCTTCCGCATCTTGTCGGCCTCGGCGGCCATCTCCTCGTACCGGGCGAGGCGGGCCTTGGACTTGGCCTGGCGTCCCTTGGCGTTGGAGCGGACCCACTCCAGCTCTTCCTTGAGCCGCTTCTGGCGCTTGGCGTCCTTCTGGCCCTCGACCTTCAGACGCGCGGCCTTGTTCTCCAGGTAGGTGGAGTAGTTGCCCTCGTAGGGGTGGGCACGGCCGCGGTCGAGCTCGAGGATCCACTCGGCGACGTTGTCGAGGAAGTACCGGTCGTGGGTGATGGCGACGACGGTGCCGGCGTACTTGGCGAGGTGCGCCTCCAGCCACTGCACGGACTCGGCGTCCAGGTGGTTGGTGGGCTCGTCGAGCAGCAGCAGGTCGGGAGCCTCCAGCAGCAGCTTGCAGAGCGCGACGCGGCGCTTCTCACCACCGGAGAGGTTGGTGACGGGCCAGTCGGCGGGCGGGCAGCCGAGGGCGTCCATGGCCTGCTCGAGCTGGGCGTCCAGGTCCCACGCGTTGGCGTGGTCCAGGTCCTCCTGGAGCTTGCCCATCTCCTCCATGAGCTCGTCGCTGTAGTCGGTCGCCATCTGCTCGGCGATCTGGTTGAAGCGGTCGAGCTTGCCCTTGATCTCGGCGACGCCCTCCTGGACGTTCTCCAGGACCGTCTTCTCCTCGTTCAGCGGGGGCTCCTGCAGGAGGATGCCGACGCTGTAGCCGGGGGAGAGGAAGGCGTCACCGTTGGAGGGCTGCTCCAGGCCCGCCATGATCTTGAGCACGGTGGACTTACCGGCACCGTTCGGGCCGACCACACCGATCTTCGCACCGGGCAGGAAGCTCAGCGTCACGTCATCGAGGATGACCTTGTCGCCGTGCGCCTTGCGCGTCTTGCGCATCGTGTAGATGTACTCAGCCAAGAGAAACCGTCCGGCAGTCCGAGAGTGGGCAGATACACCCCATCTTGCCTGACCGCCACCCTGCGACGGAAACCCGTATGCTCCGGCACCCCCGACCAGGGGCTTCGCCGCTTGGTGCCGTAGCTCGCCTGTCACTGTCGGTCGTCATCGATCAGCCTCGGGCGGCCTCGCACGGCCCAGGGACGGCCCGACCCTCGCCTACTGTCCGGGCCTGATCATGCCCAGCGAGCGGACCACCCAAGGCCCGCGCGCACCTCGTACAGCTCTTCTGCACTGGCGCGGTCAAGGCGCAACACGACGTCATCGGCCATGGGCAGCAAAGCTGCCACACGCGTGCCCGGTACATGACCACGGCATTAGGAGTTCGCTCGGCGCCCACCCCACCAGTCAAGCCCAGAACGCAGTGCCTCTGCCCGACTACTTACGAGCGCCACCGCCTACCCGCGTTGCTGTCAGCTACGACGTCAGCGCCGGTCACCACCAGGACCGCTTCTTCTTCCGAAGCTCCTGCTTCTTCGCCTCGGCTTCCTTCTTCTTGCGGTCCGCCTGTGCGCGGGCTGTCCACTCTCCCTGGTGCTGGTAGCACTGGCCACTGCCCACGATGGCCAGCCTCGTACACCGACCCCCGCCCTTCTTTGGAGCTCCGCACTTCGGCTGGGTCACGCCCTCTCCACCCCCTCCTGAGCAGCCGTACGAACCTCGGCATCGTCTCGCGAGCCGGCCATGGCCGGGAAGGCGCGAAGGGGAGCGCAGCGGGGCACACGGCTCCAAAGCCTTCGGCGTCGTCGCCTGGCAGCCGCGGATGGTGTAGCCGAATGCAGTCAAGTAATCGTTGACAGCTTTGAGAGCCCCGGCGGAGACCCCTGTGGCCGCCACCTGCACGCTCAGCGCCAACGAGCGGGGATGACACTGGATAACATTTTCTAGATTGAGGCCAGCCATCTCTGAGCTGGCATTCTTGACGCATCACTACACCAATCGCCGCCAACATTAGGGGGATACGCTGGTGCGCAAGAAGGTTCGGGCATGCTTTAAAAAGCTTAGGCAGGCCGCAAGTTTGCGAATTGCTGTTCAGGCCGGATTCCTTGTGGCCTGCTCTCGTTTCATGTCGCCCGAGCAGATGACGGCGATAGCCGGAGCGCTTCTCCTGCTCCACCAAATCTCCGCCATGAACGGGGGGGAATCTAGGAGCTCTCCCTCTTCCCCTCCTCTTTCGCAATCTCCTCAGGGAGAAGAGAGTCGAGGGCAAGCGACCGAAATGCTGCACCCAGGTTCCACATGTGATCTTCATGCCTGCTCTGGGCATCAATCTCGTAG
Organism: Streptomyces sp. STAM6; assembly: GCF_054963715.1. Lineage (NCBI taxonomy): Bacteria > Bacillati > Actinomycetota > Actinomycetes > Kitasatosporales > Streptomycetaceae > Streptomyces > Streptomyces sp. STAM6. The sequence goes on along the minus strand of NZ_JBUEFZ010000004.1, from coordinate 104,050 downwards.
CCAAAACGGTCCCGGCGACGACGGTTCATGTGATCCTGCTCAGCAGGGCCGTGACCCCCAACGAGTCGAATAAACCGTTGCTCAGCGGCTTGCCTGCTCCGCATGGCCATAGCCTCGGCTATTTCCCGAAAGGTTATTCCACGGCGTCGCGCCTCGCGGAGCAAGCGCTCCTCCGAAGACTCCACCAGGACTTTCAATTCAGTAACAAGAGTCAAGCCATCTAGGATATCTTGGCGACTTCTCCGTGTACCTCGCGCCGGATATGCCATGACGGCAAGAAAGGCGGCCACGTCGATCATGAAGTGGCGCGCCTCTTCAAATGGCGCGGAGTGCCGCTTGGCTAAGCGCTCGCATGCGCGTACGGCTCTGTGGGGCAACCACGTATATCGCTCAGGTGTCGATCGGCCGCTGCGGGGCATGGCGATAACTGTAGTTGCCCCTGGCTAGTCGCGTAGCAACTCTACCCAAATGCGATTCCTGCGGGACACACGATCTGCAGCCACAGCGCACCCTTGCTGTCATCCCGTCTGCCGTCGACCCACACGGAGTGATAGCGGGGCAGTCGCCTGGGGCCCAGGTGGAGCGCCCTGCTGGACGAACGACCTGGGCCCCAGGCGACTGGTCTGCTATGGCTTGCCTGGGTCGACGGCAGACGGGATGACAGCTCACCACCGAGCCCCAAATCGGGCCCGCAGTCGCAGTACCGGCCCCCGGCATCCCGGAGCCGGAGCGCCCCCGCCGGAGGCATCCGTTCTGACGAACAGGTGGCCGACCAACCCAGGCCCATCAAGCCCATAGCCCATGGCGCGCGGCCGGCGGTCCGGGCCAGAGCGGGGCGGAGACAGGAGCGCAGGTCCGGGGCGACGGGCGCGCGACGCCGCCTTGGCGGCGGAAGCGCCCTTGATGAAGTAGGGAAAGTTCTACCGCGCTCCCCCATGGCCGCCTGGTCTGTCGGTGCCTACTCACGTGAGTAGGCACACGGCTACGCTTGTGTCGGGTTAACCCGACACAACGACGGCAGGAGTGTGCTCACCGGATGGGACCGAAGTCTGAGCGGGTCTACCGCACGATTCGCGAGTGGATCGCGACGGGCAAGTACTCGCCAGGTTCCAAGCTCCCGTCCGAGCGGACCCTGTCGGAAGAGCTGAGCATCGGTCGCACGGCTCTGCGCCAGGTGCTGGCCAAGCTCGTCGCTGAGGGCGCCGTGGAGGTCCACGGCCGTAGCTCCTATCGGGTGCCCGACCGGTCCATCACCACTGAAGCGCCCGGCGACGTCGAGCCGTGGCAGATCCATGGCGAGCGGACGGTGTACGACAACCGGTGGGTGAGGCTCACCCTCATGGACGTGGAACCGCCCGGAGTTGAGCGCTTCGAGCATCACGTCGTACGACTGCATCACGTGGCCATCGCGGCCGTCATCGACGACCAGGACCGCGTGCTGATGATGTGGCGGTACCGCTTCGTCCCCCAGACGTTCGGTTGGGAGCTGCCCGGCGGCATCGTGGACGAGGGAGAAGACCCCCTGCAGACAGCACTGCGCGAAGTCGAGGAAGAGACCGGCTGGCGCCCGAACGCCCTGGAGCACGTGGTCACCTACCAGCCGATGGTCGGCATGGTCGACTCGCCCCACGAGATCTACGTGGGCCGGGGAGCAAAGCTCGTCGGTGAGCCGACCGACCTGGAGGAGGCTGGGCACGTCGCCTGGGTGCCCCTCTCCGACATCCCCGGCCTTATGGCCCGTGGTGAGCTGATGGGTTCCGGCACGCTTGTCGCCCTACTGCATGTGCTCGCCTCGCGGGGTGCTGGCGTTGCGCCTACAACCGTTGCGTGAGCTGTTCGATCCGGCGCCGATAGCGGACTGACCCTGTCCGGCTGGCCACAAGACGAGCTTGCCGCAGGTGTTCGTGCGCCTGGTCATACTCGCCGCGCTCCCGGTGCGCCTGGGCCAGGTCGCACCGCAGCCCCGCCGATGCTCGGATGAACGTAGGGTCGGCCGTTTCGAGGGCCGCATACAGGCTGGCCACCGCCTCATCATCGCCTATGAGCGCGAGTGCGTTTCCGCGCCACCTTGCCAGATGTCCTTCGTTCAGGAAGATGCTCAGCATGTCGGGGTCGCGGGCCTCCTCTCCCGCCGGCAGGTGTCGCGCTGCGTGCTCAAGCGCCCGCCGGCACTCGTCGCGGAGACCAGCTCGAGCACAGATCTCAGCCTCGGCCGCGTACAGCCATGCCCTCAGCCGCGGGGACATCGCATTGCCACCGAGCCGATGCGCGTCTCGTACCAGCTGCACCGCCATGTCCGACCGGCCCGCATCACAGAGCACGTAGGCCTGCTCGGCCGTGGCATGAGCGAGGTACATCGGCTCCTCGGCCTCCTGGGCGGCACGCTTGCCCAGCTCGTAGTGGCGCCATGCTCGTTCAACCGCTCCGACATCGAGCGCCTGCCAAGCCGCCAGGGTCGCCGCTCCGGCCAACGCTTTGGCAACTGGCCTACGCGTCTCGGGAAGGACCGCGAAGGTGAGGGCGTCTTCCAGGGTCCCCAAGTGGGCGGTCATCTGGTCGACGAGACTGGCAGCGCCCATCTGCCGGTCCATAGTCCGGAGCAGTTCCGTCTGATCCATGAACGTCTTCACCATCGTCATGCTGACGCTTCGAGCCGCATCGATTCGACTCATGAGCTCGTCATATCCGTCGGCTGCCGCAACTGCAGGCAAAGGCCGCGACTGGCCGTTCAGCTCATCATCCGTAGCCCCGAGCAGAGCGCGAAGGATCTTTGCATAGTGGCTGGAGATCGCCCGTCGGCCGTTCTCCCACTCCGAGACATAGACGCGCAGGCTCGCTGTCGACGCGACGGTCAGCATGTGCTGGTGCGCATGACGCTCGATCTCCCGCACCAGACGCTCTTGTGACCACTCCCGTGCCGTCCTGGCTGCCTTGAGTCCACTCATCACGTAGTGCCGCCCTGCGTAGGGGTGTTGGGGCCGTAGCACCAGCATGCCTGACGTCGACGCAGGTCGGCAGGGGCTAACCGGTCGGGTGTTAACCCCTGTTGGCTACCGGTGCGTTGCCATGAGCGCTTCTCTGGAGGTGTCGCAGTAAGGCGAGTTGAGACGCCGAGCACAGCGACACCGCTTGACATCTGGTGCGCACCAGATGCAATCTACTGGTGCGCACCAGATGGAAGCGCAAACGCCTGCGGCTTTGCTGTGGGCTTCCTCCAACACACAGGAGCGGCGACCCACCGCCAAGCAAGTACGCCGCTCCCGCCCCTGAAAGGGAGTTCCATCATGCGTCAGATCCCCGTCGACACCTCCGCCGCGACCGTGATGGTCGCCAAGCCCGCACAGCTCAAGGTCCGGGACCGTCGGACCGGTGAGATCGCCACGGACACCGAGACCGGCGCCAAGCTGATGACCGTGGACGTGATGTTCGCGGCCAACGACGAGGTGGAGATCCTCTCCGTCACCGTCCCGGAGACCGGGATCTCCGGTGAGCTCGCCATGGGCACGCCCGTCGCCCTGACCGGCCTGATCGCTCGGCCGTGGGAGAACGAGTTCAACGGCCAGAAGCGGCATGGCATCGCCTTCCGCGCGGTCGCCGTCACCTCGCTGGCCGCAACTGGTTCGGCGTCCAAGGCGGCCTGATCATGACGTGGTTCGTGATCATCGTGGTGTTGGTCGTCGCCGCTGCGGGTCTCCTGCGGTGGCGGCGCCCCGCCTGGTACTGGTTGACGTTCGGCGTCGCCTTCGCCGCTCTGCGCGTCCTGGCCCGCTACGCCTCTGTGATGGACGCCTGTGGGCTCACCGTTCCGCCCTCACGCTGGAGCCTCGCCCTGGCCCGGTTGACCAACCGCCCGGTACCCGAGTCCCGCCCGCCCCGCATCCTGCGCTTACGCCCGACCCGGACGGGCCTGGTCCTGCGGCTCAAGCTCCGCCCTGGCCAGGACGCCTTCGATGTCTCGGCCGCGACGGACCGCCTGCGCCACTCCTTCTCCATGTACGGCGTCACCTCCCGCGAGGTGCGCTCAAGCGTGGTGGAAGTACGGATGACCGGCTATGACGTCCTCAAGCGGGTACAGATGCCCGCCAAGGTCGAGCAGGCCCCGATGCGCATCCCCGTCGCGCTTCGCGAAGACGGCTCGGTCCACTATCGCGACTACCGTGCCGTGCCGCACGGTCTGACCCTGGGCGCCACTGAGTCCGGCAAGTCCGTCTATCAGCGCAATCTGGTGGCGGGGCTGGCGCCGCATGACGTCGCCCTGGTCGGCATCGACTGCAAGCAGGGGGTGGAACTCTTCCCGCTCGCTAGCCGGTTCTCCGCCCTCGCCGACAACCCCGACACCGCGCTGGAACTGCTGGAAGCGCTCGTGACTCACATGGAGGGCGTCTATCAACTGATCCGCGCCGAGCAGCGCGTCAGCGTCGCCGTTCCCGATGCGGAGATCGCCGCCGACATCTGGGATCTGCCCGAACACCTGCGCCCGACCCCGATCGTGGTCCTGGTCGACGAGGTCGCCGAACTGGCTCTCTTCGCCACCAAGGACGAGGAGAAGCGACGGGACCGCATCATCACCGCCCTGGTCCGCCTCGCCCAGCTCGGCCGCGCCGCCGGCATCTATCTCGAAATCTGCGGGCAGCGCTTCGGCTCCGAACTCGGCAAGGGCATCACCATGCTGCGTGCCCAGCTCACCGGCCGGACCGCCCACCGGGTCAATGACGAGACCTCCGCCAACATGGCCTTCGGCGACATCTCCCCCGACGCCGTCCTGGCCGCCATCCAAATCCCGGCCGAAATGCGTGGGATCGCTATCGCCGGGGACTCCACCGGTGGCTGGCACCGCATCCGCGCCCCGCACACTTCCCTGCGGCAGGCCGTGAACATCTGCAACAAGCACGCACACCGCACTCCGGACCTGCCCGCCCTGACTGCCTTCCGGCCCGTGGTTGCTCTGCCTCCGGCCCGTGTGTCGCTGTCCAAGACAGCTCCCGCCACGGCCTAGATCCACCTCGCTCACGGTCGGCGCGACCGCAAGCGCGCCAAGTCCCTACCCCCGCCATGCCAAGAATCGGGAGGCGCATCAGTGAACGCCCGCGAGGACTTCCACCGCACGGTGCAGTTACTCGGCGCCCTGACCCTGTACGCCCACACCCCCGGCGCGGACCTGGTCTTCGTCAACGCAGTGGGCCCGTGTCTCGCCCTGTCTTTGCCGGAGCCGCTACCCGGCGTCTTCCCGCCCGGCTACGACCCCGATGACGGCCCCACCTACCCCGGCGAGGACTTGTGATGGCCCGCCCCACCGTCCGCGTCGACGCCGTCCTGGTCCAAGCTGTCATAGCCGGGGCGCTGTCCTTCGCCCACCTGCATGACCTCGCAGCCGCTGCCGGACAGGACGGCTGGAAGGCCTGGGCCTATCCCGTCAGCGTCGACTTGCTGCTGGTGGCCGCGTGGCGACGTCTGCGGACCGACGGACCGTCCCGGCTGGCCTGGTGCTGGTTCGTGGTCGCCCTGTTCGCCTCGCTCGGTGCCAACATCGCCACCGCAGGACTGCTCGACCTAAGCGACGTCCCGGCCTGGCTGCGCATCCTCGTCGCCGCATGGCCCGCTCTCGCCTTCATGGGCGGCACCCTTCTTGCCCACTCTGCCAAGGATCGCGCGGCGCAACCGCCGGCACGCACGGCCCCCGAACCTGAGCCCGATCTCTCCGCCAACGAGGTGGAGCAGAAGAGCTACCCGACAGCTGAGGCCGAGCAGACCCCGTCGCTTCCGGCGCCCGAGCCCCTTCCGGCACCACCTGCTGTCCCGGCTCCGCCCGTCCCGGCCGCGCTGGTCGACCACGCCCGCAAGGTCGCCGACGACCACCAGGCCCGCACTGGCGCCCCGATCGACAGCGACACCCTGCGCGCCCGCCTCGGCGTACCGCCCCAACTCGCCAAGGCCATCGCCGCCCAACTCACGTGACCTCGAAGGGAGAAACCCAATGACCCGTGACCCGGCCGACCTGACCGCCGCCGACTACCTCGACAGCGCCCGCGAGATGACCGCCGCTGACCGGCCCTACCTTGCGCACCTGCTCGCCGAGGAAGCTGCCCAGCTCACCAACGACCCGGCCACCGCCGCCGGTATCCGCGCCACCTACCCCGACCCGTCGGCCACCCGAACGGAGAGCGACTGACATGCCCGCCCGCGACCACTTCCACGCCGTGATGCGGATTGGACCCGTGCAGATCGGCACCCACCGCGACCGCCACGGCCAGACCAAGCACGCCGCCGTGTGCACCACGGACCGCTGCGGCTGGTCCGCCGACTACTCCAGCCAGTCCGCCGCCCAGCTCGCCGCCCGAACCCACCGCTGCCGGGTCCGCTAGGAGACCACCGCCATGGACGTCCCGCTCTGGCTCGCCCTGATCGCCGTCGGCTACCTCGGCGTCAAGCTCATCCGCCCGCCTTGGTGGCTCATCGCCGTCCTCCTGCTCGGCGGCTACCTCCTCGCCGACAGCCTCCTCGCCCCGGTCATCGACACCGCCGTCAAGTAGGGAGAAACGTCATGCTCCGCCCGAAGATCCCGACCAACCCGGCCCCGACTGGCCTTGTCACTCCGCCCGCTGTCGTCGAACCGACGGCCGTCGTGGCCCAGCCGAGCACACAGGCGCCGGCCCCTGCTCCTGCCCGGGCCACGGTTCAACTCACTCCTGGTGGCCTGGCCGCACTCGTGGGCGGCGGCACCGCCGTCGTCCTTGTCGTCGGCGCCGTCCTCGTCTCGCTGCTCCTGGCGGTCGCCGTCACCGGCGTTTCACTCGCGATCTGCGCCCTGGTGATCCGCTCGCTGGTCAACGCCCAGCGCTCCTAACCGGCCCCCGGGGCGGCCGTCAACCGCCAAGTATCCGCCGCCCCGGAAGCCGTGCCCTATCCGATCTCGCAACCGGAAGGAACCGCCAGCATGACTCACCGCACTGCACCCCCGGCCCGAATCTGCCCGAACTGCGACGGCTTCGGCTCCGCCGCCATCACCCTCGGCGGCCGGGACTCCCGTGGCCACCTGCGCACCATCACCGCGCACTGCCGGGCCTGCCAGGGCACCGGAACCCGCCGCCCGGCCCGTACGCCAGAGGGCGCCCGTGCCTGACACACTGCTCGACCCGACCACCCTCGGCGACCTGCTGAGGGTGGCTTCGGCCTCTGACTACTCACGCTGGGAAGACCAGGTCCGCCGCACCGGCGGCTGTGCCGACCCCATCCACCTGTGCGGCTGGACCCTCACCAAGGACAAGGTCACCGGCGAGACCCTGCACCACTACTCCACCGAGAACGAACCGGGCGGACGCCTCCGCGTCGCCTGCGGCAACCGCCGGGCCTCCCGCTGTCCGTCCTGCGCCTGGACCTACGCGGGCGACACCTACCACCTCATCCGCGCAGGCCTGGCCGGAGACGACCGCCGCGACATCCCCGCCACCGTCCGCGATCACCCGCGCGTCTTCGCCACCCTCACGGCCCCCTCGTTCGGCCCCGTCCACAACCGGCCCGACCGGCGTACCTGCCGCTGCGGCACCCGTCACGCCGCCGACGCCCCTGCCCTCGGAACCGCGCTCGATCCCGCCACCTACGACTACGCGGGCGAGGTCCTGTTCAACAACCACGCCGGTCAGCTGTGGCAGCGCTTCACCAACCGGCTCCGCCGCGAGCTCGCCGCTCGTGCCGGCCTTTCGCAGCGCGAGCTGAAGGAGTGCGCACGGCTGTCGTACGGCAAGGTCGCCGAGTTTCAGAAGCGAGGCGCCGTTCACTTCCATGCCGTGATCCGCCTCGACGGACCCGAGGGGCCCGAGACAGCACCGCCGTCCTGGGCAACGGTGGAACTCCTCTCCGACGCGATCCGCGCCGCCGCCGCTCACCCGTACTCCTCGGTCTCGGTTCCCGCTGTCGGCGACCAGCCCGCCCGCACATTCCAGTGGGGCAGGCAGCTGGATGTCCGCCCGGTGAAGGCGTTCGGGGACGGCTCCGACATCACCGAGGAGGCCGTCGCCTCCTACGTCGCCAAGTACGCCACGAAGGCCGCCGAGAACACCGGCACGCTTGACCGCCGCATTGGCGAGCTCTCCGAACTCGACCGGCATGGCGTGCCCGACCATGCCCGCAGCCTCGTCAAGGCGTGCAAGGAGCTCGACCCGCTCTATCCCGATCGCCGTCTCTGGGCGTGGGCCCACATGCTCGGCTTCCGAGGACACTTCTCCTCCAAGTCCCGCCGCTACTCGACCACGCTCGGCGCCCTTCGCCGGGAACGCGCCGACTACCGCGCCTCTGAGGAACGCAACGCCCTCGGCCTGGACGACGTCGAGCCGGACACCGTGCTCGTCCTCGCCGACTGGCAGTACGCCGGACACGGCCACACCCCCGGCGAATCCGTCCTCGCGGCCTCCATCGCCCGAGACCTCCAGCTCAACCGCGAAACAGCCCGCGAAGCCATACGAGAACGCCTCGTCGACGAGAGGGAGTGGTGACCGTGGCCTCCGAACTTCCCAGCCGCTTCCTCACGCCTGAGGACCTGGTGGAGATGTTCGAGCTACCCAGCGTCGAGACGGTCTACCAGTGGCGGCGCAAGCGGACCGGTCCCCGCGGCTTCCGGGTCGGCCGGCACCTGCGCTTCGACCCCGGCGACGTTCGGGCCTGGGTGGACTCCCAGCTCGGGGAGGCTGCCTGATGGCTGGACACATCCAAGACCGCTGGTACCGGAACGAGACCGGGCCGGACGGCAAGGCGCGCAAGGTCAAGACCGATCGTCACGGCATCGGTCTGCGCTACCGGGCCCGCTACATCGGGCCGGACGGCACCGAGAAGTCGAAGAGCTTCCCTGACAAGCAGAAGCGCTTGGCCGACACATGGCTGACGAACATCGAAGCCGACATGGCGCGCGGCCAGTACATCGACCCGCGAGCAGCCAGGGTCACCTTCCGGGAGTACACCGAACGCTGGCTCGCCGCGCTCACCATCGATCTCTCCAGCCGGGCCGCCGTGGAAGGCAGGCTGCGCCTTCACGCTCTGCCGCACCTGGGGACTCGGCCGATCGGGTCGTTCCAGCCCGAGCACATCCGTGACTGGAACCGCCAGCTCGACGAGACGGTGGCGTCGGCGCAGTACCGGCGCCTCATCTTCGACGCTGTGTCCTCCGTGTTGAACGCGGCCGTGGATGACCGTCTGCTGGCCTCGAACCCGTGCCGGGCCCGATCGGTCAAGGCGCCCCGTCCCGTGCCGACACGCGTCCGTCCGTGGTCCGCAGAGCGGGTGTTCAGCGTGCGAGCTGGCCTGCCCGAGCAATACAGCGCCATGGTCGACCTGGGCGCCGGGTGCGGACTGCGGCAGGGTGAGATCTTCGGCCTGGCCGTCGACGCCATCGGGGACCTGGGCTGGCTGTACGTACGTCAGCAGGTCAAGAAGGTTCGCGGCACGCTGGTCTTCGCCCCACCCAAGCGGGGCAAGCTCCGTGACGTGCCGCTCGACTCCGAGGTGTCGGCCGCTCTGCAGGAGCACATGGAGCGATTCCCACCCGCCGAGGTGACCTTGCCCTGGCTGACCCCGACCGGACCGAAGGTCACGCATCGGCTCGTCTTCACGAGCGGCGTCGGGTCCGCCCTCTGGAGCCAGGGGTTCAACGACCAGTACTGGAAGCCCGCTCTGGCTTCCGCCGGCGTCATCCCTGTCCCGGAGAAGGGCCAGAGGTACGCGGCCGCCCGTGAGCACGGGATGCATGCCCTGCGGCACTTCTACGCCTCGGTCCTCCTGGACGCCGGGGAAAGCATCAAGGCTCTGAGCCTCTACCTCGGCCACAGCGACCCGGGTTTCACGCTCCGGGTATACACGCACCTGATGCCGAGCAGCGAGACGCGGACTCGGAAGGCGATCTCCGCGATGTACCGGGCCGCCGGCCACGCTCACGACGGCCCAGTGACGGCCCACGCTGCCTGAGACGGCCCCTCATCGGCGGGATTCCTGCTGGTGAGGGGCCTTTTCGTGCCCTCTGACGGCAAGTAACACCCCATCTTGCCTGACGGCCCGCCCCCGACGGAAACCAGTACCGGGCGGGCCGGGCGGGCCGTGTGCGCGGCGCCCGCGGGACGGTGGCCCCGGGAGCGCGGCCGCGCGGCCCCGGGGCGGGCACTCACCGTCACAGCGAGGTCACTCCGCGGTGTCGGTGTCCTTCTTCCTGCGGACGAGGAACACCGCGGCCCCGCCGATGACCAGGAAGGCGACGGCGATACCGGCGATCATGGGCGTGGTGTTGGACGCGCCTGTCTCGGCGAGGTCCAGGTCGCCGGTGCCGCCGCCGGCGGTCGTGCCGGACGTGGCGCCGCCCGAGAGGGGGCTGGGCTGGGAGCCCGGCCGTCCGGTCATGGTGGCCGTGCTGCCAGTGGTCTTGCAGTCGAGGACGCCCTTGAACGTCTTCGTGTACCCGCCGGGGCCCTCGATCGTGAATTCGTACGCCTGGTCCTCGGCGACCGGGACGGTGATCGTCCGGGACTCGCCGGGCTGGACGTCGTGCTCCAGGCCGAGGAGCTTGAAGCGGAACGCCGCGTCGCCCGTGTTGCCCGCGGTGATGTCGACGCCGCCCTTGGCGCAGTTCTTCTTCGCCGAGAGCGCCGGCAGGGCGCCCTTGCGGGCCCAGGTGGCGGTCGCCGTGGCGGAGACCGTCGACTGGCTGGAGCCGGCCAGGATCTGGGTCTGGCTCTTGCCGGTGGCGGTGAAGGCACGGCCGACCGGCACGGAGGTGGTGGCCTGAACGGTCAGCTCGGCGGCCCCGTCGGCGGCCTTGGCGGGCACGTCGAGAAACAGCTTGCTGCCGTCGGTCGCGGTGGTGGCGGGCTTGCCGGCGGCGTCGGTGACCTTGATGCCGCTGGCGGCGGCGTCGGCGGGCGGGTTCACCGTCACCCGGTCGGCGTCGGTGTGGACGGTGACCGGCCCGATCCGGGTCCCGGGCCGGCCGGAGACCGCCGCCGGCTCCAGGCTGAGCGACGCCGCGGGCTCCTGGACGTTCTTGGCTTCCTTCTCCAGCCAGTCGGCGAGCTTCTCGGCGGCCGGGTCGAGGGCCTCGACCGCGGCGCCGTCCGAGTACCTCCAGATCGCGACCTGGGTGCCGGCCGCGGCGGTCTCCCTGGTGAGCGCGCCCGTCTTGGCCTTCCTGGCCAGTCCGACGAGGTCGTCGACCTGGGGGTAGGAGTGCTGAAGGATCCAGTGGATGCGGCCCGCGTCCTTGTTCCCGGCGAGCGCGGTCTGGTCCCAGGAGGTCTCCAGGTACCTGGCCTTCTCCTGGGTGGGGTTGTGCATGTCGATGCAGTACGTCTTGAGGGTTCCACCGCCGTCGACGGTCATTTCGAACAGGCCGGCGGGCAGCTCGTGGTTCTCGCCGTCGGCATGGAGCACGGCCCGGTCGTAGGTCGTCAGCCCGCGGAGGGTCGCGGCGGCGCCGCCCGTGTGCCGGGTCGCTTCGTCGGCGGCGGCACCGGCCGCACCCGCGAGGGCGCCTCCCGCGATCAGGGCCGAGGCGACGACCGCGCCGGCGAGGCGAGCGGTGCGCTTCTTCCGCCCACGTACAGAAAACGCAGCAAACACAGAATTCCCCTCCGGGCGAGGCCCTTTCGCGTGGAACGCGTGGGGGGAGTGCCTCGCCTGCCGACTCAAGTGCCCCATGAGTACCCGGGAATCCTAGAAGTGCGGCCAAGCACAGTCCCCCGTCATACCGTCAGACAACCATTCCGAATCGGAATCGTTATCGCGAACACCTCGACAGGCGGTTGTCACTCGCCGAATCTCCACATTCTCCCTGCGTGCCAGGGCTCTTACCGGTCCGTGCGGGGGCGGGACGCCCGTCGCCGGGGCGCGGCGGCGACCGGTCCGCCCCGCACCGGCCGTAGCGCGTGCGGCCCTTGGGCAGGTCAGGGAGGCGCCGGCGACCCGGCCGTATGGCGTCCCGGCTCACCGGATCGTGCGACGCCCCGACGGCCGCCTCCCCCACCCCCGTACGGCCGTATCCCCGCGTCCGTTCAGGGCACGGCCGGGCGCGGGTCAGGGCGCCAAGGCCGGCACCGCCTGCTCGGGAGGGGGCACCGGCTGCTCGGGGGCGGGCTCTCCCGGCTCGGGGGCCGCCCGCGGTGCCTGACGCGGTGCTTCCGCCGTGTGCCCCGGCTCCTGTCGGTCCGTCGGCCGGGGTTCGCTCCTCATCACCCGCCTGAACGCCGCCGTCCCTCGCGACAGGTCGTGGCCGGCCGCCACCGCGTCGATGTCCACGAACGTCCTGCGCTGCCCGTCCCGGTCCTCCTCCCGGACCTTCAGCCGGCCGTGCAGCACGAGGGGGTCGCCGACCGAGACGGACGCGGCGAGATTGGCCCCGAGCGCCCGCCAGGCGTACACCGTGTAGAAGCTGGTCGGCCCGTCGGCCCAGCAGGACTTCTCCCGGTCCCAGCGCCGCGCCGTCGCCGCGAAGCGAAACCTGGCCACACCCCCTGCCGCGGTGTCCCGGAACTCCACGCCCGTCGCCACGTTGCCCACCACGGTCACCAAGGTGTCGTTCATGACGCACACCCCTCCCCTTCTTCCCGTTTCCCCGCCGGTCGCGGCGGCCCGGACCCAGAACCGGCCGCCGTCCTCCGTCCCCATGCTGGCGGTCCCCGGGGGATTCCGCCGGGGCCTGTGGACAGCCGGCCGCCTGTGCACAACCGCGTCACCCGCTCCGGTGACGCCGGTCCGCCAAGGCGCTTCCCATGTGCGGGGAACGGCCCTGGCGGCCCGTCACGCGCCCCCGCCGGGCGGGCACTTCATCCCCGTCACGTCCCGGACACCGTCACGTACTGCTCGCGCACCTCCCGGTAGCGCATGAGCTCCGCGGTGATCGGGTCGAGCACCATCGCCCGGCCGCAGCTCGCGGCCGCCTCCCGCAGCCGGCGCTCGGTCTCCTGTCCGTACCGCCGGGCGGGGCCGCGCGCCGCGGCGGCGCAGGCCCATTCGACGAGCGGGCCGCCGATGATGCCGGCCAGCATGATCAGCACGGGCGGCAGGAGGCCGGGGGCGAGGACGCCGACGATCTGGCCCACGAGCCAGAAGGCGCCGTAGAACTGAAGCAGCGTCATGGCCGCCTGGGTCAGGACCGCCGCGGGCCACCAGGCGGGCCGGGGCGGCCGGCCGCCCTTGGGTGGCTCCGCCGCCGTGACGGCGAGCTTGTCGAGGGCCTCGGGGAGTCCTTGCGCGCCGCGTACCGCCGCCTCGCGGACCGCCTGTGCCCACGGCACCGGCAAGCCGCGCGCCGCCTCGTCCGCGACCACCCGCACCGCCTGCTCGACCCGCTGCCGGGCGGTGAGCTCGTCCTCCACCGGCGCCGCGGGCCGCGGCTCGGCGCCGCCCGGCGTGCGCACCCGTTCGTACCAGCGCCACAGCCGCAGCCACGGCGTCCCGCAGGCCCTGCCCGCACCCCGCCGCCACTCGCGTTCGGCGGCCTCGCCCGCGGCGCTCGCCCCGACCGCGACCGCGAGCCGGGCTCCGAAGTCGTCCCGGGACCGTTCGTCGAGGCCGGGCCGGCCGTCGGCGACGTAGACCGGCCGCAGACGGGCGGCCGCCGCGTCGAGGTCGGCCGAGAGCCGTCGTTCGGCGGCGGCGCGGGACTGGACGAACGCGGCGAGCAGATCGCGCAGTTCGACGACGCCCTCCCCCGTGAGGGCGGACACCGCCAGTACGGTGGCGCCCGGTTCGCCGTGCTCGCCGAGTGCCATCCCGTCCTCGTCGAGCAGCCGCCGCAGGTCGTCCAGGACCTGGTGGGCGGCTTCGCCGGGCAGCCGGTCGATCTGGTTGAGCACGACGAAGGTCACTTCGGCGTGGCCCGCCAGCGGCCGCAGATAGCGCTCGTGGAGGGCGGCGTCCGCGTACTTCTCCGGATCCACGACCCAGATCACCGCGTCGACCAGTGCGAGGACCCGGTCGACCTGCTCGCGGTGCGAGACGACCGCCGAGTCGTGGTCGGGCAGGTCGACCAGGACCAGGCCCTGCAGCGCCTCGTCGCCGACCCCACCCGCCAGGGGCTTGCGCCGCAGCCGCCCGGGGATGGCGAGCCGGTCCAGGAGCCCGGCCGCGCCCTCGGACCAGGTGCAGGCGATGGGCGCGGCGGTGGTGGGCCGGCGCAGCCCGGTCTCGGAGACCGGCACACCGGCGAGGGCGTTGATCAATGTCGACTTGCCGCTTCCGGTGGCGCCGGCGATGGCGACGACGGTGTGCCGGGCGGACAGCCGCTGGCGCGCGGCCGCCTCCTCCAGCACGCGCCCGGCCTCTCCGAGCGTCTCGGCGTCCAGCCGTGTCCTGGACAGCCCCACCAGTTCCCGCAGGGCGTCGAGGCGGCCCCGCAGCCGGCCTCCGTAGGTCTCCCCGATCGGGGTGTGCGGCTCCTCCGGCGGCGTCTCGTCGAACGGTTGCTGGTCCTGGGCGCGGCGCGCGATGAGCCCGTCGTCCCAGCGTTCCTCCACGGCGCTCAAGCCGTCACCTCTCCCTCTGCAGTCTGGACAGCGCGGCGATCAGCTCGGCCTGCGACTCGGGCGTGACCTCGAGCCGGTCGAGCGGGGCGAGGCGCCGGTCCCTCTCCTCGCGCAGTACGCGGTCGATGTAGGTCGTCACGAGCTCGCCGCCCCGGTCGCGCAGCCGCACCGCGCCCTGGGCGCCGATGAGCTCGGCCAGCCGGTCCCCCGCGCCCCGGGTGCGGCGCCCGCCGAGCAGGACGGACGCGAGGAGGGCGGCCACTGTCTCGGCGTCGGGCGCGGCGCTGCGTTCCATGCGCCGTACCTCGTCCTCGGCGAGCTCCTCCAGGACGCGGCGCCAGCGGCGCACGGCCATGCCGATCCGTTCGCCCGCCTCCCGGTCGGAGCTGTCGTACCCGCCGGCGAGCGCCCGGGCGGCCGGCTCGCGCCGCCATGCCTCCTGGACGCGTTCGTCGGCGGCGGCCACGGCGCACTGGAGCAGGGCGGTCAGCGACTCGGCCAGGGAGTCGAGCAGCTCGGTGGCGGTGCAGTCACGGGGGTAGCCGCGCCAGCGGGTGCGGGCGTCCCCGGCGAGGACGGCGCCGCGCGTGAGCTCGCTGCGCACGCGTTCGCCCTCCTGCTCGTACGCCGCCTCGACGGCGCCGGTGAGGCGTACGGCGGCGGCGTACTGGGCGGCGACGGCCCCGGCCAGCTCCGGCATGCGGACGTTCAGCGAGTCGATGACGCCGGTGGCGGTGCGCACCACGGCCTGCTGTCGGGCGGCGGGGTCGAGCGCCCGGTGCGCCAGCCAGTCGCGCAGGGCGGTCACGGCGGTGTCGGGCAGCAGCCCGCTGCCGCCGCCGGCCGACTCGGGCAGTTCGGGGATGGTGAACCGCGGGACGTCACCGAGGCCGGCCCGGACGAGCAGTGCTTCGTACTGCCGCGACACTTCGCCGATCACCTGGTGCGGCACCCGGTCGAGGACGGTGACCAGGGTCGCGTCGTACTCCTTGGCGGTACGCAGCAGATGCCAGGGGACGGCGTCGGCGTACCGGGAGGCGGTGGTGACCATGACCCACACGTCGGCGGCACAGATCAACTCGGCCGCCAGCTCACGGCTCTCGACGACGAGCGAGTCGATGTCGGGCGCGTCCAGCAGGGCCAGCCCACGCGGCAGGGTGGCGGCGGTCTCGACGCGCAGCGCGTTCTTCTCGGCGGCGTCCACCTCGCCGTCGTCGGACGACCAGACGCGGGTGAGCTGCGGCAGGACCCGCATGCCGGCGAACCAGTGGTGATCTTCCGGGTGGCACACGAGGACGGGTGTCCGCGTGGTGGGCCGCAGCACTCCTGCCTCACTGACGCGGCGCCCGACAAGGGAGTTGACGAGCGTCGACTTCCCGGCCCCGGTGGATCCCCCGACGACGGCGAGCAGGGGCGCTTCGGGCTCCTTGAGCCGGGGCACCAGATAGTCGTCGAGCTGCGCGAGCAACTCGGCCCGCGTCTGCCGCGCGCGTGGCGCACCCGGAAGGGGGAGAGGAAGACGCACGGCGGCGACACGGTCGCGCAGGGCGGATAGTGCGTCGATGAGCTGAGGCCGTACGTCCAAGGTCACCACATGCGAAGAATGCCCAATTTCGTGACCTTTTTGAAGCGTATGGCAATCTCTGCGCGCCGATCAGGCACGCGGGACAGACGGGACGAGTGGGACGCAGGCATAACGAGTGCACAACACCCGAGGCGTGTGGCGCGAAAAGCGCTGCGGGAATCGCACCTGCCTGCGATTATCGGTTCGCTTCACCGAACCTCCACATCGTGCCACGCAGGTGAAGCGACCGGGCCAAGGCGATCGGAGCCCTATCCTTGACCCCGGCAAGGTCACGGACCACCCAATCGGGGCTCCAGGCCACAAGGCCACCACCGGCCCCCGTAGCTCAGTGGATAGAGCAGGCGCCTTCTAAGCGCTTGGCCGCAGGTTCGAGTCCTGCCGGGGGCGCACCGTCTCCGCCCTCCTTCGGGAGGGCGTTTTTGCTGCTCGAAGCGGCCGACACGCGGCGCGACGAGGCCGTCGGGCCCTTGGTGGCGATCAAGGGCGGGAATCCGGGGCCGTCCGGTGTCACCGGTTTCCGCGGACGACCGGGTCGCACACCCGCCGGAGTCCCGGCCGGAGGACCGGCCGGCACCGCCCGGAACCTCCTGGAGATCACCCACGGCTCCGAGCCGCCGTTCAAGGTCACGAAGGCCCCGGGGACATGAGCGTGGCCCGGAACTGCCCCACCGGCGGCCGGCCGGGCTCTCGCGGACGCTCTCGCCGCCGGGCCCCGGTCGCTTCCGGCGACCGGCGTCCCGTCCGGCGCCGGTGTGGCTCCATGTAACCTGCTGCGTGGCCCTGTGCCGTTTCACCTGGGACGACCGGGTTCGCAGCGTTTATCTTCGCCTTGGAGGACGGGTGGCAGTGCAGCGGATCACGACCCGCAATGCCCGTTTCCAGCAGCTCCAGACGCTGCTCAACAACCGCACCAAGCGAGGCAGGGCCAAGGAGTTCCTGGTCCAGGGCGTACGGCCGATCACGATGGCGGTGGAACACGGCTGGACCGTCCGTTCCCTGCTGTACGACGCCGACCGCCCGCTGTCACGCTGGGCCGAGGACCTGATGCGTGGGGCCGGCGCCGAACGCGTCGCGATGGCGCCGCAGTTGCTCGCCGAGCTCAGCGAGAAGTCCGACGGGGCGCCGGAAGTCCTGGCCGTGGTGGAGATGCCGCCGGACAACCTCTCGCGCATCAAGGTCCACGACGGCTTCCTCGGTCTGGTCTTCGACCGGCCGACACAGCCGGGCAACATCGGGAGCATCGTGCGGTCGGCCGACGCGTTCGGCGCCGACGGCCTCATCGTGACGGGGCACGCCGCTGATCCGTACGACCCCAAGTCGGTGCGCGCCTCCACGGGGTCCTTCTTCTCCGTCCCCGTGGTGCGCAGCCCGTCGCACCACGACGTCATGGAGTGGGTGGGGAAGGCTCGATCGCAGGGGCGGCCGATCACCGTCGTCGGCACGGACGAGAACGGTGACGCCGATGTCTCCGAGTTCGACCTGACCCAGCCGGTGCTGCTGCTCATAGGCAATGAGACCGCCGGGCTCAGTGCCGCCTGGCGTGAGCAGTGCGACCATGTGGTCAGTATTCCGATGACGGGATCGGCCAGCTCCCTGAACGCGTCGAACGCCGCCTCCGTCGTGCTCTACGAGACCCGCCGCCAGCGCCTCGCGCGGCAGCGGTCGGCGTGACCGTCCAGGTCGCCCAGAGCGTGTTCCGAAACACGCCCTAGTCCTGGATCATGCTCAGGCGGACGAGGTCCGCCAGTGTCGGGGCGCGGTGTTTGGTGCGTATGCGCCGTAAATAGGTGCTGACGGTGTGGACGCTGATACCCAGCCTCCGCGCCGTCTGGTGGTACGTGAGGCCGGCGCCGATGTGTGCCAGCACTTCCCGCTCCCGGGGGGACAGGTCAGGCGGTCCGGTCTGCGCGGTCGGGCTTGGCATTCTCGCTCCATGGGGCAGGGGAAGCCGCGCGGCGAGCGCGCCCCGCGACCGGCCGCGGTGAGGTGCGTCCTCCCACGCGACACTCCGCGACACACAGAGGCGATTCAATCACGAAGCCGATGAAGCGCAAGGAACTGCGGCCTCATACCCCAAATCACCTCGTAATCTTCGGTAACTCGCCTGTCAAGTCACCAACTTGAGGGGCTCCAGGCCGAACGCGAACCAGGCGAGTGTGGAGTCGGCAGAGATCACGGCGGCACCCACCCCACATGCCGACCGGAGGGAAACGCGCATGAGGCACTTCCGTCTGCTCGCCGCGGGCAACGGCATATCGGCGTACGGCAGCTACCTGAACATGGTGGCGCTGAACGTCTTCATCTACCACGTGACGGGCAGCGCCTTCGCGGCCGGTCTGTACATGGCCGTACGGCTCGGGACGAGTGTCGTGTCCGGCTTCGTCAGCGGGCGGCTGGTGTCGCGGTACGACCGGAAGCGTCTGATGGTGGGCGCCGACCTCACCCAGGCGGTGGCGCTGCTGTCCCTGGTGATGGCACCGGACGACGCGCGCGTGTCGCTGGTGTTCGCGCTCGCCGTGGTCACCGGCGGCTGTTCGACGCTGTCACAGGTGTCCCTGCGCAGCAGCATTCCCGAGATCGTCGGGCCCGAACTGCGGGCCCGGGCGAACGGGCTGCTGGTGACCGGCCGCTCCCTCGCCATGATCGCCGGGTTCGCCTCGTCGGGTGTGGTCGTGGCGCAGTTCGGCTACACCACCGCCTTCGTCCTGGACGCCGTCAGCTTCCTGGTCTCCGCCACGATCCTCTTCCTGCTGCCCGTACGGACCCGGGCCGCCGCCGTAGAGGGCTCCGGAGCGTCCGGGGGCGGCGGAGGTGAGGAGAAGACCTCGGGCACCGCCCAGTGGGCGCTGCGCATGCTGCCGCGGGCCGCGCCGCTGCTGGCGGTGATGATCGCGGTGCGTGCGGTCGACGGCCTCGGGTCGTCCTCCCACAACGTGGCCCTGCCGATCTACTCCAGCGGCCTGGACCCCGGCCATCCGGCCACGTTCATCAGCCAGTTCTGGGCCACCTGGGCGATCGGCTGCATCCTGGCCCAGCAGGTGCTCGGGCGGCGGACGAAGGCGACCGGCCGCACCCCCGGTGAGCGGGCGTTCGCGCTCGGGGCGTGCGTGATGTCGGCCGGGTTCATCGTGGTGTTCACCGGCCTCCCGACCCCGGTCACCCTGATCGCCGCCCTGGTGGCCGGCGCGGCCGACGGGTTCACCGAGGTCGTGTACGTGTCGCGGCTGCAGGCCGCCCCCGACGAGCAGCGCGGCCGCCTCTTCGGGCTGTCCGCCTCGGTCGAGAACGCCGGGTTCGGCCTGGGGATGCTCGTCAGCGCTGCCCTGCTGGAGAGCTTCGCGCCGCTGCCGGTGGTGGCGGCCTTCCACGGACTCGCGATCGCCCTGTGCGTCGTCATGCTCGCCGTGCTGCTCCGCCGGCGCGGGCAGGGCGGGCAGGGCAGGGAGTACGGACAGGGCGGGCAGGACAGGCAGGACGGGCACGACGGGACGGCCACGCGCGGGCCGCGGGCGACGACCGTGCCGCAGGGGCCGCAGGAGACCGACGGGACACCCGGGCCGCCGGTGAAGCACGCCGACACGACGTCGATCGCGGAGGGCAGCGGCTCATGACCGCGCACATACAAGGCCCTCAGGGGGCCGGCATGGCCGTCATCGGGGTGGCCTTCCGGCTGCCCGGCGCGGACACTCCGGAAGACCTGTGGCGGATCGTCCGCAACGGCGAGGACCGGATCACCCGCTTCACGGACGAGGAACTGGCCGCGGCAGGCGTCCCGGAGGAGCACTACCGGGCACCGGACTTCGTGGGCGCGTCCGGGATCCTCGACGACATCGCGGGCTTCGACGCCGCGCACTTCCGGATGAGTGGCCGCGAGGCCCAGATCACCGACCCCCAGCAGCGGATCTTCCTGGAGTGCGCCCAGCACGCACTGGAGAACGCGGGCTACCCCGACGAACGCGACGGCACCCGCGTGGGCGTCTGGGCCTCCACCGGGTACCACCTGTACACCCTGCAGAACTACCTGCTGAACAACGTCCTGCCGGGCCGGGCCGTCGACGACTGGCTCGCCGGCATGCAGATCACCGTCGGCAACTACGCCGATTTCACGGCCACCCGGACCGCCTACCGGCTCGGCCTGACCGGCCCGGCGATCAGCGTCCAGACCGCCTGCTCCAGTTCCCTCGTCGGCGTACAGCTCGCCGCCCAGTCGCTGCTGATGGACGACTGCGACGTGGCCCTCGTCGGGGCGACGGCCGTCCATCTGCCGCACGTCCTCGGCTACCGGTACGTCAAGGGTTCGATCCTTTCCAAGAGCGGCTACCTGCGGGCCTTCGACGCCGACGCGGACGGCACCGTCGGGGGTACGGGCGTCGTGGCCGTCGTACTGAAGCGGCTGGAGCGGGCGCTCGCCGACGGCGACACGATCCACGGTGTCCTGCGCGGCTGGGGCGTCACCAACGACGGGGCCGGCAAGCCGACGTTCACCGCGCCCAGTGCCCGGGGCCAGCGCGCCGCCATCCGCCGGGCTCTGGACCGGGCCGGCGTCGGCGCCGACACGATCGGGTACCTGGAGACGCACGGCACCGGCACGTTCAAGGGCGATCCCATCGAGTTCGAGGGCGCCACGGCCGCGTTCCGCGAGGACGGCGACCGCACCGGGTACTGCGCCCTCGGCTCGGTGAAGGCCAACATCGGGCACCTGGACGTCGCCTCGGGCCTGGCCGGGCTGGTGAAGACGCTGCTCGTGCTGAAGCACGGCGTCATACCGCCGATGGCCAACTTCAGCCGCCCCAACCCGCTCCTCGACCTGGAGCACAGCCCCTTCTACGTGCCGCGCGCGGCCTCGCCCTGGCCGGAGAGCGCCACCCCGCGCCGCGCGGGCCTCTCCTCCCTCGGGGTCGGCGGCACCAACGTCCACCTCGTCCTCGAACAGGCCCCCGAGCCGCCGGCCCCGCCCGGCGGCGCGTTACCGCCGCCCGGCGTCCTGCTGGTCTCCGGCAGCAGCGCGGAGGCACTGGCCGCGAACGCCCGGGCGTTCGCCGACCGGCTGCGGCGGCAGCCCGGTCTCCGGCCGGCCGATGTCGTCACCACCGCGGCGCTCGGGCGTACGCACGGCCGGCACCGGCTCGCCGCCCGCGGCACCACCCCCACCGCGTTCGCCGACGCCCTCGACGCCTGGCTCGCCGACGACCCGACGGCCCCGGTGACCGCGGGGACGGTGCCCGCAGGGGTGTCGTCCCCGGGTACCGGGACCGGGGCGGCGGGGAACACCCGGGCCGCGCGCACCGGGGCGGAGGGGAACTCCGGGGCCGCGCGCGCGGGGGCCGCCGACGACGCGGGTGCCGCGCCGACCGGGTTCCTGTTCACCGGGCAGGCGAGCCCGTACCCCGGGATGGCCCGGGAGCTGTACGAGCGGTTCCCGGCCGTGCGCGAAGTCCTGGACACCTGCGAAAGCCACTACGCGGACCTCACCGGCGGCTCGTTGCGCGCCGGGCTCCTCGCGGACCCGGACGCCGGCGGCGGGGTCGTGTGGCCGACGGACACCGCGCAGCCCGCCCTGTACGCCCTGCAGTGCGCCCTCGTCCGGCTGTGGGAGGACAGCGGCGTGACACCGGGCGTCGTCGCCGGACACAGCGTCGGCGAGTACGCCGCCCTCCACGCCGCCGGAGCGCTCACGCTGGAGGACGGGCTGCGGCTGACCGCCCTGCGCGGCCGGCTGATGCAACAGCGGTGCGCCCCTGGCGGCATGGTCGCGGTGGCGGTCACCCGGGACGCCGCACTGGACCTGGCCTCCGAGGTGCCCGACATGGAGCTCTCCGTGACGAACGGCCGGCGCGGGCAGGTACTCGCCGGCCCGGTGCCGGCCGTGGAGAAGCTCTGCGCGCTGCTGGAGGAACGCGGCGTGCCGGGTGAGCGGCTCCCGGTGGACCGGGCCTTCCACACCGCGACCATGGAGCCCATGCTCGGCGAGTTCCGGGCCGTACTGGACACCGTGGCGTTCCGTCCGACCGTCACTCCCCTCGTCAGCGGGCTCGACGGGCGGGTCCGCCGGCCCGGCTGGGCCCCGGACGCCGACTACCTGGTCCGGCACACCCGCGAGCCGGTCCGCTTCGACCGGGCTCTGGGCACGATCGCCGCACAGAACCCGGCGGCGCTCGTCGAGATCGGCCCGCACACCACCCTCAGCGGCCTCGCGCGCCGGGCACTCCCGGGCGTCCCCGCCCTTCCGTCGCTGCGGCGCGGTACCGGGCTCGACACCCTGTGGGCCGCGGCGGCGGGCCTGCACTGCGCCGGCGCGGCCGTCGACTGGCGGCCCTTCCTGGCGGGCTGCGGCGGCGGACGGATTCCGCTGCCCGGCTACCGCTTCCAGCACAACGACCACTGGACAGGGCCCGCGTTGACGGCCCTGCGAACCGTCACACCATCGAGAAATGGAGCCGTTGTGGCACAGCACGAGGCAGCGGTTGAACAGGTTCTGCGCAGCATCATCGAATCCACGGCCCGGCACCTCGAACACGATCCGGCGGCGATCACCGGGGGCACGTCGTTCTTCGACCTCGGGGCCGACTCGCTGCTGATGATCAGCATGCTGCGCGAACTGGAACAGCAGCACCAGGTGAAGGTGACCATGAGGGAGCTGTTCGAGGAGACGGGTACGCCCCTCCAGCTCGCGGAACTCATCGTCGCCCGCATGCCGGCGACGGCGCCGGCACAGACGGCGGTGCCGGTCGCCGCTCCGGTCGCGGCAGCGGCCGCAGGGCCGGTCACGGCACAGGCCGCGGCACCTGTCACGGCGGTGGAGCAGCCTCCCGCCCCGATGCCCGGCCTGATCCCGGCCGCGGCTCCTCAGGCGGCGGCCTTCACAGCGGCAGCGACGGCCCCCGCCCCGGCCGCCGCGGCGCCGATCCCGGCGCCGCGGACCGAGACCGTTCCGCCCCTGCCGGCTGCCGCACCGGCGCCCGTGGCGGCCCCCGCCCCGGCCGCCCCACCCGCTGTCGCTCCCGCCACTCCTGCCACTCCTGCCACCGCGCCCGCGGCGCCCACCGCCGACCGGACCCCCGCGCCGGAGTACGCCACCCGCCGGGAGCTGGAGGACCTCACGCAGAAGCTGCAGCAGATGGCGCAGATACAGGTGCAGATGATGGCGCAGTTGTCCCAGTTGCTCGCCCTCCAGACCGCCTCGGCCCACGCCGCGCTGAACGGCAAGGTGGCCCAGTGACCGGCCCGAGTTCCGCCTCCGCGGCCCTCGACCAGGACCTGGCCGCCATGGCGGAACTGTCCCGGCGCATCGCGGAGCAGATGGGCGCCGTCGTGCCGGGGGCCGGGGGGAGCGCCACGGACGGGGCCGGGCCGGAGCAGGCCGGTGCCGCCCCCCGCCGCGTCCACGGACCGCGCGTGACCGTCGCCCGGTCCTCCGGCATGGTCCAGGGCGCCTCCCCGCGGACCCAGCAGGAGCACCTGGACGATCTCGTACGCCGCTACACGGCGAAGAGCCCGACCTCGAAGCGGATCGCCCAGCGGTACCGCCGTGTCCTGGCGGACAGCCGGGCCGTCGTGGGATTCCGCAGCGCCACCAAGGAGATGCTGTACCCGATCGCGGGACGCAGGGCGAGCGGCGCGCGTCTGGAGGACGTCGACGGCAACGAGTACGTCGACATCACCATGGGCTTCGGTGTGCTGCTCTTCGGCCACGAGCCGGCCTTCGTCAGCGAGGCCGTCCGCGAGCACCTGTCCCGCGGCGTCCAGCTCGGCCCCAGGAACGTCGAGACCGGCGAGGCCGCCGAACTGCTGGCGGAGCTGACGGGTCTGGAGCGGGTGGCGTTCGCGAACTCCGGTACGGAGGCCAACTCCGCGGCCATCCGGCTGGCCCGCGCCGCCACCGGACGCAACAAGATCGTCACCTTCAACGGGGCGTACCACGGCCACGCCGACGGTGTCCTCGGCCGTTCCACCGGGGCCAAGGCCGAGCGGCTCACCGTTCCCGTCTCCAGCGGCATTCCGCACAGCTCCGTCTCCGAACTGCTGGTGCTCGACTACGGCGCCGATGCCTCCCTGGAGGCCATCGAGCGGAACGCGGCGGACATCGCCGCCGTCATCGTCGAGCCCGTGCAGAGCAGGCACCCGGCGCTCCAGCCGGTCGAGTTCGTCCGCAGGCTGCGCGAGCTGACCCGACGACTCGGCATCGTGCTGATGTTCGACGAGATGCTCACCGGTTTCCGTCCCGCGCCGCGCGGCGCGCAGGAGCTGTACGGGGTCACGCCGGACCTCGCGACGTACGGCAAACTGCTCGGCGGCGGCTTCCCCATCGGCGCCATCGCGGGCCGCTCCGACATCATGGACGGCGTCGACGGCGGCTACTGGAGCTACGGCGACGACAGTTACCCGCCCGCCGACACCACCTTCTTCGGCGGCACGTACATCCAGCACCCGGTGTCCATGGTCGCGGCCCGCGCGGTGCTCACCCACCTCAAGGAGAACAGTCCACGGCTCCAGGAACGCCTCAACGCGCGTACCGACGAGCTGGCCCGGACGCTCAACGGCTTCTTCGAGGCCGAGGAGTACCCGCTGCGGATGACGCACTTCGGCTCGCAGTTCCGCTTCGACCACCGCGCGGACATGGAGCTGCTGTACCACCATCTGATGCTGCGGGGCGTGCACGTCTGGGAGTGGCGCAACTTCTTCCTGTCCACCGCGCACTCGGACGGCGACATCGAGTTCATCGCCGACGCCGTGAAGGGGTCGCTGCGCGAGCTGCGGTCGGCCGGCTTCTTCCCGGGCGGGCCCGTGGTCGCCCCGAAGGCCGCCCCCGCTGCCGCGCAGGCCCCGTCGCCGGCCCCGGCCCCCATCGCCGCCGCTGCCCCGGCACCGGCACCGGCACCAGCACCAGCACCAGCACCAGCCCCGACCTCGGCCGCCGTGCCGTCGATGGCGTGGAACACGGCCGCGACCCGTAACGAGCCCGTACGGAGCGAGCCGCGCCCCGCGCCCGCCGCGGCCCGCGGTCCCTCCCGGACACCCGACTTCAGCATCTACTTCTTCGGCGACTACCCGCAGCCGGACGAGACCGCCTCCCGTCCGGGAAAGTACGAACTCCTGCTGGAGACCGCGCGCTTCGCCGACAAGAACGGCTTCCACGCGCTGTGGATGCCCGAGCGGCATTTCCACTCCTTCGGCGGCCTCTTCCCGAACCCCGCGGTGCTGGCGGCGGCGCTGTCCCGGGAGACCGGGCGGATCCGCCTCAACGCGGGCTCCGTCGTACTGCCGCTCCACGACCCGATCCGCGTCGCGGAGGAGTGGTCGATGGTCGACAACCTCTCCGACGGCCGCGTCGGCATCGGCGTCGCGAGCGGCTGGCACGCCCATGACTTCGTCTTCTTCCCCGAGCGCTTCGGCCGGCACAAGGAGGCGATGTTCGAGCAGCTGGAGCAGGTGCGGTCGTTCTGGCGCGGTGAGGCGCTGCGGCGTACGACGGGAGACGGCGAGGCGGAACTGCGGCTGTTCCCGCGGCCCGTGCAGGGTGCGCCGCCGTTCTTCACGGCGGTGGTCGGCAACCCGGCCTCGTACGAGCTGGCGGCCCGGCACGACCTCGGCATCGTCACCAATCTGATGACCCAGAGCGTGGACCAGCTGCGGGACAACATCGCCCTGTACCGCGAAACGCGGGCCAGGTACGGCCTGGACCCGGCCGCCGGCCGCGTGGCCGTCCTGCTGCACACCTACCTGGCGGCGGACCACGCGACGGCGCGGACCGAGGCGTACGAGCCGCTGTCCCGCTACATGCGCGCGTCCCTGTCGCTGTTCGGCGGAGTGACCAACAGCCTGGGCCACAACGTGGACCTGTCCGCGCTGAGCGAGGACGACCTCGACACGGTGTTCCGCCGCGCCTACGGCCGGTACTGCGACCAGCGTGCGCTGATCGGCACGGTGGAAACGGTCTCGCCGGTGGTCGACGCGGTGATGGGCGCGGGCGCCGACGAGATCGTGTCGCTGGTGGACTTCGGTGTGGCACCGGACGAACTGCGCGCGAGCCTCACCCATGTGGACGCGCTGCGCCGCCGGCACCAGGAGACCGTCCCGGCTTCCCCGGCCCCGGCCGCCCCGGCGGCCCCGGCGGCCCCGGGCACGTCCGCTTCCGCTCCCGCTCCCGCCGTGGCGCCGTCCGCGGCCCCCGACCCCGCCCCCCTCTCACCCGGCCAGCAGCGGATCTGGTTCCTGGAGCGCCTGCTGCCGGGCCGTACCGCGTACAACGAGGTCAAGGCCATCCGTCTCGACGGACCGCTCGACGTGCCCGCCCTGCGCGCGGCGCTGCGCGGTGTCGTGGCCCGGCACGAGGGTCTGCGGACGGTCTTCCGCGAGACCGGGGACGGGCCGGTCCAGGTCGTAAGGGCGCCCGGCGAGCCGGACTTCGAGGTCGTCGACGCCACGGGAGAAGTCACGGGAGAAGACGGGGAGACGGCGGTCCAGCGGGTGCTGCGGACCGAGAGTGCCCGGCGCTTCGACCTCGCGGACGGCCCGCTGTTCGTCAGCCGGCTGGTCCGGCTCGGCGACGAGGAGCACGTCCTCGTCCTGTCCCTGCACCACATCGTGGTCGACGCGGCGTCGGCCACGGTCCTGGCCCGCGACCTGTCCGCGCTCTACCGGGCCGAGCGCGACGGCACCGATCCCGGTCTGCCCGCGCTGACATGGAGCTACGCCGACTACGCCCGCGAGCAGGCGGCGGCCCTAAAGAAAACCGCGGCGGCCGACGACCTGGCCTACTGGCTCCGGGTTCTCGGCGGTGAACTGCCCGTCCTGGAGCTGCCCACCGACCGGCCGCGGCCGGCGACGATGACGTCCAACGGGCGCGCGGAGTTCCGCACCCTGACCCCGGAGCTGTCCGCGCGGCTGCGGGAGCTGAGCCGGGCGAACCGGAGCACGCTGTTCATGACCCTGCTGGCCGGGTACGCGGCGATGCTGCACCGGGTGACGGGGCAGGAGGACATCGTCGTCGGGACGCCGATCTCGGACCGGCCGCAGGGCGCCGGGGATCTGCTCGGGTTCTTCGTCAACACCCTCGCGCTGCGCTTCGACCTGTCGGGCGACCCGGCGTTCGGGACACTGCTGGACCGGGTGCGCGCGGTCGCGCTCGACGCGTACGAACACGCCGGCGTGGCGTTCGAGACGGTGGTGCGTGAGCTCGCCCCGCCGCGGGTGACGGACCGCACGCCGGTCTTCCAGGTGCTCGCCGAGTTCCAGCGCAGCGAGCCGTTCCGGTTCGAGCTGCCCGGGGTACGGGCGACGCCGCTGGACGCCGGTCCGGACAAGGCCCTGGCGGACTTCACCGTCTACTTCACGGACCAGCCGCAGGGCATCCGGTGCCATCTGGAGTACAACACCGACCTGTTCGACGCGTCGACGGTCGAGCGGTTCTTCGGGATCTTCCGCGACCTGCTCGCGGCGGCCGTGGAGGCGCCGGACGTACCGCTGTCGCGGCTGGCCGTACCGGCGGCGCCGTGGCGCGCGGCCGAGGGCTGCGCCGTGCCGGAGGCGTGGCAGCGCGGCCCGGTCCGGCCGCTGCCGGACACCACCGTCCACGAGCTGGTGTCCCGCCGGGCGGCGGCGCACCCGGACCGGGCCGCGGTGATCTGCGGCGACACCGTGCTCACCTACGGGGAGCTGGAGGCGCGCGCCGGCCGGCTCGCGGCCGTGATCCAGGAGCGAGAGGCGGCCGCCGGCGCCCGCGGGGACACGGTGGCGCTGTGGCTGCCGCGCTCCGCCGACCTCGTCGTGGCCATGCTCGCGGTACTCAAGTCCGGCCGGGCGTACGTTCCGCTCGACCCGTCCCTCGGCCACTCGCGCGCCGAGACGGTCATCGCCGAGTGCGGGGCCCGGACGGTGGTGGCCGAGGCGGACGGGGCTGTGGTGCCGACACTGCCGGACGGGGTGGCTGTGGTGTCCCCGGACGCGGCGCCCGAAGGCCGCCCCGACGCCGTCGGAGGCGCCGTCGAAGGCGCCAGGGCTCCGGCGGCGGACCCCGAGTCGCTCTGCTACGTCATCTACACCTCGGGCAGTACGGGCACCCCGAAGGGGGTGGCGGTGCCGCACCGTGGTGTCGTCGACCGGTGCCGGTGGCACCACGAGCGGTTCCGTTTCACCGAGGACGACCGCGGCGCCGTCGTGTGCAGCCAGAGCTTCGACGCCTCGGTGCTGGAGATCTGGCCCGCGCTGACCGCGGGCGCCTCGATCACGGTCGCCGACGACGCGGTCCGCAGGGACCCGCTCGCGCTGGCCCGCTGGTACGCGGCGCAGCGCGTCACCTTCACGATCCTGCCCACGGCGCTCGGCGAGGCGGTGCTGGAGCTCCCGCCGGCCGAACAGCCGCCGCTGCGTCATCTGCTGCTGGGCGGCGACGTGATGCGGGTACGGCCGCGTCCGGAGGCGGCGTACGAGACGGTCAACGTGTACGGGCCGACCGAGGTCACGGTGCTGTGCACCGTCGAGACGGTCGCACCCGGCGCGAGGGGCGACCGGTCCGGCATCGCCATCGGGCGGCCGGTGGACAACGTCCGTCTGCTGGTGGCCGACGCCTCGGGGCGGCCGGTGCCGGCCGGGGAGGTCGGTGAGCTGTACGTGGCCGGTCCGGGCGTCGCCCGCGGCTATCTGCGCCGCCCGGAGCTGACCGACGAGCGCTTCCTGCCGGACCCGGACGGCGGGCCGGACGCCCGTCTGTACCGCACGGGTGATCTGGTGCGGTGGACCGAGGACGGGAAGCTGGAGTTCCGGGGGCGGACGGACGACCAGGTGAAGATCCGCGGGTTCCGGGTCGAGCCGGAGGAGGTCTCCCGCACTCTGGGTGGCCTGGAGGGGGTGCGGGAGGCGGTCGTGCTGGCCCGCCGGAATGCCCGGGGCGAGGCGTATCTGGCGGCGTACGCGGTGCCCGCGGACCCGGTCGGGGAGGACTCCGACGACCGTCAGGCGTTCGCCGACCTGATGGCGGACGAGTTGGCGGGGCGGCTGCCCGACTATCTGGTGCCGCGCGCCTGGGCCGTCCTGGCGGGGCTGCCCCTGACGGGCACCGGAAAGCTGGACCGGGCGGGCCTGCCGGCGCCGGACCTCGTCACCTCGGCCAAGGGCCGCGATTCCGGTCCCGCGTCCGGACGGACCGGCGGAGCTGCCGACGACCCGACGGTTTCCGGACCGGTGGAGGGCGCCCGGACGGACGTCGAGCGGACGGACGACAAGCGGACGGATGCCGAGCGGGCAGACGACAAGCGGACGGACGACGAGCGAGCAGACGTCGAGCGGCGGCTGCGGGCGCTGTGGGCCGCGGAGTTCGGCGTGGACGCCGACGCCATCGCCTCCGACGCCTCGTTCTTCGACCTGGGCGGCCATTCGATCACCGCGATCCGGATGGTCAACCGGGTGCGCGAGGAGTTCGGCGACGAGTACCCGATGGTGAGCTTCTACCGGGAGCCCACGCTGGGGGCCATGACGGCCCGTCTGTCGCGCGCCGCCGGGGAGGCGGACGGGAGCAGCGGCAGCGGCAGCGGCAGCGGCAGCGGCGACGCTGACGTCGAGCGGCGTGCGCCCGTCACCGCCCAGCAGGCCCGGTTCATCGCCACGCACGCCGCCCACCCGCGCCCGCAGGTGTTCAACGTCGCCATGCGGCTCACCCTCACCGGGGACCTGGACCGGGCGGCGCTCAGCGGGGCACTGACCCGGCTCACCGCCCGGCACGAGTCGCTGCGCACCCGTTTCGCCCGCGAGGGCGGGGAGTGGTGGCAGGAGATCCTCCGGCCCCGGCCGGTGGACCTGCTCGTCGAGGACCTCACCGCCCTGTCGGAGCGGGAGCGGGAAGCGGAGCTGGAACGCGTCGGCGCCGAGGCCGCCGAGACCGTGTTCGAGCTGACGTCCGGGGTGGCGCCGGTGCTCCGGCTGCTGCGTACCGGTGAACACACGTGGGTGATGCTGTTCGTGCTGCACCACGCCGTCTGCGACGGCTGGGCCGTCAGTCTGCTGCTGAAGGAATTGGCGGCGCTCTACGCGGCGGAGGCCACCGGCGTGCCGGACGGGCTCGACCCGGAGCCGTACCAGCCGTCGGCGTACGCGAGCTGGCAGCGGGAGCAGGCCGATCCCGCGTCGGACGAGCGCCGGGTGGACTTCTGGCTGCGGGAACTGGACGGGGCGCCCTTCGACCACGGGCTGCCGCTGGACCGGCCGCGTCCCGAGGAGTCCAGCGGGCGGGGCGGTGCCGTGATGTTCACGGTGCCCGCCGAGGTGCGGGCCGACGTGGAGCGGCTGGCGAAGCGGGAGGGCACGACGCCGTTCGCGGTGACGGCGTCCGCGCTGGGCCGGCTCCTGTCCCGGAAGTCCGGGCAGCCGGACGTGCTGCTCAACATCTCGTACGCCAACCGCGAGCGGCGCGCGTTCGAGTCCCTGGCCGCGTGCACGGTCACGGGGTTCGCGCTGCGCGTACGCAACCGTCCCGCCGAGCCGTTCACCGGGCTCGTGGAGCGGGTCGCCGCGACCACCGCCGAGTGCATCGACCTGCTGCTGGCACCGCGGCAGATCGTCCCCGCGATGCGGGAGCGCAAGGGGGTCGAGATGCCGGACCGGCTGAGCCTGGGGTTCGCCTACCAGAGCTCGCTGGAGACCGAAGTCCGGTTCCCGGGGCTGGAGGTGGGCGTGGAGGACCTGGCGCCGGCGGCCGCCCGTACGGATCTGATCGTCGGGCTCGTACCCGCCGGGGACGTGCTCTCGGGGTTCGTGGAGTACTCCACGGACCTGTGGGACCACGAGACGATCGAGGGGTGGGCACGTGAATACGTCGCCCTGCTGACGGACGAGGTCCGGCGGGCCCTCGTCGGCTGATCGCGCGGGCGTCCCCGCCGGGGCGTGGAGGAAGGGCCGGCCGCCCGGAGCGGCCGGCCCTTCGCCGTTCCGGGCTGCCCGGCGGAGGCTCAGACGACGTGGGCGGCGATGACGCGGGCGCAGTCGATCGACTCGGTGTGGCTGGTGTCGACCTCGACGTCGTAGACGACGCCCTCGTGCACGGTCTTCGCCTGCAGCGCGGCCATGCCGACGACACGGTCGCCCCGCGCGAGTTCCCGGCCGGCGGCGATCTCGGGGTCGCAGCGCACGCCGACCCACAGCACCCGCAGCCCGTCGAGGAGGCGACGGGTGTGCTCCTGTGAGTTCCTGCCGCCGAGGAAGACGTCGTCGATGATGATCCGCGCCCCGGCCCGTGCCATGGCGGCGACCCCGGTGGTCCAGGCGATCTCCGCCTCGCGGAAGCGCTCCCCGACGTGGACCTCTCCCTGTCGTCCGAACGCGATGCCGCCGTCGGACTCCATGAGGGACGGCGGAAGCGCGTCGACCAGGTCGTCCACGCCGAGGCTCAGCCAAGGGTCGGGGAGAATGGCCTGCAGGCAACGGGTGATGCCCGACTTGCCGGAGCTGGAACCGCCGTTGAGGACGATGACCTGTGTCCTGGCCGGGTCCGGTCGCTCGTTGGTCTCGCCGGTCATGCCACCCGCCGGTAGCTGCTGCCGTCCCGGGTCCGGGCCAGCATGCCTCCTACGACCAGGTAGCGCCGCAGTGCCGAGCAGTCCTCGTGGACCGTGCGCAGGGCCTCGTTCACCTCCCGCTCGCTGTAGGCGCGCTCCCGCTCGAACAGGGTTTCCGCGAGGTGTGTGAGTAGTTGCTCCCGGCGGGCCGTCTTCCGCGGGATCGCCGTCAGCCGTCCGTGGGAGAAGAGGGCGGACACGTTCTGTGCCGTACTGAAACCGTCAGACATGCGGGGAAGCCTTCCGCAGACGCCGGTTGCGGGCAAAGGATTTAGGGGGCGGGAAGGGCTGCCGCGGTGCGGCGATCGGCGGACCGGGGCGGTGTCCGTTCGGCACCCTGGTGTCATGACCACTCTCGACTCGAACGACCCGCTCGCCGTCGCCGTCACGACCGCGATCCGCACCGGTGATCTGCCCGGACTCACCCGGCTCCTCGACGAGCACACGGGACTGGCCACCGCCGGCATCAGGGAGGTGCGGGAGGACCGCGGCCCGGGGACGCGGAGCTTGTTGCACGTGGCGGCCGACTGGCCGGGGCACTTCCCGGACGGCCCGCGGGTCGTGGCCGCGCTGGTCGCCGCGGGCGCCGACCCCGGTGCCCGGTTCGTCGGTGCCCACACCGAGACGCCGCTGCACTGGGCCGCGAGCAACGACGACGTGGCCCTCGTGGACGCGCTGGTGGCGGCGGGGGCGGACATCGAGGCGGCGGGCGGGGTCATCGGCGGGGGCACCCCGCTCGCCGACGCCCGGGGCTTCGGCCAGTGGCGGGCGGCCCACCGGCTCGTCGAGCACGGGGCCCGCGTCACCTTCCAGGACGCCGCCGCGCTGGGGCTCCTGGACCGGGTGGAGGCGCATCTCGCGGCTCCCGTGCCGCCGACGGCCGACGAGATCGCCCAAGCCTTCTGGGGCGCCTGCCACGGCGGGCAGCCGGCGACCGCCCGGCGCCTGTGGGAGTGCGGCGCGGACATCGACCGGATCGGCTGGGACGACAGGACACCGCTGGACGTCGCGCGCGAGCAGGATGCCGACGAGGTGGTCCGGTGGCTGACCGGGCTCGGCGCCCGGTCCAGCAGCGAACTGCCCGCCTCATCCTGACGGAACGCCGTAGAGCACGAGGTTCCGGCGATACGCGCGCGTGTCCGGGTCGAAGTCGCCCGCGCAGGTGACGAGTGCCAGACGCGGGGCGCCCCCGGCGGTGAACAGGTCGGCGGGGAGGCCCGTTCGGGTGTACGTGCGGCGGGCGACGATCCGGTAGGTGTGCCGGGTGCCGTCGGCGGCGGAGATGTGGACCCGCGTGCCGAGCGGTACGGCGTGCAGTTCCTCGAAGGGTCCGGCTCCCTCGTCGGCCGTGTCGAGGTGGCCGGCGAGCAGGACGGTGCCGCGGGGTGCGCCGGGCGGCGCGCCGAGCACCCACCAGCCCACCCGGGAGGGGGACTCGGGCACGGCGAGCGTGCCGTCGGCGCGCACGGCGACCGGGTCGACGGGAACGCGCGCGACAAGGCCCGGCACGGTGACGTCGAGGGGCGGGGAGTGGGCGTGGGCGGCCCCCGCGGGGGCCGCGGGGGTGGCGGGGGTGGCGGCCGGGAGCTCACCGGCGTCGGGCGCACCGCCCGCGGGGGCGGGGGTGGTGGGGAAGAGGCAGGTCAGGGCGGCGGAGGCGGCCGCGGCCAGCCCGGCCCAGACCAGCAGCCGGTCGGGGCCGGGTTCGCCGCTCAGCCGGGCACCCATCGGGGTGGTCAGCGGCTGTCGTTGCGGCGCATACGGGCGGCGGCCCAGAAGGCGACGCCCGCGACGAGCACCCCGCCGACGGCGAAGGCCGGCAGCGCGAGGAGGAGCGGGACCTCGGAGGCGAGGGAGGCCTGGCCGCCGTTGCCGGCATGGATGGCCTTGGGAGACGCGGCGGCGTGGCAGTCGCCGCCGCGCACCATGTCAAGGTGCATGGCGACGACCGGTCTCGCCGCCTTGGCGGCCGCGGTGACCTCGGCGTTCCTGCCGTGGGCGACCTGGGTGTCGATCCGGGCGAGGGTCTTTTCGTGGGCGCTCGCCATCGCGTCCAGCCACGCGGTGTCGTAGTCGGGGGTCCCCGCCTTGGCCATGACGTCCTCGAGGGTCTGCTGCTGGTCGGCGGTGGGGGCGACGGGCAGGTCGACGCCGAGCTTGTCGGCGAGGGCCCTGGTGTCGCCGTCGAGCTTCGTGTGGTCGCGCACCAGGACGGCGCCCGCGTCCTTGGCGCACGGTGTCGTGGCGTGCTTCCGGGCGTCCCGGCCCGCGGCTGTCTCGGCGAGATGCCCCTGGTGGGAGGCGCGCAGGAACGCGCTGTCGACGGGGTGGGCGGAGTCGTCGGCGGCGTGTGCGGGACCGGTGGCTATGCCGGTCAGCGCGAGGCAGGTGAGGGCCGTGGCGGCCCAGCGGTGGCTGCGGGTCACGGTGGGTCGTCCGTTCTGGTCGGTCGGTCCGTGGCCCCTCACTCTGTCGAGGGACCTCGTTGACCATCCGGACACGGCCGCGGCCGGTGTGCCACTCGCGGGTACTGCAAACGGCCCACGGCCGCGGTCAGGCGAGGGATGCGCCGACCAGCAGGGAGAAGGCGGCCGTGATCAGCAGGGTGCGGACGAGGTGGAGACGGTTCCAGCGGCGCTCGAAGGCCTCGCGGACGGGGCCGGGGGCGCCGCCTTCGGAGGCGGCCAGTGCGTTGTTGAGGGGGATGTTGCCGGTGATGGTGACGAGGTGGTTGAGGACGGCGCAGGCGAGGCCCGCGACGATCAGCCAGCGCTGGGTGGGGGAACGGTCGTCGATCGGAACGGCCAGGGCGAGGGCGGGGAAGACGACGACGCCGGCGAAGACGGCCAGGAAGACGGAGCGGGGGACGTATTCGTTGATGCGCCGCATGGCCGTCACGAAGTGCTCGTCCGTGAGCCGGGCCAGCGCGGGCATGACGCCGGTGAGGAAGACCAGCATGAAGCCCGCGTAGAGCCCGGTGGACACGACCGCGAGAGCGAGCAGCAGAGTCGGCATGCGGTCATCATGGCGCGGAAGGGCGGGGAGGCACAGCCGAGTTGCGGGCGGGGAGGTCGGCGAGCGGGCAGCTCGCGGAGGGGAAGGTAGCCGGCGCCGGATGCTGTGGGGGGCCGGCGCCGGAGTGTGTGGGGCTCGGTACGACGCCTCCAGCTTGGCCGGTGCGGCGGCCCGGAGCGAGGGGGTTGGCTGGGACTCGCCAACCCCTGAACTCGCTCTTGTCACCGTGTGCAGTCGCATGCGTACATGGAGTTGCGTACGTCCAAGGGGATGGCGGGGGTGGTCTGCCGTGGGGAACGCACCGGGCTCCGTGCTCGGCCGGACGGCCTTAAGAGAGACGACACCGGTTCGCACGGCGCCGCCGCAGGCGCCGCGCCCGGCCGGTCAGTCGATCCGGGGCATGAGACAAATCTGCGCGACGCTCGCCGCGCTGGCCGAGTCGGCCCACCGCGAGCTGCTGACGTTCGACGATCCGGCGGCCTGCCTCGGGCAGGCGATCCCGGAGCCCTTCCTGGAGCTCGCCGGAAGCTGTGTGCGGACGGCCGTGGAGCGGGTCGGGACGGTCCGTCAGATCGTGCCCCGGCACGCGCTGGCGCGGGTCGCCACGACCGACGACCCCGCCGCCGGTGTGGCAGCGCTCGGGCGGCTGGCGGGCCGGGCGCGGCTCACGGACACGATCCCGTTCAAGATGATCGTCGTCGATCGCACGGTGGCCGCGATCCCCCTCGATCTCGAACTTCTCTACAACGGTCTGCTGCTGATCCGTGACCCGGTCGTGGTGCACGCGCTCGTCCGCGCGCACCACGCCTGGTGGGAGACGGGCGAGGAGGTCAGCGCGGCGCCGGCCCGGCCGGGTGCGCTGCCGTCGCATCTGCGGCCGGTCCTCGAGGCCCTGCTGGCCGGGCTCACCGACGAGACGGCCGCCGCCCGGCTCGGCGTATCGGGACGTACGTACAGCCGGCGCGTGGGCGAACTGCTCGCGGCGCTCGGTACGACGAGCCGCTTCCGGGCGGGAGCGGAAGCGGCTCGTCGCGGCTGGCTGTGACGTCCTACGACACGATGTCCTTGCGGGAGAAGCCGCGGAACGCGAGGGCGAACAGCACCAGGGCGTAGGTCACCGACACCGCCGCGCCCTTCACCATGCCGCCCCACTCCAGCTGTGGTTGCAGGGCGTCGGCCCAGGCGAACTGCCAGTGGGCGGGGAGGAAGTCGCGCCAGGAGCCGAGCGCGGTGACCGCGTCCAGCACATTGCCGATGATCGTCAGTCCGACCGCGCCGCCGACCGCGCCCAGGGGGGCGTCGGTCTTGGTCGACAGCCAGAAGGCGAGCCCCGCCGTGACCAGTTGGGAGACGAAGACGAACGCCACGGCCAGCGCGAGGCGCGGAATCGTGTCGGCCGTGGCCAGGGCGCCGCCGGTGGGCAGGCGCAGCGGGCCCCAGCCGTAGGCGACGGTGCCGGCGGCGAGCGCCACGACGGGCAGCAGCAGCATGGCCGCCGCGCTGAAGCCCAGGGCCACGGCCAGCTTCGACCAGAGCAGCCGGGCGCGGGGCACGGGCGCGGCGAGCAGATAGCGCAGGGAGGACCAGCTGGCCTCGGAGGCGACCGTGTCGCCGCAGAACAGCGCGACCGGCACGACCAGCAGAAAGCCGGCCGAGACGAACAGGCAGGTGGCGGCGAAGTTCGCGCCGGACGCGGTCGCCGTGTCCATCAGGGTGATGCGGCCGTTGTCCCGCCCGTCGGGTTCACCGCCGATCGCGAAGGCGGCGATCAGCACGAACGGCAGGGCGGCCAGGATGGCGCCCATGACGAGGGTGCGGCGCCGTTTCAGCTGGCGTACGGCTTCGACGCGCAGCGGCAGGGTGTGCCGGGCCCGGTAGCCGGGCGCGGTCTCGGTGAGCGTCGCGTCGCTCATGCGGATCCTCCTCCGATCAGGGTGAGGAACGCGTCCTCCAGTCGGCGGTGCGGTCCGACGCCCGTCACCGGCACGTCCAGCCGGACCAGTTCGGCGATCAGTGCCGTGGCGGTCGCGCCGTCCAGCCGCACGAGCAGGCCCGCGTCGGTGCGGGTGGCCGAGCCGATCCCGGGAAGCGCGCCGATCTTCTCGACGAGCTGCTCCGGGACGGCCTCGGAGGTGCTGACGAGCAGCGTGTCGCCCTCGCCGGTGATCTCGGCGACGGGCCCGGCCTGGACGAGCCGGCCCCGGTCCATGACCACCAGGTGGGTGCAGGACTGCTCGACCTCCGCGAGGAGATGGCTGGAGACGATGACGGTCCGGCCCCCGGCCGCGTACCGGATCATCACGTCCCGCATCTCGCGGATCTGTGGCGGGTCCAGTCCGTTGGTCGGTTCGTCGAGGATGAGGAGGTCCGGCAGACCGAGCATGGCCTGGGCGATGGCGAGCCGCTGCCGCATGCCCTGGGAGTAGGTGCGTACGGCGCGGGCCAGGGCGTCGCCGAGGCCGGCGATCTCCAGGGCCTCGTCGAGGTGCGCGTCCTCGGCGGGGCGGCCGGTGGCCCGCCAGTACAGCTCGAGGTTCTCCCGGCCCGACAGGTGCGGCAGGAAGCCGGCGCCCTCGACGAACGCGCCGACCCGCGACAGTACGGTGGCGCCCGGCCGGACGGCGTGCCCGAAGACGCGGATCTCGCCGTCGTCGGGGGTGATCAGGCCCATGAGCATGCGCAGGGTGGTGGTCTTGCCGGCGCCGTTGGGACCGAGGAGTCCGAGGACTTGGCCCTTCTCGACGCGGAACGACAGGTCACGGACGGCGTACCGGTCGGAAGACCTGGCGTACTTCTTCGTCAGCCCGGTGATCCGCAGGGGTACGTCGGCGAGGTCCGGGTCCGGCGCCGGGGCGGTGGTGCGGCGGCGGGCGGTGAGCAGGAGCACGGCGGCGACGGCGGCTCCGGCGGCCGGCAGGCCCCAGACCCACCAGGGCAGGGCGGCGGCCTGGGTGCGGACGCCGGGCGCGGTCGGTACGGACAGCGCGCCACTCGTGACGGAGGCGGTGTAGGTCGCGGGGGCCGCCGGGGAGGCGTAGCCGAGGTCGGTGGCGGCCAGGACGAGGCGCAGCCGGTGGCCGGCCTCGATCTCGCGGTCGATGGCGGGGAGGGTCAGCAGGACCTCCTTGCCGTTGCGGGCGTCCTCGACCCGGACGGGGGCGACGAGCTGGGAGGGCAGTATCTGGCCGCGGCCGTCGGGTCCGACGTCGTAGACCTTGCCGAAGACGACGGCTTCGCCGCTGTCGGAGGCGATCTTGACGCGGACGGTGGGCGAGCCGGTGATGTGCACCGGTTCGGTCAGGGGTTGGGAGTCGAAGCGGGCGTACTGACCGGGGAAGTCGAGGGAGAGGCCGACGCCGAGGGAGGAGAGCTGGGACAGTCCGCCGCCGATCCCGGGTACGGCGGAGATGGCGGGCGGGTTCGCGCCGGCGGGGCTGCGGAAGGTCTGCTGTCCGCCGGTGAGGGCGATGGTGCGCTCGCCGTTGCGCAGGCCGGGGTAGGCGGTGCCGCCGGCACCGCGCAGGAGGGCCTGTCCGTCGGTCGAGTCGACGCCGCCGGTGCGGCTGACCCTGAAGGCCGGCCCAGTGTCGGTGCCGGTGTCCTCCTTGAGGTAGCGGTCGAACCAGGCGGTGACGCGGGCCTCGATCCGGTCGGTCTCGCGGTTCCCGCCGTCGTGGCCGCCGGCGACCCAGTCCACGGCGACGGGGGCGCCGTTGCCGCTGATGGCCTTGGCCATGGCGTCGGCGTGGCCGAGCGGGAACAGGGAGTCGGACTGGCCCTGGACGATGAGCGCGGGGACCTTGATGCGCGGGGCGACGGCCGAGGGGCTGCGCCGTTCGAGCAGCGCGCGGGCGGCGGGGTCGGGTGCACCCGCGACGGCGACGCGCTCGTACATGGCGCACAGCTCCGGCTGGAAGCGTCCGCAGGCGGCGTTCGCCGGGGCGACCGGCGCGGCCGCGGCCGCCGACGCCCGGCCCTGGCCCGGGGCGTCCCCCGGCTGTTCCTGGGACGGTGGCTGCTGGGGCTGCTGGGCCGAGGCGACCGTGCCCGTCGAGAAGAAGATCCCCGCCCACAGCTTCTTGAAGACGCCGTCGGGGAAGAGCGCGTCCGCCAGGTTCCAGTAGGTGACCTGCGGGGCGATCGCGTCGACCCGCTTGTCGTACCCGGCCGCCAGGAGGGCGATCGCGCCGCCGTACGACCCGCCGGCGACGCCCACGCGCGGGTCGCCGGCCGCGTCCACCCGGACCTCGGGGCGCTTCGCGAGCCAGTCGAGGAGCCGGGAGACGTCCTTGACCTCGTGGTCCGGGTCGTTGAGCCCGATCCGGCCGGTCGAGGCGCCGAAGCCGCGCGCCGACCAGGTGAGCACGGCGTAGCCGTCCCGGGCGAGGTTCTCGGCGTGCGCGCGGACGTCCTCCTTGCTGCCGCCGAAGCCGTGGCCGAGAAGGACGGCGGGACGGCGGCCGGAGGCGCCCGCGGTGAAGAACGAGGTGTCGATCCGGGCCCCGGGCATGTCGAGCGTCCGGTCCTCACGGTGGACGGGCGGCGGTTCGTCCGCGGCGACGGCGGTCCAGGTGCCTGCGCCGGCGAGCACGGCCAGGGCGGCGGTGACCGCGGCCCACCAGGGAAGTCGGATCCTCATACCTCGACCCTAAGCGGGAGCCGGCGCCGGCTCCGCCGCCGCCGGGTGGAACTCGGGAGCCTTCCTGAGGTGTACGCACGGCGTCGGCGTACACCGGACGCGGTATGCGGAGGGGTGCCTGCCGGGCCGGCACCGGGCATCGGGATGCCGCACGCGCCGTCGTCGCGCAGGAGCGAGATCACTACGCCCTTCGGGTGACGGTGGGCACCGGCAATGATCCGGCATTGCCGACGTATCGCTCGGCGGCAGGGACGGACGGTGGAGAAATCGCCACGTTGCCGTGCGAGTTCCGAGACGAAGCGCGGCACAGGCCGGTCATTGTCTTGCGCGGTACATGACCAGCCACGACGCTGTGGCCCCCGGTCCGGACAACGAAAGGTCAGGTGCCCGGAGATGAGAGCCACATCCCGCCGCATCGGTGCGCTGATACCCGTCATCGCCCTCGCGGCCGGTCTGCAGTTCGCCGCCTCCCCCACGGCGCAGAGCGCGCCGGTCGGCGACCTCCGTCTCGCCCCCACGTCAACCGCCGTGCAGAACAGCTGGATCGTCGTCCTGAAGGACGGCTCGACACGCGCCGCCGATCTGGGCGTCGCGCCGCAGCATGTGTACAGCACCGCGCTCCAGGGCTTCTCCACCTCCATGCCGAAGGCGAAGGCCGCCGCGCTGGCGGCCGACCCGAGAGTGGCGTACGTCGAGCAGAACGAGATCGTCCGCCTCAATGACACCCAGTCCGGTGCCACCTGGGGCCTGGACCGGATCGACCAGCGCAGCCTGCCGCTGTCGACCACGTACACGTACGACACCACCGCGTCGAACGTGAACGCCTACATCATCGACACGGGTATCCGCACCACGCACGGCGAGTTCGGCGGCCGGGCCGTAATCGGCACGGACACCGTCGGCGGCGGGCAGAACGGCCAGGACTGCCAGGGCCACGGCACACACGTCGCGGGCACGGTCGGTGGCGGGACCTACGGGGTCGCGAAAGCCGCCAGGCTCGTGGCCGTCCGTGTGCTGGACTGCAACGGCTCGGGCACGACGGCCGGGGTCATCGCGGGTGTCGACTGGGTGACGGCGAACGCCGTCAAGCCCGCGGTCGCCAACATGAGTCTGGGCGGCGGTGTGAACACCTCGCTGGACAACGCGGTCAAGCGCTCGATCGCCTCGGGTGTCACCTACGCCGTCGCGGCGGGCAACGGCAACATCCTCGGTCTCCCGGCGAACGCGTGCAACTACTCCCCCGCGCGCGTCCCCGAGGCGATCACGGTCGGTGCGACCGACAGTGCCGACCGCCGTGCCTCCTTCTCCAACTACGGCACGTGCCTGGACCTGTTCGCCCCCGGGGTGAACATCACATCGGCCTGGCGGACGAACGACACCGCGACGAACACCATCTCCGGCACGTCGATGGCGACCCCGCACACCGCGGGCGTGGCGGCGCTCTACCTGTCGAAGAACCCGGCGGCCACCCCGGCGCAGGTGCGTGACGCCCTGGTCGGCAACGCGACGTCCGGCAAGGTCCAGAACCCGCTCACGGGCTCCCCGAACAGGCTGCTGCACTCGCTGTTCTGACCGGCCCCGACGCACGGCCTTGCGCAGGCAGCTCGCGCGGG
Organism: Streptomyces sp. STAM6; assembly: GCF_054963715.1. Classification (NCBI taxonomy): domain Bacteria; kingdom Bacillati; phylum Actinomycetota; class Actinomycetes; order Kitasatosporales; family Streptomycetaceae; genus Streptomyces; species Streptomyces sp. STAM6. Next base: position 63,158 of record NZ_JBUEFZ010000004.1, on the reverse strand, counting down.
CACGGCTCGCGGGCTCGGTTCGCGCGGGCACGGCTACGGGACCAGGTGCCCGAGGAGTTCCTCCCCCGCGGGGTAGGGGCGCTCCTCGGGCATCAGCCGTGCCGCCGCCTCCTTCTCCCCCGCCCGTACGAGAGCGTGGATCTCGTGCGCGAGCGGTGTCACGTCGGTGATGGAGACCGTCCACTCGTCCGCGTACCGCCGGGCCGCCTCGCCGGACAGGCCGAGCTGGAGCGAGCGGTGCGGCTGCGGCGCCAGGTGGAGGTCCCGCTCGGGGTCCCACTGGACCCGGGCGGGCGCCCGGCGCAACTCCTCTTTCCAGGTGGCCTGATCGGCGTGGAAGCCCCGGACGTAGTGCGACAGGCAGGCGTGCCGCAGCGCCCACTCGAAGCCTTCGCGGGTGATCTCGACGGCCAGGACGGTCTCCTGGTCCTGCTTCGTTCCCCAGCCGCAGCGGTACATCATCCACAGGAACGAGGGCTTGATCCACGTCATCCGGTCCCGCTTCCAGGACGCCGGGAAGCGCCCGTCCCGCGCGGCGGGGGCGCCGATGGCCGGGTGGTAGGCCTGGTAGACGGTGACGGTGTCCTCGGTGTGGAGGGCGCGGATGCGGTGCTTCGGTTCGTTGTCGTGCATGACCGAAAGGATCAACGGCCGGCCCCGGTCGGGGCCAGCCGTTTTCACGTGGTCCGGGCCGCGGGGCCCGGGCCGTCAGTGGTTGCGCGGGAAGCCGAGGTCCACGCCCGCCGGGGCCTCGGAGGGGTCGGGCCAGCGGGTGGTGACGACCTTGCCGCGGGTGTAGAAGTGGACGCCGTCGTTGCCGTAGATGTGGTGGTCGCCGAAGAGCGAGTCCTTCCAGCCGCCGAAGGAGTGGTAGCCGACGGGGACGGGGATCGGGACGTTCACGCCGACCATGCCGGCCTGGACCTCCAGCTGGAAGCGGCGTGCGGCGCCGCCGTCGCGGGTGAAGATCGCGGTGCCGTTGCCGAACGGCGAGGCGTTGATGAGGTCGACGCCCTCCTCGTAGGTCTCGGCGCGCAGGACGCACAGCACCGGGCCGAAGATCTCGTCGCGGTAGGCGTCGGAGTCGGTGGACACCTTGTCGAGCAGGGACAGGCCGATCCAGTGGCCGTTCTCGTACCCGTCGACGGTGTGGCCGGTGCCGTCGAGCACGACCTCGGCTCCCTGGGCGGCGGCTCCCGTGACGTACGAGGCGACCTTGTCGCGGTGGGCGGCGGTGATCAGCGGGCCCATCTCGGAGGTCGGGTCGTCGCCCGGGCCGATCTTGATCTTCTCGGCGCGCTCACGGATCTTCTCGACGAGCTCGTCGCCGATGGCGCCGACCGCGACGACCGCCGAGATGGCCATGCAGCGCTCGCCCGCGGAGCCGTACGCCGCCGAGACCGCGGCGTCCGCGGCCGCGTCCAGGTCGGCGTCCGGGAGGACCAGCATGTGGTTCTTGGCGCCGCCGAGTGCCTGGACGCGCTTGCCGTTGGCTGAGGCGGTGGTGTGGATGTAGCGGGCGATCGGGGTGGAGCCGACGAAGGAGACCGCGGCGACGTCCGGGTGCTCCAGGAGGGCGTCGACGGCGATCTTGTCGCCGTGCACGACGTTCAGCACACCGTCGGGCAGACCGGCCTCGGCGACCAGTTCGGCGAGCCGGTTGGCCGCGGACGGGTCCTTCTCGCTCGGCTTGAGCACGAAGGTGTTGCCGCAGGCGATGGCCAGCGGGAACATCCACATCGGGACCATGGCCGGGAAGTTGAACGGCGTGATGCCGGCGACGACGCCCAGCGGCTGGCGGATCGCGGAGACGTCGACCCGGCTGGACACCTGGGTGGACAGCTCGCCCTTGAGCTGGGTGGTGATGCCACAGGCCAGCTCGACGATCTCCAGGCCGCGCGCGACCTCGCCGAGCGCGTCCGAGTGGACCTTGCCGTGCTCGGCGGTGATCAGGGCGGCGAGCTCGTCGCGGTGGGCGTCGAGCAGCGCGCGGTACTTGAACAGGACGGTGGTGCGCTGGGCGAGCGAGGACGTGCCCCAGGTCGCGAACGCGGCCTTGGCGGCGGCGACGGCGGCACCGACCTCGTCGGCGGACGCGAGCGCCACCCGCGTGGTGACGGCACCGGTCGCGGGGTCGGTGACCGGGCCCCAGTTGCCCGACGCGCCTTCGACGGTCTTGCCACCGATCCAGTGGTTGACGGTCTTCGTCATGACGAAAAGCTCCTTCACAGATGGCGGCGTCGGGCTGCGACTTGCCGGTCGTACTCCTCCCGGGCCTTGACCGCCGACGTACGGGTCGCGGTCTCGGCCACGGGCACATCCCACCATGCCTCCGCGGGGGGCGCGCCCGACACTGTGTCTGCCGTTTCGGTCTCCGTGTAGACACATGTGGGGACGGTCGACGCCCGGGCTTCGGCGAGCGCTTCTCGCAGGTCACGCACGGTGCGGGCGCGCAGGACCCGCATGCCGAGGGAGGCCGCGTTGGCGGCCAGGTCCACCGGCAGCGGGTCGCCCGTGTACGTGCCGTCGGGCGCCCGGAAGCGGTAGGCGGTGCCGTACCGCTCGGCGCCCACCGTCTCGGAGAGGCCGCCGATGGAGGCGTATCCGTGGTTCTGGAGGATGACGACCTTGATCGGGACGTTCTCCTGCACGGCGGTGACGATTTCGGTTGGATTCATCAAGTATGTACCGTCGCCGACGAAGGCCCAGACGGGGCGGTCGGGGGCGGCGAGTCCGACGCCGATGGCCGCGGGGATCTCGTAGCCCATGCAGGAGTACCCGTATTCGACGTGGTATTGGTCCGCGGACCGGGCGCGCCACAGCTTGTGCAGGTCCCCCGGGAGCGAACCGGCCGCGTTGATCACGATGTCGTCGCCGGTGACCAGGGTGTCGAGGATGCCGAGGACCTGGGTCTGCGTGGGGCGGGCGTCCTCGCTCCCGGGCGTGTACGCGGCGGTGACGCGGTCCTCCCATCGGGCGCGCGCCTCGCGGTACTCGTCCACGTAGGGCCCGGGCACCCGGTGGCCGTCCAGGGCCGCGCCGAGGGCTTCCAGGCCCTCGCGGGCGTCGGCGACCAGTGGCAGCGCGGACATCTTGTGGGCGTCGAAGCCGGTGATGTTCAGGTTGACGAAGCGGACACCGGGGTGGGCGAAGAGCGTCGCGGAGGCGGTGGTGAAGTCGGAGTAGCGGGTGCCGACCCCGATCACGAGATCGGCGGTGCGGGCGAGGTGGTTGGCGGTGGCGGTGCCGGTGTGACCGAGGGCGCCGACGTCGGCCGGGTGGTCGTGGGGCAGTGATCCCTTGCCGGCCTGGGTGGAGGCGACGGGGATGCCGGTCGCGTCGGCGAGGGCGCGCAGCGCCGGCTCGGCCTCGCTGTGGTGGACCCCGCCGCCCGCGACGATCAGGGGCCGGCTCGCGGCCCTGACGGCCCGTACGGCGCCGTCCAGTTCGGCCTCGTCGGCTCGGGGCCTGCGGACCCGCCAGACCCGCTCGGCGAAGAACTCCTCCGGCCAGTCGAACGCCTCCGCCTGGACGTCCTGGGGCAGTGCGAGCGTGACGGCCCCGGCCGTGGCCGGGTCGGCGAGGACCCGCATGGCGGCGAGTGCGGCGGGGATCAGGGCCTCGGGGCGGCTGATCCGGTCGAAGTACCGCGACACCGGCCGCAGGCAGTCGTTGACCGACACGTCACCCGCGTGGGGGAGCTCCAGCTGCTGGAGGACCGGGTCGGCCGGGCGGGTGGCGAACGTGTCGCCGGGCAGCAGCAGGACCGGCAGGTGGTTGATGGTGGCGAGGGCGGCGCCGGTGACGAGGTTGGTGGCGCCGGGCCCGATGGAGGTGGTGACGGCATGGGCGGAGAGGCGGCGGGACTGGCGTGCGTACCCGACGGCGGCGTGGACCATGGCCTGTTCGTTGCGGCCCTGGAGGTAGGGCATGTCGGGCGCCGACTCGACGAGGGCCTGGCCGATGCCGGCGACGTTGCCGTGGCCGAAGATGCCCCAGGTGGCGCTGATGAGACGGTGGCGCGCGCCGTCGCGTTCGGTGTACTGGCGGGCGAGGAAGGCGACGAGTGCCTGCGCCGTGGTGAGTCGTCGGGTGCCCGCGGTCGGCGTGCTCATCGGTATCCCTCCGTGAGGTGGTCGGGGTGGAAGCGGATTTTCCACTCCCGTTCGTCGCCCGGGCCCGCCATGACGTTCAGGTAGTACATGGTGTGGCCGGGCGGGGCGATGGACGGGCCGTGCCAGCCGTCCGGGACGAGCACGGCATCGCCGCCGCGGACCTCGGCGAGGACGTCGGCGCCGCCGGGCCGGGAGGGGGAGACGCGCTGGTAGCCCGCTCTCCCGCCGTCGATCTCGAAGTAGTAGATCTCTTCGAGCTTCGTCTCCTCGCCGGGGAGGTGCTCGTCGTGTTTGTGCGGCGGGTAGGAGGACCAGTGGCCGCCGGGGGTGAGGACCTCGACCGCGATCAGCCGGTCGCAGTCGAAGGCCTCCGCGGAGGCGAAGCCCCGCACTTCACGGGCGCAGGTGCCGCTGCCGCGGGCTTCGACCGGAACCTCCGGCGCGGGGCCGTAGCGAGCGGGGAGTCGTCGCTCGCACTTCGCTCCTGCCAGGGCGAAGCGGCCTCCCGCGCCGGAGGCGATGTGGGCGTGGGTGTCACGCGGTACGTATGCGAAGTCCGTGATACCGGCGAACACGCTTTCCCGGCCCCGCAGTTCAAAGAGCTCGTCCTCCACCTGCACGGTACAACCACCGGTGAGGGGAAGCACGATCCATTCGCTGTCCCCGGTGGAGAACGGGTGCTCGTCCCCGGGGCCGAGGTCGAGGACCCGCAGGGAGCAGTGGCTCCAGCCGGCGCGTTCGGGATCGATGTGCAGGGCGTAGGGGCCGTGTGCGGCCGTGCCGTACGGCACGTACAGCTGCTGCTCGGTCATGATCTCTCCGTACCCCTTCGGCGGCTCAGAGCAGTCCTACGGCGGTGTCCACCGCGGCGGCGACGTCGCCGTCCGGCGGGTACAGCAGCGAGCGTCCCACCACGAGACCCTGAACGGTGGGAAGTTCGAGGGCGCCGCGCCACTTCTCGTACGCCCGGTCCTGGTCGTGTCCGACGTCGCCGCCGAGGAGGACGGCGGGCAGCGTGGACGTCTCCATGACGCGCGCCATGTCGCCGGGGTCGTCGGTGACGGGCACTTTGAGCCAGGTGTACGCCGATGTGCCGGCGAGTCCGGAGGCGATGGCGATGGACGTGGCCACCGCGTCGGCGCTCAGGTCGTTGCGGACGCGCCCGTCGGCGCCGCGCCGGGACAGGAACGGCTCGACGAAGACGGGCAGCCGGCGCTCGGCCATGGCGTCGATGGCGCGGGCCGCGGAGTGGAGGGTGGTGAGCGAGCCGGGGTCGGTGTGGTCGATGCGCAGCAGGAGTTTGCCCGCGTCGAAGCCGAGCCGGGCGAGGTCCTCGGGCCGGTGGCCGGTGAACCGGTCGTCGAGTTCGAACGCGGCGCCCGCGAGCCCGCCGCGGTTCATGGAGCCCATCACCACCTTGTCCTCCAGGGCGCCGAGGAGGAGCAGGTCGTCGAGGATGTCGGCGGTGGCGAGGACCCCGTCGACGCCGGGGCGGGAGAGCGCGAGGCAGAGCCGCTCCAGCAGGTCGAGACGGTTGGCCATGGCGAGGGGCCGGTCGCCGACGCCGAGGGCGCCGCGGGCGGGGTGGTCGGCGGCCACGATCATCAGCCGGCCGGTGGCGCCGACGAGCGGGCGGCGCCGGCGGCGGGCGGCGGCCTCGGCGACGGCCTCGGGGTGGCGGGTGCGCACGGCGACGAGGCGGGCGAGGTCGACGCCGCTCATGACACGCCGCCTTCGAGGGCGCGGTCCACCTCGTCGGGGAAGGGCATGGCGGAGGAGCAGGCGAGGCGGGAGGCGACGATGGCGCCGGCCGCGTTGGCGTACCGGAGGGTGCGCTCCAGGCTCCATCCGGACAGCAGCCCGTGGCACAGGGCGCCGCCGAACGCGTCGCCGGCGCCGAGGCCGTTGACGACGTCGACGGGGACGGGCGGCACCTCGACGCTCTCGCCGTCGGCGGAGAGCGCCAGGACGCCCTTGGGGCCCTGTTTGACCACGGCCAGCCGGACGCCCTGGTCGAGCAGGGCGCGGGCGGCGGCGTGCGGCTCGCGCTCGCCCGTGGCGATCTCGCACTCGTCGACGTTGCCGACGGCGACGTGGGCGTGGCGCAGGGCTTTCCGGTAGTGCGGCCGGGCCTCGTCCGGGTCGGTCCAGAACATCGGGCGCCAGTCGAGGTCGAAGACGGTGGTGCCGCCCTCGGGGAGGTGTTCCGCGCGGTGGGCGAGCGCGGCCAGGGTGGCGGTGCGGCTGGGCTCGGCGGACAGGCCGGTACCGGTCATCCAGAAGACGCGGGCGGCGGCGATGGCGTCCAGGTCCAGCTCGTGCGGGTGGATCTCCAGGTCGGGGGCCTTGGGCTGCCGGTAGAAGTACAGCGGGAAGTTGTCCGGCGGGAAGATCTCGCAGAAGGTGAGCGGTGTCGGGTACGCCGCGACCGGGGTCACCCAGCGGTCGTCGACACCGAACGCGCGCAGCTCCTGGTGGAGGTAGTCACCGAACGGGTCGGCCCCGGTCCGGCTGATCAGGGCGGTGCGGCGGCCGAGCCGGGCGGCGGCGACCGCCACATTGCCGGCCGAGCCGCCGAGGAACTTGCCGAAGGTGTCGACCTGGGCGAGTGGGACGCCGGTGCGGAGCGGATAGAGGTCCACTCCGATGCGTCCGATGGTGATCAGGTCGTACGGGTCGGTCGGCTCGGTCTCCATGCACGTCCCCTTCGCGTCGGCGCCGTCCCCAGGTCTAGCCGCAGCCCGAAGCCCTGTCAACATTTTGTCCTTACATTCGGACGAACCCTTGACGCTCCGCTCGCGCCGCGTCCAAGCTGACCCCCATGACGCCGCTGTCACCATCGCCGCTGTCCCGCATCCGGATCGGATCCGCCCCCGACTCTTGGGGGGTCTGGTTCCCCGACGATCCGCAGCAAGTGCCCTGGCAGCGTTTCCTCGACGAGGTCTCCCGGGCCGGTTACGAGTGGATCGAGCTGGGCCCCTACGGCTATCTGCCCACCGATCCGGTCCGGCTGGCCGAGGAGACCGGGCGCCGCGGCCTGAAGGTCTCCGCAGGCACGGTCTTCACCGGACTCCACCACGGTCCGGCCGTGTGGGAGAAGACCTGGGCGCACGTCGCGGACAACGCCACGCTGGCCCGCGCCATGGGCGCCGACCACCTCGTCGTCATCCCCTCCTTCTGGCGGGACGACAAGACCGGAGAGGTGCTGGAGGACCGCACGCTGACGGCGGATCAGTGGCGCCACCTGACCACGCAGACCGAGCGGCTGGGCCTGGAGGTCCAGGAACGCTTCGGGCTGCGCATCGTCGTCCACCCGCACGCCGACACCCATGTCGACAACGAGGAGAACGTCTCCCGCTTCCTCGACGCCACCGACCCCGACCTCGTCTCGCTCTGCCTGGACACCGGGCACTACGCCTACTGCGGCGGCGACAGCGTCAAGCTGATCGAGACCTACGGGGAGCGGATCGGCTACCTCCACCTCAAGCAGGTCGACCCCGCGATCCTGGCGGAAGTGGTCGCCGAGGGCACCCCGTTCGGCCCGGCCGTCGCCCGTGGGGTGATGTGCGAACCCCCGGCCGGCGTACCCGCGCTGGAGCCGGTGCTGGCCGCCGCCCAGGCCCTGGACGTCGACCTCTTCGCCATCGTCGAGCAGGACATGTACCCCTGCCCGCCGGACAAGCCCTACCCCGTCGCCGAACGGACCCGTCGCTTCCTGCGTTCCTGCGGCGCCTGAACCACCCCCTCACACCCCGTCTGTAACAACACGCCCGTGTTTGTCACGCATATCTCCATAACGCGGACCTTCGGTCACAAGCGTTCAACAGGCGTTCTCCGTCCATCACTCTGCGTCGTTCAACGGGCACAGGCTCAGTGATCGCCAGCGTCCACCGCCGCGGCTCCCCCGACGGCCCTCCCGGCCACCGCCGCGGCGCACGCAGGGAGGTGCCACAGATGACGGACAGAAAACTCTGGTCCTACAAGGAGATCGCCGCTCATATCCGGGTACAGCCGGACACCGTCCGGTCCTACCGCAAGCACGGGCTGCTGCCGCGCCCCGACCATGTGGAGTCCGGGAAGCCCTACTGGTACCCGGACACCATCCGCGTCTGGGTCGCCAACCGCCCCGGCAACCGCGGGCGCAAGGAGGGCTGACTCCCGGGCATCCCGGCCCCGCACCCGCCAGTACGGGGCCGGCCCTTCCCACGGGTCGCCCATAAAGCCTTTGCCCCTGAGCGGGCACCTGTGGAGGATCACGGTATGAACGAGGACACCACTGCCGACTTCTCCCTGAAGCCCACCCTCACCGGCGAGAAGGTCGTACTGCGGCCGTTCACCGAGGCCGACGCCGGTGCCATGGCGGAGATCCTCGACGACCCCGAGGTCATGAAGCTCACCGGCTGCGCCGACGAGCCCCGGCTCGACCACGGCCGGCTGCGCTCCTGGTACGCCTCCCGCGGCGACCAGACCGACCGGCTCGATCTCGCCCTCGTCGACAGGGCCTCCGGCGAGGTCGTGGGCGAGCTGGTGTTCAACGAGTGGGACCGCTCGAACCGCAGCTGCAACTTCCGCACCCTCGTCGGCCCGAAGGGCCGCGACCGGGGGCTCGGCACCGAGGCGATCCGGCTCTTTCTCGCCCACGGCTTCGAACGCCTCCACCTCAACCGTGTCTCCCTGGGTGTCTTCGCCTTCAACCCGAGGGCCGTCCGCGTCTACGAGAAGGTCGGCTTCGTCCGGGAGGGCATCGAGCGCGAGGCCCTGCTGCACCGGGGCGAGTGGATCGACTCCGTGTACATGTCCGTCCTGGCCCGGGAGTGGGCCACCCACCGGGGCCACCCGGCGAACTAGGCACACACCCCGGGGTCCGGCCCGGCCGGCCCCCGGGGCAGCCGGTCCAGCCCGGCCGGCCACGACCCCGGTCCAACCCGGCCGATCCACCACCCGGTCCAGCCCGGCCGACCACGGCCCCCCAATCCAGCCGGCCGCTCCGGCGGCCAGCTCGCCTGCGGCCTGTGCGCTCCCGAGTCACCCCCGGCCGGGTGGGGCGAGCAGCCCGGCCGACGCGCAATCCCCGGGTCCAGCCCGGCCGCGCCCCGCCGGTGCCTTGCCCCGGCCGGGCCACCCGGGCCGAGCGCCACCGTCCGGAGGCCCCGCCCCCGCACCTCCGGCCGGCGGTCCCTAGCGCCCCACGGGGGCCTTGTCGCGGCCCGCGCCGTCCGGGGCTTGCGCGTCCGACGGTTCCGCGGTCCCGCGGGACGTGCCGGCCGCGGCGGGCGAGGCGGCCCGGGGCCCGGGTATCTCACCCTCGCTGAGGCCGAACCGGGCATGGAAGGCCCGCAGTGGTGCGGGCGCCCACCACGTGGCGCGGCCGGTCAGCTTCATCACGGCGGGCACGAGCAGGCTGCGCACCACCATCGCGTCCATCAGGACGGCCAGCGCTACCCCTAGGCCGAGCATCTTGGTATTGGTCACGCGAGAGGTGCCGATGGCGACCATCACCACGGCCAGGATGACGGCAGCCGCCGTGATCAGCCCGCCGGTGCGCCTCAGCCCGAACCGCACGGCGTGCTCGTGGTCGCCGGTGTTGTCGTACTCCTCCTTCATCCGGGAGAGCAGGAACACGCCGTAGTCCATGGAGAGCCCGAAGGCCACACAGAACATCAGCACCGGAAGGGTCGTCTCGATGTCTCCGGTGGCCGTGAAGCCCAGCAGGCCCGACAGATGGCCGTCCTGGAAGACCCACACGACCGCCCCGAACATCGCCGTGAGACTCAGCGCGTTGAGCACGACGGCCTGGAGCGGGATCAGCACGCTGCCCGTGAGCAGGAACACCAGCAGCAGCGTGACCACCACGATGATCGCCGCCGCCCAGGGCAGCCGGTCTGCTATGGCGTCCTTGGAGTCGACCAGAACGGCGGCCGCTCCGGTCACCGAGGTGTCGAAGGGCGCCTCCTGACCCCGCAGTTCCCGCACGAGCGACTGGGTGTCGGCGCCGACGGCCTCCCCCTCCGGCAGCACCGTGAAGTACGCGTAGGACCCCGAGGTCACCGGCCCTTCCACCCGGAGCACACCCGGCAGGGCGTCGATCCGGTCGCGGTACTCGGCGTACTGCGCGGGCGTGGCGCGTCCTTCCGTGAGGACCTCCAGGCCGCCGCCGGGGCTGCCCGGGAAGCCCTCCCGCAGGTGCTGCTGGACGACCCGTGACTCGGCGCTCGAGGGCAGCTGGCGGTCGTCGGCCGTGCCGAACTTCACGCCCAGGAACGGCAGCCCGAGGACGACCAGCCCCACGGCGGTCGTGACCGCGAAGACGGGCGCCCTGCGCATCACCAGCGCGGCCGCCCGCGCCCACCCCGCTCCGGGCTCGCGCTCCGGGCCGCCGCCGTCCTTCCCCCGGCGTCGCCGGATCAGCCGGCGCAGGTCGAGGGCGTTGACCCGATGGCCGAGCAGCAGCAGTGCGGCGGGCAGCAGGGTCAGGGCCGCCGCGGCCGCCAGCAGCACGACCGCGATCCCGGCGTAGGCGAAGGAACGCAGGAAGTACTGCGGGAAGACGAGCATGGCCGCCAGCGAGACCGCCACGGTGAGCGCGGAGAACAGCACGGTGCGCCCGGCGGTCCGCAGGGTGGTGTTCACGGCCGCCGTCACATCGGCGCCCGCGGAGAGCTCCTCACGGAACCTGCGCACCACGAACAGGGCGTAGTCGATGGCGAGTCCGAGGCCCAGCGCGGTGGTCAGGTTCATCGCGAAGACCGAGACGTCGGTGAATTCGGTCAGGCCGCGCAGCACCGCGTTGGTCCCGAGGATGGCGACGACGCCGATACCGAGGGGCAGCAGGGCCGCGACGGCGCTGCCGAAGACCATGACCAGCAGCACCAGGGTCACCGGGAGGGCGATCAGCTCGGCCCGCAGCAGGTCGTCCTGGATGATCGTCTGCATCTCGTGCCGCACGGCGACGGGCCCACCGACGGAGACTTCCACCGGTCCGTGGGTGCCGCGGAGTTCGGGTGCTATCCGCTCCAGGGTCTCCGCCGCCGTCTTCTCGTCACCCTGGAGCCGCGCCGCGATCAGGGCCTCGCGCCCGTCCTTGGCGCGCAGACCGGGTGCTCGGGTGTCCCAGTAGGAGCCGACGCCGACGACGCCCTTCTCGGAGGCGAGCCGCTCCGCGAGCCGCCTCGCCTCGGCGGCGACCGCGGGGTCGTCCACGCGGGCCTCACCGCTGTCGACCAGGAGCAGCAGGTTGGGCTGGGAGGCGGGGAACTCGCGCTCCAGCGCCCTGGTGGCATAGGTCGACGAGGCGTCCGGGTCCTCCCATCCGCCGCTGCCCATGCGCTCGGCGACCCCGCCCCCGGCGAACACCGCCAGCACGGTGATCACCAGTGCCGCGAGCAGAGTCAGCCGGGGCCGGGCGATGAGCGGCCGGAGGCGGCCGCCACGCGCGGGTGGGCTGTTGACTTCGGACATGACGCGGTGTCCCCTTCACCGTGACCCGTCGCCCCGTGGCACGGGTCGTCCATTGCCATAGACTGGCAAACACGAGCGACCGCTCGCATTTCACAAGAATGCGAGCGACCACTCGTGTTTGTCAAACGCTCCGAGAAAGCTGGGGATAGACGTGTCGGACGCCGCGAAGCCGCGCACCGGGCCGGGGGACGAGGCGGACGCCTCCGCGAGCGGGACCTCCACGGAGACGGCCGCAGCCTTCACGAGCGGGACGTCCAGGGAGACGGCCGCCGCCTCCACCGGCGGTTCGGGCGCACCCGAGGCCAGGCCGCGCCGCCGGCAGGCGCGCGGCGAGCGCCGCATCGCACAGCTGCTCGACGCCGCCGCAGAGGTGTTCCGCACCACCGGATACACCGCGGCGAGCACGAACGCCATCGCCCGGGCGGCGAGCGTCTCCCCCGGCACGCTCTACCAGTACTTCCCCAACAAGGAGGCCATCGCCGTCGAGCTCGGCGACCGCCTGCTGCACCGGATGCGCGAGGCCCACGGCCAGGCGTTCACCCCGGCCAACTTCGATCTGCCGCTGACCGAGATGCTGGACGCGATCCTCGACCCGATGATCGAGTTCAATTGCGCCAATCCGGTGTTCCTCGCCCTGATGCACGGCTCCGACGTCCCGGGCCGGATCACCGAGGAGCACGACGCACTGCACGCCTCCCTGCTCGCGCGCGTCGAGGAGCTGCTGGGCCACTACGTCCCGGACATGCCCGCCGACGAGCGGAGCCGGATCGCCAACATGACGTTCGCCCTGTTCAAGGCCTCGCTCGACCTGGTGCTCGCCCACGAGGGCGAGGAGCGCGCGGCGTACACCGCCGAGCTCAAGCGGGTGATGTTCCGCTACCTGGACCCGGTCATCGGCGACGCGGTGCTCGGCTGTGGCGCGAGTGGAAGTCATACCCCCTAGGGGTATAAGGTGAGTGAGTCGGGGCGCCCCGGGCCTCCCGGGCACCCCAGGCGCACCATGACTTCGTACACCTCGCACCGCCTCCATCCGAAGAGGAGAACGACCATGACCTCCGAGACGAAGACCGAGCTTCCCCAGGCAACCGGCTCCTGCTGCTCGCCCACCGGCGGCTGCCACGACGCCGCGGCAGAGTCCCGGGCGGGCGGCGTGACCGCGGTCTACGAGGTCAAGGGCATGACGTGCGGCCACTGCGAGGGCGCCGTCTCGAGCGAGATCTCCGAGCTCCCGGGCGTCTCCTCGGTCCAGGCGGTCGCCGCGACAGGGCTGGTCACGGTGGTCTCCGAGGCCGCACTGGACGAGGCCGCGGTGCGCGCGGCGGTCGACGAGGCGGGCTACGAGCTCGCCGGCCGCCGCTGAACCGGCACACACGAACTCCACCGGCCGGACGCCCTGTGAAGACGGGGCGTCCGGCCATGTGGGTTTACGGCTGGTTCGTCCGAGTTTGGACCGTTCACCCACACGCCTCGCGTTCATTCACGTGAATTCACATTCACGTGACACACAAGACCTTCACAAAGAGACCTAGATCACAGATATTTGGGGGTAACCATTTAGGCGGCTCGCGAGTCTAAATGGGCGATGCCACGAACGTCTTGGGGGACGTTCATGGGATGTCTTGGGGGACGTCCCAGGCAAGCGTTGGCCGGGGCACGTGCACCGGGGAGCTTTGAGCGGCCCTCCCGTACGTACGTACCCCGGCAGATCGCGCGAGAGCTTCTGCCGGCAACGCCGGCAGAGACGCCCGGCCGGATCCCGTGGGGGGAATCCGCTCCGGGATATGGAAAGCGCCCCGCGCGCCGACCCGTGGGGGGATCGGCGGCGGGGCGCTTTTCGCGCCCTGAAGGCCTCCGCGGGGACGTCCCACGAGGACCCGGATGCCTTCGGGGCCCGGACGCCTGCGGACCCGGATGCCTTCCGGACCCGGATGCCTTCCGGGCCATGGGCAGCCGGGAAGACGGGGCGGAAGGCTCAGCGGCCCCGACCGGGACGAAGGCCGCGCGGGACCTCACCCGTGACCGAGCAGCCCGCCAGGGCAACCCCCGGACCCCCGGCAAGGGGGTCGTCGGGGGGCACACGTCATGGAACTCAGCGAGCCTCGACTGGCACGAAGTCGCGCAGGACCTCACCCGTGTAGATCTGGCGCGGGCGGCCGATGCGGGAACCCGGCTCCTTGATCATCTCGTGCCACTGGGCGATCCAGCCCGGCAGCCGGCCCAGCGCGAAGAGCACCGTGAACATCTCGGTCGGGAAGCCCATCGCCCGGTAGATCAGACCCGTGTAGAAGTCGACGTTCGGGTAGAGGTTGCGCGAGACGAAGTAGTCGTCGGAGAGCGCGTGCTCCTCCAGCTTCAGGGCGATGTCCAGCAGCTCGTCGGACTTGCCGAGGGCCGAGAGGACATCGTGCGCCGCCGCCTTGATGATCTTGGCGCGCGGGTCGAAGGACTTGTACACCCGGTGGCCGAAGCCCATCAGGCGGACGCCGTCCTCCTTGTTCTTCACCTTGTTGATGAAGGAGTCAACATCGCCGCCGTTGGCCTGGATACCCTGGAGCATCTCCAGGACCGACTGGTTGGCGCCGCCGTGCAGCGGGCCCCACAGGGCCGAGATTCCGGCGGAGATCGAGGCGAACATGTTCGCCTGCGAGGAGCCGACCAGACGCACGGTGGAGGTCGAACAGTTCTGCTCGTGGTCCGCGTGCAGGATCAGCAGCTTGTCGAGCGCGGAGACCACGACCGGGTCCAGCTCGTACTCCTGGGCCGGGACGGAGAAGGTCATCCGCAGGAAGTTCTCGACGTACGAAAGATCGTTGCGCGGGTAGACGAACGGGTGCCCGATCGACTTCTTGTAGGCGTACGCCGCGATCGTCGGGAGCTTGGCCAGCAGCCGGATCGTGGAGAGGTGACGCTGCTTCTCGTCGAACGGGTTGTGGCTGTCCTGGTAGAAGGTGGACAGCGCGCTGACGACCGAGGAGAGCATGGCCATCGGGTGGGCGTCGCGCGGGAAGCCGTCGAAGAACCGCTTGACGTCCTCGTGCAGCAGCGTGTGCTGGGTGATCTCGTTCTTGAAGGCCGCGAGTTCGTCGACCTTGGGAAGCTCCCCGTTGATCAGCAGGTACGCCACCTCGAGGAAGGTGGAGCGCTCGGCGAGCTGCTCGATGGGGTAGCCGCGGTACCGCAGGATGCCCTGCTCGCCATCGAGGTAGGTGATCGCGGATTTATAGGCGGCCGTGTTGCCGTAGCCGCTGTCCAGGGTCACCAGACCGGTCTGGGCTCGGAGCTTCCCGATGTCGAAGCCCTTGTCACCGACGGTGCTCTCGACCACCGGGTAGGTGTATTCACCGTCCGCGTACCGCAGTACTACAGAGTTGTCGCTCACGTCATCCCTCACCGACGTAGTGCCTCTTCTTCGAGGTGCCCTGACTGTCTCTACCATCCCCCACTTGGCTCAGCAGAGTGCACTCGGGGTCGACCATTCGGCCAATTGGCGGCACTCAGTGCCGTCAACCTGCTCATCCTGCCCCCTTCGCCCCGGTTGCGAAAGTCCGGACCACCGCTAGGTGATGTTTCCCACCCGTACCTCACCTGTCAGTCGATGGCCGAGTGAGGTAAAGCGCCGGCCTGCCGAAACAGTGCGGACGGCCTGGGCGACGGCCTTGCGGGAGCCAACAAGGACGACGAGCTTCTTCGCGCGCGTGACGGCCGTGTAGAGCAGGTTCCGCTGCAGCATCATCCAGGCTCCGGTGGTCACCGGGATCACCACGGCCGGATACTCGCTGCCCTGGGACCGGTGGATCGTGACGGCATACGCGTGCGCCAGCTCGTCCAGCTCGTCGAAGTCGTACGGCACCTCCTCGTCCTCGTCCGTCAGTACCGTCAGGCGCTGATCGTCCACGTTGAGCGAGGTGACCACGCCGACCGTGCCGTTGAAGACTCCGTTCGCCCCCTTCTCGTAATTGTTGCGAATCTGGGTGACCTTGTCTCCGACACGGAAGACCCTTCCGCCGAATCGCTTCTCCGGGAGGTCGGGCCGGGCAGGGGTGATGGCCTGCTGGAGCAGACCGTTGAGGGTGCCCGCGCCGGCCGGGCCGCGGTGCATCGGGGCCAGGACCTGGACGTCCCTGCGCGGATCGAGACCGAACTTCGCCGGCACACGGCGGGCCGCGACGTCCACGGCGAGCCGGCCGGCCTCCTCCGTCTCCTCCGCCACGAAGAAGAAGAAGTCCGCCAGCCCGGTCGTGATCGGCTGCTGTCCGGAGTTGATGCGGTGGGCGTTGGTGACCACGCCGGACTTCTGGGCCTGGCGGAAGACCCGGGTGAGACGCACGGAGGGGACGGGGCTGCCCGGGGCCAGGAGATCCCCCAGGACCTCCCCGGCGCCGACGCTCGGCAGCTGGTCGACGTCCCCGACCAGGAGCAGATGGGCGCCCGGGGCGACCGCCTTGACCAGTTTGTTGGCCAGCAGCAGGTCCAGCATGGACACCTCGTCGACGACGACCAGGTCGGCGTCCAGCGGGCGGTCCCGGTCGTACGCCGCGTCGCCGCCCGGCTTGAGCTCCAGCAGACGGTGCACGGTGGACGCCTCGGCGCCGGTCAGCTCCGCGAGGCGCTTGGCCGCCCGCCCGGTGGGCGCCGCGAGGACGACCTTCGCCTTCTTGGCCCGGGCCAGCTCCACGATCGAGCGGACCGTGAAGGACTTGCCGCAACCGGGCCCTCCGGTGAGCACGGCGACCTTCTCGGTGAGGGCCAGCCGCACCGCCTGCTCCTGCTCGGGCGCCAGCTCGGCCCCCGTACGGTCCACGAGCCACGCGAGCGCCTTGTCCCAGGCAACGTCCCGGAACGCCGGCATCCGGTCCTCCTCGGCCCGCAGCAGCCGCCGCAGCTGACCGGCCAGGGAGAGCTCGGCACGGTGGAAGGGCACCAGGTACACGGCCGTGAGCGGCTCCCCTTCCGGACCGGGCACCTGCTCCCGTACGACACCCTCCTCGTCCGCCGCGAGCTCGGCGAGGCAGTCGATGACCAGCCCCGTGTCGACCTGGAGCAGCTTCACCGAGTCGGCGATCAACTGCTCCTGCGGCAGGAAGCAGTGCCCCTGGTCGGCGGACTGCGACAGCGCGTACTGCAACCCCGCCTTCACCCGGTCGGGGCTGTCGTGGGGAATGCCGACGGCCTGCGCGATGCGGTCGGCGGTGAGGAACCCGATGCCCCACACGTCGGCGGCCAGCCGGTACGGCTGGTTCTTCACCACGGAGATCGACGCGTCCCCGTACTTCTTGTAGATCCGCACCGCGATGGAGGTGGAGACGCCGACACCCTGGAGGAAGACCATCACCTCCTTGATGGCCTTCTGCTCCTCCCAGGCGGCCCCGATGAGCTTCGTCCGCTTGGGCCCGAGCCCCGGCACCTCGATGAGCCGCTTCGGCTCCCGCTCGATCACGTCGAGCGTCTCCACGCCGAAGTGATCGACGATCCGCTCGGCGATGCGCGGCCCGATGCCCTTGATCAGCCCGGACCCGAGATAGCGGCGAATGCCCTGGACGGTGGCGGGGAGGACGGTGGTGTAGTTCTCCACGGTGAACTGCTTGCCGTACTGGGGGTGAGACCCCCAACGCCCCTCCATCCGCAGCGACTCCCCCGGCTGCGCACCGAGCAGCGACCCGACCACGGTGAGGAGGTCACCCCCGCCGCGCCCGGTGTCGACGCGGGCGACGGTGTAGCCGTTCTCCTCATTGGCGTACGTAATCCTCTCGAGGACGCCTTCGACCACTGCCAGATTGGACATGCCCCGACGCTACCGGGCGCCTCGGACAGCGGGGGCGGGCTGTGGATGACGCTCCGGGGCCGACTGTCGGCCGGTGCCCGGCCGGGGCTCCGGAGATCGGATGTCGAACGGTCGGACTCGGCCGTGAGACGCTGCGGGGGTCGGAGTTGGGCGCGCTTCGCTCACCTGGCCGAGGAATACCGCAACTGCCCGAGGGGCGATGTCCCGTGCTCAGCCTGGCTTTCTCCGTCCGCCCGGGGCAGGGCGATCCCAGCGGCTTCCACCTGGGCGACGTCGTCTGCGAGGGCGACCTTGGATGCGCCGGGTCTGCGGGACAGGTGCCGGATCAGGGCATGAGATCCATCTTTCGGTGCCCATTCTGCTCGACCGCCTCGGGCCGCTGGTCCGGAGGCGGCAGACAGCTGCGACGTTCACGGGCCTCGATACATCCTTCAAGCTCGATTTCAGGCGCGACAGCAGAGGATTCGTCGTTGCCTCGTCGCGGGGTCACGTGCTGGGCAGCACCCGTCGCGTCGACCTTGCCGAGGCCGTTCTGCACGCCGCGCAGGACTTCGCCGACAGGCACTACCTTGCCGCACTGGAACGACTTCCGGGCGTCGGCCGAGGGCTGAGCGGAAAGGGGCGGCGCGAAGTCCAGCCGCAGCGGCGGCCCGCCGACGAATATCGGCCATCAAGTACCCACGCGGCGCTTCTTGTTCGTTGCTTGTGGAAACGGCGCCATGACATCCTCTGCCGGATGACTGACAACGGGGATGAGACAGCAAGCCCGGACCTCCCTGCACGGCTTGCCGATCTGATCGACTGGCCAGTGCCGGAGCCGCAGTCCAAGCCACTTGACCAGCCGGCACCAGTGGCCGCGTCGGCCGAAATCGAAAGACCGAATGAACTGGCTGCTGCAAAGCGTGAGTTTGCTCGCTTGCACGGTGAGTTCCGCCGTACGGCGGTGCTGGTGCCGTTCGACGAGCACGACAGCCTGTGGACCGCCGACCAGAACGGGGTGCGGTGGATCTGCGCGTTCTCGGACGAGCAGGCGCTCGCCCGGTTCGCCCGGGCGCGAGGGGACGCCCAGCGCGAGTGGACGTACCGAACGATCCTCGGTGCGCGGCTCTTGGACGTAATGGTGCCGATGCTGCGGGGGCCGGCAGGGGTGGCACTGGACGCGGGCAGTGACGACGGGGTGTTGTTCCCGCCGGTCCAGGGCATCGTGCCCGACGCCGTGGCGGTCGACCTCGGGGAGACGCGAAGACGGGCGGCGACCCCAACCTCCAAGTGCCACCGGAGGCACTCGCGGCCATCGCGCAGGGCATCAATCTGGCGCACTCCGAGCTGAAGGACCTCGGCGTGATCGGCGAGGCATCGGCCGGACGGGGGTTTTCGGACCTGGCCTTGTCCGGCCTGGAGGTCGGCCACGGCGGGCTGATGGCAGAGTTCGAGACGTTCTGCGAGCGCTGGGAGTGGGGCGTCCGGGCGCCGACTGGCTTCACTCCTTTGACCGCCGAGAGGTTGGCGCGATCGCCTCCCTGCTGTCCTCGGTCGCAGCATTGGAAAGTGAGCCCGACAGTCTGGAAAGTGAACTGCACGCCCTCGGTGAACTCACAGAGACCGGCTTCATCGAAGCCGAACATCTCACACCTTTGTGGCAACTTCAGCGTGAGACGTTGCGGGGGTCAGAATTGGAGCACTTCGATTATCTGGCCGGTGAATACCGTTGACCTGCACACGGCTTCAGGAGTGTTAAGCGTGCGATGACCAGCCGCCGGGGCAGTTGGCCCGCGAACGCGGGTGGCCGCGTTGCCCCTACAAGGGGCCCGGTCCAAGGACCGGGCCCCGCGCGCTCCCCCCTCCGCAGGGCTTCCCGAATCCCCCCAGATCCCCTCCCTGGAAGCCCTGATGCCATGTACGACACTCGTCACCGCGGAAGGGTTGCACGGACGCGGGCGGTTATTTTTCCGGAATTTAGATTCCGGATCGTGGTGGTACGTGGGCGGGGCTAGAGCACGTGGCGGACGTACCGGCGCGCCGTCTCCTCCAGTACCTCCACGCCGTCCCGGGACCACAGGTCGTCGTTGAAGAGCTCCACCTCGATCGGGCCGGTGTAGCCGGACGCGTCGGCCAGTTCGCGCCAGGCGCGCAGGTCGATGACGCCGTCGCCGAGTTGGCCCCGGCCTGTGAGGGCGCCGGCCGGGAGGGGGGTGGTCCAGTCGGCGAGCTGGAAGGCGTGGAGGCGGCCCTCCGCGCCCGCGCGGGCGGTGGCCGCGGGGGCGTGGTCGTCCCACCAGACGTGGTAGGTGTCCACGACGACGCCCACCTGGGCCGCCGGGAAGGGCGCGGCGAGGGCGAGGGCCTGGTCGAGAGTGGAGACGGCGCAGCGGTCGGCCGCGTACATCGGGTGGAGGGGTTCGATGGCGAGGCGGATGCCGCGTTCGGTGGCGTAGGGGGTGAGTTCGGCGAGTGCGTCGGCGATGCGGGCGCGCGCGGCGGCGAGGTCCTTGGTGCCGGGCGGGAGGCCGCCGGAGACCAGGACCAGGGTGTCCGTGCCGAGGGCAGCGGCCTCGTCGACGGCCGCCCGGTTGTCGTCGAGGTCGGTGGCGGTGGTGAAGAAGCCGCCGCGGCAGAGGGTGGTGACGGCCAGTCCGGCGTCGCGTACGACCTCGGCCGTCTTCTCCAGGCCGTACGCGGCGATCGGTTCGCGCCACAGGCCGATGCCCGGGATGCCCAGTCGGACGCAGTGCGCGACCAGTTCCGGCAGGGCCAGTTGCCTGACCGTCATCTGGTTGATGCTGAAGCGGGCGAGGTCGTGATCGGTCACTGGGGGACTCCGTGGACCTGGAGGAGGGATTTCATGCGGGACTCGGCGAGTGCCGGGTCGGGGAACAGGCCCAGACGGTCGGCCAGTTCGTAGGCGCGGGCGAGGTGCGGCAGGGAGCGCGCCGACTGGAGGCCGCCCACCATCGTGAAGTGGTCCTGGTGGCCGGAGAGCCAGGCCAGGAGGACCACGCCCGTCTTGTAGAAGCGGGTGGGAGCCTCGAAGAGGTGGCGGGACAGCTCGACGGTCGGGTCGAGCAGTTTGCGGAAGCCCGCCGTGTCACCAGTGTCCAGGACCCGGACGGCCTCGGCGGCGAGCGGACCCAGCGGGTCGAAGACGCCGAGCAGGGCGTGGCTGAAGCCGTGGTCGTCGCCGGCGATGAGGTCGGGGTAGTGGAAGTCGTCGCCGGTGTAGCAGCGCACGCCGGCGGGGAGGCGGCGGCGTACGTCGATCTCCCGGTCCGCGTCGAGCAGCGACATCTTGATGCCGTCGACCTTGTCCGGGTGGGCGGCGATGACGTCGAGGAAGGTGTCGGTGGCCGCGTCCAGATCCGTCGAGCCCCAGTAGCCCTCCAGGGCCGGGTCGAACATGGGGCCCAGCCAGTGGAGGATGACCGGTTCGGCGGACTGGCGCAGCAGCCTGCCGTACACCTCCAGGTAGTCGTCGGCCGACCGCGCCGCTGCCGCCAGTGCCCGGGATGCCATGAGGACGGGCTGGGCGCCTGCCTCCTCGGCCACCGCCAGCTGCTCCTCGTAGGCGGCACGTACGGTCGCCAGGCCGGCGGGTCCGGTCAGCTGGTCGGTGCCGACGCCCGCCGCGATCCGCCCGCCCACCGCCTTCGCCTCGGCGGCGGAGCGGCGGATCAGCTCGGCGGCGCCCGCCCAGTCCAGGCCCATGCCTCGCTGGGCGGTGTCCATGGCCTCGGCGACGCCGAGCCCGTGGGACCACAGGTGCCGGCGGAAGGCGAGGGTCGCGTCCCAGTCGACGGCCGCCGGGGAGTCGGGCGAGACGTCGGCGTACGGATCGGCCACGACGTGGGCGGCGGAGAAGACCGTGCGGGAGGCGAGCGGGGGGCCGCCCGCCGTGCACACGGTGGCCTCCGTGCGGGGTTCGTACGTGCCGTGGGGCAGCCTGATCGTCACAGCGACAGCTCCGGTACGTCGTGGCGGCGGCCGTCCGCGGAGGACTTCAGGCCCAGCTCGGCGAGCTGCACTCCGCGCGCGCCGGCCAGCAGGTCCCAGCGGTACGGCTCGTCGCGCGCGACATGCCGCAGGAACAGCTCCCACTGGGCCTTGAATCCGTTGTCGAACCCGGTGTTGTCCGGGACCTCCTGCCACTGGTCCCGGAAGGAGTGCGTCACCGGCAGGTCCGGGTTCCAGACCGGCTTGGGCGTGGTGGAGCGGTGCTGGACGCGGCAGCCGCGCAGCCCGGCGACGGCGGAGCCGTGGGTGCCGTCGACCTGGAACTCGACCAGTTCGTCGCGGTGGACGCGGACAGCCCAGGAGGAGTTGATCTGGGCGACGGCCCCGCCCTCCAGGGTGAAGATGCCGTAGGCGGCGTCGTCGGCGGTGGCGTCGTACGGCTTGCCCCGCTCGTCCCAGCGCTGCGGAATGTGGGTGGTGACGTGGGCGTTCACGCTGGTCACGCGGCCGAACAGCTCGTGGAGCACGTACTCCCAGTGGGGGAACATGTCGACGACGATGCCGCCGCCGTCCTCGGCGCGGTAGTTCCAGGAGGGGCGCTGGGCCTCCTGCCAGTCGCCCTCGAAGACCCAGTAGCCGAACTCTCCGCGCACGGAGAGGATCTCGCCGAAGAAGCCGCCGTCGATCAGGCGCTTCAGCTTGAGCAGGCCGGGGAGGAAGAGCTTGTCCTGGACGACGCCGTGCTTGATGCCGGCGGCCCGGGCGAGGCGGGCCAGCCGCAGGGCCCCGACCAGGTCCGTGGCGGTCGGCTTCTCGGTGTAGACGTGCTTGCCGGCGGTGATCGCCTTGGTGAGGGCGTGGACCCGGGCGGAGGTGATCTGGGCGTCGAAGTAGACGTCGACGCGCTCGCCGTCCGCGTCGGCGGCGAGGACCGCGTCCAGGTCGGTGGACCATTCGGTGAGGCCGTGGCGCTCGGCGAGCTCGCGCAGGGCGTGTTCGCGGCGGCCGACGAGGACGGGCTCGGGCCAGAGCGTCTCGCCGTCGCCGAGGTCCAGGCCGCCTTGTTCGCGGATCGCGAGGATGGACCGCACGAGGTGCTGACGATGGCCCATCCGGCCGGTCACCCCGTTCATGGCGATGCGCACTGTCCTGTGTGTCACGAAGGTTCCTCCAGGCGAGTCGATCGACGTGCGGTGGCGGTGGCGGTGGCGCTGCCGCGGCCCGCGTCTTGCGGACGCGCGGCCGCCGAGCCGGGCGCCGCCCACGGACGGCGGCCGTTGGACCGGTTGCCCCCGCGGACACGCGGTCGCAGGACCGAGTGCTCCTCGGGAGCCCGCGCCCCGGACCAGGTGCCCTTCCTTGGGAGCCCGCGCCCCGGCCCGGGGGTCCCACGGGCACGGGTCCCGGCCGTTCCCCGTCCTGCGGGACCGGACGCCGAACCGTGCCCGCGCGGGCCGACTGTTCAGCCATGCCCCGACCCTGGGATAGCAAGCGCTTTCTACACTCGATGACGCTAGCCTGCCGACAGCAGCCCGTTCAAGGGGCCCGGCCCGACTCTCCTCGGAGGAACGCGATGACAGTCACCCTGGCCGATGTGGCGGCCCGCGCGCGGGTGTCCCCGGCCACCGTCTCCCGCGTACTGAACGGCAACTACCCCGTCGCCGCTTCGACGCGCGAGCGGGTGCTGCGGGCCGTGGACGAGCTCGACTACGTCCTGAACGGCCCGGCCAGCGCGCTCGCCGCCGCCACCTCCGACTTGGTCGGCATCCTGGTGAACGACATCGCCGACCCCTTCTTCGGGATCATGGCGAGCGCCGCGCAGGGCGCGATCGGGGAGGGTGCGACGGGACGCGCGGGGGGCGAGAAGCTCGCCGTCGTGTGCAACACCGGCGGCTCCCCGGAGCGCGAGCTCACCTATCTGACGCTGCTTCAACGCCAGCGGGCGGCCGCCGTCGTCCTGACCGGCGGCGCGCTGGAGGATCCGAAGCACATCGCGGCGATGGCCGCCAAACTGGCCAAGCTCTCGGACGCCGGAACCCGGATCGTGCTGTGCGGTCGGCCGCCGATGCCCGGGGACGCGAGCATGGCCGCGCTGGCCTTCGACAACCGGGGTGGCGCGCGGAGGCTGACGGAGCATCTGCTGGCACTGGGTCACCGCAGGATCGGGTACGTGGCCGGGCCGACGGAGCGCACGACGACGCGGCACCGGCTGGAGGGCCACCGGGCCGCGATGGCCGCCGTGGGGCTGGGACCGGTCGCGGGCGACGACGAGCGGCTGACCGTGCACGGCCCGTACGACCGTCGCTCCGGATACGACGCCATGCTCGAACTCCTGCGCCGCGCACCCGACCTGACGGCGGTCGTCGCGGCGAACGACACGGTAGCGCTGGGCGCCTGTGCGGCACTGCGCGACAAGGGCCTGCGCATCCCGGAGGACGTCTCGGTGGCGGGCTTCGACGACCTGCCGTTCTCGGTGGACGCGGTACCGGCGCTGACGACGGTGCGGCTGCCGCTGTACGAGGCGGGGGCGCGGGCCGGCCGGCTGGCGGTGGGCACGGAGGCGCCGCCGCCCGGCGGGATCGCGACCATCGGCGCGGAACTGACGGTCCGGGCGTCCACGGCGGCGCCGC
This sequence comes from Streptomyces sp. STAM6, assembly GCF_054963715.1. NCBI lineage: Bacteria > Bacillati > Actinomycetota > Actinomycetes > Kitasatosporales > Streptomycetaceae > Streptomyces > Streptomyces sp. STAM6. Next base: position 39,225 of record NZ_JBUEFZ010000004.1, on the reverse strand, counting down.
GAGGCTGAGGCGCCGGGGGGGTGCCACGCGTGGGCCCCGGCCAGCCGTCCGTCCGCGTCCGCCGCCCCTGCTCCGCTGCCGACGGGCCCGCCGCCCCTGGCCCCACTGTCTCCGGGCCTGCCGGCCCTGGTCCCTCTGCCTCCGGGCCCGTCGGCCCGGTCCGCCCGACCGGCCGCTGCGCGCCCGGCGACGGGAGCGCGCCCAGGGGCGGGGCGGCGGGTCGGCGCGGCGTCGCGCCCATGACCGGCCGCGCCCGGGGTAGGTTCCGCAGGAGCCCGCACAGCGGAAGGAGCTCCTGGCCGTGAAGTACGCGTTCTCCACCCTGGGCGTCCCGGGGATGCCCGTCGCAGATGTCGTCCGGCTCGCCGTGCGGGCCGGTTATCAGGGTGTGGAGCTGCGCTCCCACCCCGACGAGCCGGTGCATCCGGGGCTCGTCGCCCACGAGCGGCGCGCCGTGGTGGAGGAGTTCACCGCGGCGGGTGTCGAGATCCTGACCCTGGCCGGGTACGCGCGCGTGGCGGCGGACGGCGACGACGAGCCCGTGTACGAGGAGCTCCACCAGTTGCTCTATCTGGCCGACGACCTCGGCGCCTCGTACGTCCGGGTCTTCCCGGGCGGCGGCGACCGGGATCCGGCGGAGGCGGACGCCACGGCGGCCCGGCGGCTCGGCGTGGCGGCGGAGATCGCGGCCGACCTGGATGTGCGCATCCTGCTGGAGACGCATGACTCGCACCGCACCGGCGCGGACGTCGCCCGGATCGTGGGGGCGGTCGGGCACAAGCACGTGGGGGTGCTCTGGGATGTGATGCACCCCTGGGTGGCCGGCGAGGACCCGGTGGCGACGCATGCCGTCGTGGCGCCGTACCTGGGATACATCCAGGTCAAGGACATCGAGGCGGCGGACCGCACGACTCCGCTGCCGCTGGGTGCCGGGGTGCTGCCGCTCGCCGAGTGCCTGGCGCTGGTGTCGGGGGACGACCCGGACGGCTGGGTGTGCTGGGAGTACGAGAAGCGCTGGCATCCGGAGGCGGCGGACCTGCCGCCCCTGCTGGCCCGGGGGCGGGAGCACCTCCAGAGCCTGCTCTGACGGAAGGTCATGCTCTGCTGGGCTGCGCCTCCGTGACATCGGAGGTGTCGGTGGCCCCGGCGGGCTGAATCCTGCCGCCGGGCACCTTCGGCCGCGTCCGCCCCAGCGACGTGAGCGCCACGCCGCCCACCAGGAGCGCCGCCGCGCACCATCGCAGCGGGCTCACCGACTCGTCCAGGAAGAGCGCCGCCGACGACATCCCGAAGACCGGGACGAGCAGGGAGAAGGGGGCGACGGACGAGGCGGGGTGGCGGCGCAGCAACCAGCCCCAGGCGCCGAAGCCGAAGATGGTGGTGATCCAGGCGACGTAGACGATGACGCCGACGCCCGTCCAGTCCAGGGAGCGCAGTGCCGCCGCGTCGCGTTCGGGACCTTCGAGCAGCAGTGACAGGGCGATGAGCGGGAGTACGGGGACGGTGCTGACCCAGACCATGAAGTTGAGTGCGTCGGGCGGGGACGCCTTGCGGGTCAGGACGTTGGAGACGCCCCAGCAGGCGGCGGCCGCGACGCACAGGGCGAAGCCGAGCAGCGGGCCCGACGCGCCCTCGTCGACCGCGGCGACCGTGATGCCGCCCAGGGCGACGGCCATGCCCAGCGTCCTTGTGCCGCCGGGCCGTTCGCCGAGCGCGGCGTAGGCGAACAGGGCGGTGAAGACCGCCTGGACCTGGAGGATCAGCGAGGAGAGACCGGCCGGCGCGCCCTGGTCCATGCCGGTGAACAGCAGGCCGAACTTCGCGACGCCGAGGACCAGCCCCACGCCGACGATCCACTTCCAGGCCACTTTCGGGCGGCCGACGAAGAAGACGGCGGGCAGCGCGGCGGCCAGGAAGCGGAGGGCGGAGAAGAGCAGGGGCGGGAAGTGGTCGAGGCCTATCTCGATGACGACGAAGTTGACCCCCCAGACGGCGGCGACGAGGGCGGCGAGAGCGATGTGTGCAGGGCGCATGCGTCGAGCATCCCGGCCCGCAACCATGTAGCACCAGCGCGAACTGCTTCATGATTGGATGAAGCTCTGCTAATGAGAGGCGTCGTCACGCCACAGCCGGGGAAGGGGATCGCCGTGCTCGATCTCGGTCGGCTGCGCGCCCTGCACGCCGTCTCCGTCCACGGCACGGTCGGAGCCGCCGCGGCGGCCCTCGGCTATACGCCGTCGGCGGTGTCCCAGCAGATCGCCAAGCTGGAGCGGGAGACCAGGACGACGCTGCTGGAGCGGCAGGGCCGGGGTGTGCGGCTGACCGACGAGGCCCACCAGCTGGCGGCGACGGCGCAGCGCCTGCTGTCGATCGTCGAGGAGGCGGAGGTGCGGCTGGAGGAGCGCCGCGGGCTGCCGGCCGGGCGGCTGGCCATCGGCTGTTTCGCCAGTGCCGCGCGCGGCCTGATGCCCCGGGCGCTGGCCGAGCTGGCGCGGCGTCATCCGGGGCTGGACGCGCGGCTGACGGAGGTGGATCCGCATGTGTCGGTCGATCTGGTGGCGCGAGGCGTGATCGACCTGGCCGTGGCGCACGACTGGGACATCGCCCCCATGCCGGCGCCGCCCGGGGTGGAGCAGGCGGTGATCGGGGACGACCTGTGCGACATCCTGGTGCCGCTCGGGCATCCGCTCGCGGGGCGGGGGGCCGTGCGGCGCGAGGAGCTGAAGGGCGAGCGGTGGATCTGCCAGCCGCCGGGGACGGTCTGTCACGACTGGCTGATGCGGACGCTGCGGGCGGCCGGCTGCGAGCCGGACATCGTGCACCAGGCCGAGGAGAACCACACGCAGGTGGCGCTGGTGGCGGCGGGTCTCGGCGTGGCGCTGGTCCCCCGTCTGGGGCGCGGCCCGCTGCCCGCGGAGGTGGCGACCGTCGCGCTCGATCCGGTGCCCAAGCGGCGGCTGTCGGCGCTGTGGCGGGCGGGGGCGGCGAGGCGGCCCGCCATCACCGAGACGGTGCGGACCCTGCGGGAGCTGTGGCCCTCGGTCACCTGTGCATGAAATCCTCAACTCCCTTACCACTCCTACCATTTCGCCGCCGATTCCCCGCAAACGGGGAACCTCGTGCCGACCGCGTCCGTCCAACGGAACGTGCTGCCGGTGAGTCACCGCAGAGCGGCGTCGGCCCTCGCCACTGGCTGCGAATGCCGGCTCCCCTCTCCAGCCGCCTGCGGCCGGCAGCACACCGCCATCGGCGCGCCCCCCTGACGCATGCGCCGATGGCGGCCCCCTCCATTTGCCGCGCGGCTTGCGCACATCCTTGACCTGGCAGTTACTTTCCGGCTATCCGTGACTCCTTGGAAGTTTCCTTCACCCCTTGTCGCCGGGAACACACACGGCCGGAAGGAGCACCAGTGCACCACCGAGCCACGTCCAGACGCACCCTCCTCACCGTCACCGCCGCCGCGGCGGCGGCCGCCGCCACCGGAGTCACGTCCACCGCACACGCGGGGAGCGACACGAGGCTCCGCCGGATCATTTCCCGCATGAGCCTGGAGGAGAAGGTCGGCCAGCTCTTCGTCATGCGGGTGTACGGGCATTCCGCCACCGCCCCCGACCAGGCCGACGTCGACGCCAACCTCAAGGAGATCGGCGTCCGCACGGCCGCCGAGCTGATCGCCCGGTACCACGTCGGCGGCATCATCTACTTCGCCTGGGCGCACAACACCCGTTCCCCGCACCAGATCGCGGATCTGTCCAACGGCATCCAGCGCGCCGGCCTGGCCCAGCCGACTCCCCTACCGCTCCTGATCTCCACCGACCAGGAGCACGGCATCGTCGCCCGGATAGGGGAACCGGCCACGCTGATGCCGGGCGCGATGGCGCTCGGCGCCGCCGGCTCCCGCTCCGACGCCCGCCGGGCGGCCCGGATCGCCGGCCGGGAGCTCGCCGCGATGGGCATCCGCCAGAACTACGCGCCGGTCGCGGACGTGAACGTCAACCCGGCCAACCCGGTGATCGGCGTACGGTCCTTCGGCGCCGATCCGCGGGCCGTGGCCGGCCTGGTCGCGGCTCAGGTCAGGGGCTACCAGAGCGCCGGTGTCGCGGCGACGTCGAAGCACTTCCCCGGCCACGGCGACACCGAGACCGACAGCCACATCGGGCTGCCGACGATCCATCACACCCGTGAGCAGTGGGCGGAGCTGGACGCGCCGCCGTTCGAGAGCGCCATCGACGCCGACATCGACTCGATCATGACGGCGCACATCGTGGTGCCGGCGCTCGACCCGAGCGGCGACCCGGCGACCCTCTCCCGTCCCATCCTCACCGGCATCCTGCGCGAACGGCTCGGCTACGACGGCGTGGTGGTGACCGACTCGCTCGGCATGGAGGGTGTGCGCACCAAGTACGGTGACGACCGGGTGCCGGTGCTGGCCCTCAAGGCGGGCTGCGACCAGCTCCTCAACCCGCCGAGTCTCGCCGTCGCGTGGAACGCCGTGCTCAAGGCCGTGCGGGAGGGCGAGATCAGCGAGGCGCGCGTCGAGGAGTCGATCCTGCGCATCCTGCGGCTCAAGGAGAAACTGGGTCTGCTGCGCGACCCGTTCACCTCGCACGAGGAGGTGGACCGCACGGTCGGCACCAGAAGTCATCTCGCGGCCGCCGACCGGATCGCCGAAGCCACCACGACCCTGCTGCTCAATTCCGGCGGACTGCTGCCGCTGAGCCGCCGCAGGCAGCCGAACCTGCTGGTCGTCGGGGCCGACGTGGCCTCCCCCTCCGGCACGACCGGCCCGCCGACCGCCACCCTCGCGGCGGCACTCACGGAACTCGGCTTCACCGTCACCACGCTGCCGACCGGTACCGCCCCGACCCCGGCCGGGATCGACCAGGCGGTGGCGGCGGCGGCCGGCAAGAACGCCGTGATCGTGGGCACGTACAACGTGTCGGCCACCAGCACCCAGCGCAGCCTGGTGTCGCGGCTCGCCGCCACCGGCGTCCCGGTCGTCACGGTGCACATCCGCAACCCGTACGACATCGCCCGGCTGACCGGCCAGCGGGCGGCCCTGGCCACGTACTCCTGGACGGACGTCGAACTGCGTGCCGCGGCCCGGGTGATCGCGGGTGAGGCGGAGCCGGAGGGCCGGCTTCCCGTGCCGGTCCAGCGCGCGGACGATCCGGCCCAGGTGCTGTACCCGATGGGATACGGCCTGTCGTACTAGTCATACGTCGCACTACCGGCGCACCCCACCCAAGTGACGCAAACCTCCCGCCACCTCTGGCGTGTGCCCGCCACCACGGGTCACGCTGGGGGCTGGGGATCGGGGGATCTCGGGGGGAACGATGCGTGGGCCAAGAACCATGGGGGTGGTGTGCGTCCTGCTCGGGGCGCTGGCCGCCGCGTGCCATCCGCATCCGGGCGCGGAGGGCGGGCGCGCCGACCCGGCGGGCTACGGGGACACCGCCACGCCGACCGGCTTCGGTGAGGTGTTCCTCGGCGCCGGTGACTGCAGCACCCGCGGCCGGGACTTCCGCGAGGTGTCCTGCGGCAGCGAGCGGGCGTCGGCGCGGGTGCTCACCCGGTACGCGGGACGGCAGGCGGACGGCCCGGTCTGCCCGGAGATCACGGACTTCGTGCTGCACATCTCGGAGAACCGGCCGGCCGTCGACGAGGACGGCGACGGGTCGGTGCCACAGGGGTACGCGTGCATGCGCAATCTGGAACCGCCGCACCCCGGTGACCCGGGGGGCGGCGGCGGCCCGTACACCGTCGTCGGGGACTGCGTCTACGGCTCCCGCGAGGGCCAGGTGGAGGAGACCGCGTGCGACGGATCGGGTGAGGCACCGCCGGAGTACCGCGTGATGTCGGCGGTGAAGCGGCGGGACGAGTGCCCGTCCGCGACGGCGCTCTACGTGGGACTGGGCGGTCCGAGGCCGGTGGGCTGCGCGCGCCGGATGTGAGCGGCGCGCCCAGCCCACTACCACGACGAGCAGGACCGGGTCACGGGCGCAGGGTCCGCTCGCGGTCGATCTCCCGCTTGTCGAGCCGTGCGTCGGGCGTGGTCAGCGGACGGGCCCGCCCGGGATCGGCCCGGACGGCCGCCGGGGCGACGTCCGCCCAGGCGAGGATGCGGGACGTGGCCCTGGTCCGCTCCGTCTCGACCAGACCCGAGACACTGGCCCCGTGGTTGGCGCCGGGCGCGGCGAAGACATAGGAGTCCCGTGCGCCCTCGCCGAGGCGGAACCGCTCGGCGCCCCACGGGTCGTTCGCGCCGTACACGAACAGCATGCGGCGGGCGTTGGCCCGCACCCAGCTGTCGACGTCACGCATCACCCAGGGCTTGAACCGCACGGGGATCTCGCGCGGCACGAAGTTCCGGGCGGGCTGGTAGCCGTACCGGGTCAGGCCCTTGAGGTGGGGCATCCGCAGGCTGGGCGAGCCGAGTTCGGTGGCCGCCTGGTAGTAGTACGGCACCGCGGACTCCAGGCCCTGGTCGGTGTAGTACGACCATCCGGAGAAGGAGTCGATCGTGTCGTAGACCGCCTGGTCGGTGGCGGTGGCGGCGGCCGGGACGTCGGCGCACTCGGCCTCGGTGTGGTACTGCCAGAAGGCCCAGACGAAGTCGAGGACGACGGCTTCGTAGGCCCTGTCGAGGCTGCCGACGGTGGTGAAGGTGGCGCCCGTCTCTCCCGCCCACGCGCGGTACTTCTGCTGCAGCGGCCCGCGGCGGACGAGCGCCTCGCGCTGCATGGCGTTCAGCCGGTCGCGGCACTCCTTCGTGCCGACGGTGGCGAAGAACCGGTCGTAGGCCGAGTCCTCCTTCTCCACCACGTCGTTGGGGGCGACGTAGGCCACGACGCCGTCCATGTCACGCGGGTAGAAACGCTCGTAGTAGGTGGCGGTCATACCGCCCTTGGAGACACCGGTGGCGAGCCACTTCTTGCCGTAGATCCGCTTCAGCGCGGTGAAGACGCGATGCTGGTCGGAGGCGGCCTGCCAGATGTCGAGCTTGGACCAGTCGGCGGGCTCGGGCCGCGACGGGGTGAAGAAGCGGTACTCCATGGAGACCTGGTTGCCGTCGACGATCGCCGTGGGTTCGGCGCGGCGCGGGCGGGTGCTGACCTCGTAGCCGCTGGTCTCGAAGACGGTCGGGCGGGCGGTGTCCTTGTGCAGCACGGTCAGGCGCTGCTGGAAGGTGCCCCGGCCGGGACGGCGGTGGTCGACCGGCTGGGTGTAGCCGAGGACGAAGTAGCGGTAACCGGGATAGGGCTTCTCCTCGATCAGGGTCATCCCGGGGATCGCCAGGATGCGTTCCTTGATGTCCTGCGTGGTGCCGTCGGTGCTGCCGGCGGCGGTGGCCGTGCCGGCCGCGCTCACGGTGCCTATGAGCACCACGAGCGACAGCAGCCATCTGAGCGCCTTGCGCATTCGCCCTCCACTGGGTTCACAACGGTCGCCGTGAACCTAGCGGGGTCAACACCCTTGCCACCAGACCGTGTTGGCGTCAGCAGAGGATCCATCCCGTGGAGGCGCTCCGGCCAGCGATGGCGCCGGACGCGCGGACGCAGCGGTTGAGCGCGTGGACGGTGACGGGGCCGGCCTGCCGGCTGAACCGCCCCTTGTCGACGGCCGCCCGGCCGCCGCGCGCCTGGATGGACACCGACATGGCGCGCTTGGCGCCGGGGGTCTTCGCGACAGTCATGGCGCAGGCGTAGTGGCGGTTCTTGTAGATCCGCAGCTCGCCGCCGGCGAAGGGGAGGGTCTTGACCGGCCGGCCGGTGCAGGCGGACGCGACGGCCTCGGCGCGGGCGGCGCCGGGCCCGGCGAGGACGACCGCGAAGGCGCTGACGGCGACGAGCACCGCGAGGCCGCGTGCGAGCAGCCGGCGCGTGCGCCGTCGTCCGGTCCTGGTCCCTGCCGCCACGTCGAACACGCTTGTTCCCCTTTGCCTCGTGAGCGTACGTGCGTACGACGCACAGGGAGGCCGGACGGTTGCCTCGGGTCGCCGCGGCCCAGGTCAGACGTAGCTGAGGATGGTGAGCAGCGCGAGCGCCTCGCAGCCCAGCTGGGCGCGGAAGGCGACCTTGCGCACGGTGCGCGTGGCCGGCCCGCGGTCGGGGGTGAAGAGCGCCACGCACCACAGCAGGCCGGCGGCCAGGATGCCGTACCAGAACAGCCACCCCGGCGCGCCGACGCAGTTCTCCCCGCCCTGCATGACGCACCGGCCCGCCCGGTCGGAGAAGAGCGTCACGAAGCCGACGATCACACAGGCGGGCACGAACGCCAGGGCGGCGATCGTGGCGCGCACGCCGATGCGCGGGGCGCGGTCGGACGGCGCGGGGAAGCGGGCCAGGTCGGTGCTCATGGATCCCATCCCACCGCGCGGGGCGCGGCCCGCCCATCGGGGTGCGTACTCAATCGCGCCGGCGCGGATACTCAGGCCGTCGCCGCCGGCTCCTCCTCGCCCACGAAGGTGCGCCACAGTGCCGCGTACCGGCCGTCCCGGGCCAGGAGTTCGTCGTGGGTGCCGTCCTCGGCGACCCGGCCGTGGTCCATCACGATCACGCGGTCGGCGCGCGCGGCGGTGGAGAGCCGGTGGGCGACCACCAGGGTCGTGCGGCGGCCGGCGAGCCGGTCGGTGGCGTGGTTGACCTGGGCCTCGGTCGCCAGGTCCAGTGCGGCTGTGGCCTCGTCGAGGAGCAGGATGTCCGGGTCGACCAGTTCGGCGCGGGCCAGGGCGATGAGCTGGCGCTGTCCGGCCGACAGGTTGCGGCCCCGCTCGGCGACCTCGTGGAGGTATCCGCCGTCCAGGGTGGCGATCATGTCGTGGGCGCCGACGGCCCGGGCCGCGGCCTCGACCTCGGCGTCGGTGGCGCCGGGCCGCCCGTAGGCGATGGCGTCCCGCACGGTGCCCTCGAAGAGGTACGCCTCCTGGGGGACGACGCCGAGCCGGTGGCGGTAGGCGGTGAGGTCCAGCGCGCGCAGGTCGGTGCCGTCGGCGGTGACCCGGCCGGAGGTGGGGTCGTAGAACCGGGCGACCAGCTTGACCAGGGTGGACTTGCCCGCGCCGGTCTCGCCGACGAACGCGACGGTCTGGCCGGCCGGGATGCGCAGGTCGACGTCGCTGAGGGCCGCCTCCTCCCCGGTGTCGGTGCCGTACGAGAAGGAGACCTTCTCGAAGGCGATCTCGCCCTTGAGCGAGCGCACGCCCCGTGGCTCGGGGGCGGGGGCCGTCGACGTCGGTTCGCGCAGCAGCTCCTGCATCCGGCCGAGCGAGACCGACGCCTGCTGGTAGCCGTCGAAGACCTGCGACAGCTGCTGGACGGGCGCGAAGAACAGGTCGATGTAGAGCAGGTACGCGACCAGGGCTCCGGCGGTCAGGGTGCCGGCCTCCACCCGGCCGGCGCCCACGATCAGCACCGCCGCGGCGGCGACCGAGGACAGCAGGTGCACGAACGGGAAGTAGACCGAGATCAGCCACTGGCCGCGGACCCGGGCCTCCCGGTACGCGGAGCTGCGCTCGGCGAACTTCGCCGCGCCGGACCGCTCGCGGCCGAAGGCCTGCACGATCCGCAGCCCGGAGACCGACTCCTGCAGGTCGGCGTTGACGACGCTGATCCGCTCTCGGGCCAGCTCGTAGGCCTTCACGCTGGAGCGGCGGAAGTAGAAGGTGCCGATCACCAGCACCGGCAGCGTCGCGAAGACGACCAGGGCGAGCTGTACGTCGATCACGACGAGCGCGATCATGATGCCGAAGAAGGTGACCAGGGAGACGAACGCGGTCACGAGTCCGGTCTGGAGGAACGTCGACAGGGCGTCCACGTCCGTCGTCATCCGGGTCATGATCCGGCCGGTGAGCTCGCGCTCGTAGTAGTCGAGGCCGAGCCGCTGGAGCTGCGCGAAGATCTTCAGGCGCAGGGCGTAGAGGACCCGCTCGCCGGTCCGCCCGGTCATCCGGATCTCGCCGGTCTGGGCGGCCCACTGCACCAGGACGGTCAGCAGTGCCAGGCCGGAGGCGGCCCACACCGCGCCGAGCGCGGCCTGCTCGACCCCGTCGTCGATGCCGTGCCGGATCAGGATCGGCAGCAGCAGGCCCATGCCGGCGTCGACGGCGACGAGCAGCAGGCTGAGGAGCAGGGGGACGCCGAAGCCGCGCAGCAGCCTGCGCAGGCCGTAGGAGTCCTCGGGGGTGACGGCGCGCGCCTCGTCGACCTGCGGGGTGTCGGTCGCCGGGGGCAGTGCCTCGACCTGGGCGAGCAGCTCCGGTGTGGCGCCGGGGGTCTCCGACCTGCCGCCCGTGTCGGCGTCCCGCTCCCACAGGGCGGGGGTGATGCCGCGCTCGGCGTCGAACTCGGCGTCCAGCTCCTGCCGTACGGTGCGGTCGTCCTCGGCCGGGGCGGCCGGCAGGGCGTGGCCCGGCGAGACGCCACCCAGCTCGTCGGGGTCGGTCAGCAGCCGCCGGTAGAGCGGGGAGCGTTCCTGCAGCTCCTCGTGGGTGCCGATGTCGGAGAGCCGTCCGTCGTCGAGGACGGCGATCCGGTCGGCGAGGCCCAGGGTGGAACGGCGGTGGGCGATGAGCAGGGTGGTGCGGCCGGCCATCACGGACCGCAGCGCCTCGTGGATCTCGTGCTCGACCCGTGCGTCGACCGCCGAGGTGGCGTCGTCCAGGAGCAGCAGCCGGGGGTCGGTGAGGAGGGCGCGGGCGAGCGCGATGCGCTGGCGCTGGCCGCCGGAGAGGGTCAGGCCGTGCTCGCCGACGGTGGTGTCGTAGCCGTCGGGGAGCTCGGCGATGAACCGGTCCGCCTGGGCGGCCCTGGCCGCTTCGAGGATCTCCTCGTCGGTGGCGCCGGGCCTTCCGTAGGCGATGTTGGCGCGGACGGTGTCGGAGAAGAGGAAGCTGTCCTCCGGTACGAGGCCGATGGCGGCACGCAGGGAGTCGAGGGTGAGCTCGCGGACGTCACGGCCGCCGACGAGGACGGCGCCGTGCGTCACGTCGTAGAAGCGGGGCAGGAGCAGCGAGACGGTGGACTTGCCGCTGCCGGAGGCGCCGACGACGGCCACGGTCTCGCCGGGCCGGATCTCCAGGGAGAAGCCGTCCAGGACGGGCCGCCCGTCCTCGTAGGCGAACGAGACGTCGTCGAACTCGACGCTCGCCGCCGCGTCGGCCGGCAGCTCCTTCGTACCGTCCTTGATCACCGGCTGGGTGTCGATGAGCTCCAGGACGCGCTCCACGCCCGCCCTCGCCTGCTGGCCGACGGTCAGGACCATGGCGAGCATGCGGACCGGGCCGACGAGCTGGGCGAGGTAGGTGGAGAAGGCGACGAACGTGCCGAGGGTGATCTGACCGCGGGTGGCGAGCCAGCCGCCGAGCGCCAGCATGGCGACCTGCCCCAGGGCGGGCACGGCCTGCAGCGCGGGCGTGTAGCGGGCGTTCATCCGGATGGTCCGCAGCCGGCCGGCGAAGAGCTTTCGGCTCGCCTCGCGGAGCTTGCCGGTCTCCTGCTCCTCCTGCCCGAAGCCCTTGACGACGCGGACGCCGGTGACGGCGCCGTCGACGACGCCCGCGACGTGGCCGGCCTGGGCCTGGGCGTACCAGGTGGCGGGGTGGAGGCGGGTGCGGCTGCGTTTGGCGATGAACCACAGGGCGGGGGCGACGGCGAGGGCGACCAGGGTGAGCGGCAGGGAGAGCCAGGCCATCACGATCAGGGAGATCAGGAAGAGCAGGATGTTCCCGATGGTCATCGGGAGCATGAAGAGCAGGCCCTGGATGAGCTGGAGGTCGCTGGTGGCGCGGCCGACGACCTGGCCCGTGGAGAGCTCGTCCTGGCGGCGCCCGTCGAGCCGGGTGATCGTCCCGTACATGTCGGTGCGCAGGTCGTGCTGGACGTCGAGGGCGAGCCGTCCGCCGTAGTAGCGGCGTATGTACGTCAGGACGTAGACGACGACCGCGGCGGCTATGAGCAGCCCGGTCCACACGGCGAGGGAGCGGGTCCCGGCGCCGACGACGTCGTCGATGACGACCTTGGTGATCAGCGGGACCAGAGCCATGACGGCCATGCCCGCGAGGGACGACCCGAGGGCGAGCACGACATTGCGCCGGTACCGCCAGGCGTACCCGGACAGCCGTCGTGCCCATCCTTGTTCTGCCGCCGCCACCTGGTGCCTCCCGTCGTCTGTTCCGCCGGAAGGCACCAACGCGGGCGCATGCGGATTTCATCCCTCCGCAACGAAGTGCGGTCTTTGGTCCTAGGACCCGCGGTTCCCGGCGATGAGGAGCATGTCCTCCAGGGTGTCGGCCAGGCTCTCCCCCCAGCTCGCGCAGCTCCTTGCCGGAGGCGTCCGGGAAGAGATCGCGTGCACGCGCGAGGGTGTGCCCGGCCGGCCTGAGACGGACGGAGTCCATGTCCTCCACGAGACGGGACAACGGGCCACCGTCCCTGCCGGTGATCACGACACAGCCCCTGCCCTCCGGCCCGGCTCCGGGCATCAGACTCACCTCCGTGCCGGGTTCCGTCGGGCCCATCACGCGACCTCCGCCCACACCGCGACCGGCACGTACGGCCGGACCATGAGCCCGGCGTCGGCGTCGAGCGCGACGGCCGTGATGACGCCGTACGGCGACCGGCGCGGGGGCCGCACCGGCGGCGCGGGTGGGGGCCACATCACCGGAACCGGCTGGGGGAAGAACGGTCCGCAGCCGCGGCGCCGGCTGCCGGAACCGGACCCGAACACGCCCCGCCGGCTGACGAACCCGACCTCCAGGTCACCCGGGTCGCGGCGGACCCTCGACCCTCCGTACCGACACGTCCATGACAGCGCCACGGAAACTGCACGCCCTGTTCACACCCAGGTGACCGTGTCCATGTCACCCTCCCCTTGCCGCAAACAATCAACCCGCGTAGAGCCCCACCCAGGTCATCTGCGCGCCGCCGCATCGGGAAGGCCCCCCACCCATGTCCTCGCCGCTTCCCCGCTTCATACGCCGCTGGAAGATGCCCCTTCTGGCCGCCGCGCTGCTCGTCGGCACCGCCGCGCCCGCCGCCACGGCGGCACCGGCAGGTGAGACGGCCACCATCACCGCGTACGACGAGACGTACTACGCGAGCGCGACCGGCAAGTCCGGCACCGCCCTCAAGAGCGCTCTGCACTCGATCATCAGCAACCAGACCACCATCTCCTACTCGGCGGTCTGGGAAGCGCTGAAGGTCACCGACCAGGATCCCGACAACAGCGCCAATGTGATGCTGCTGTACAGCGGGACGTCCCGCAGCAAGTCCCTCAACGGCGGCGACGTCGGCGACTGGAACCGGGAGCACGTGTGGGCCCAGTCCCACGGCGACTTCGGCACGGCCGCCGGCCCCGGCACCGACCTGCACCACCTGCGCCCCGAGGACGTACGGATCAACAGCATCCGCGGCAACAAGGACTTCGACCTGGGCGGCAGCGCGGTCAGCGGCGCGCCCGGCAACTACACCGACTCCAACTCCTTCGAGCCCCGCAACGCCGTCAAGGGCGACGTGGCCCGCATGATCCTCTACATGGCCGTGCGCTACGAAGGCACCGACGGCTGGCCCGACCTGGAGCCCAACGACTCGGTCACCAACAGCAGCGCGCCGTACCACGGGCGGCTCTCCGTGCTGAAGCAGTGGAACGACCAGGACCCGCCGGACGCCTTCGAGCGCCACCGCAACGAGGTCATCCACCACACGTACCAGCACAACCGGAACCCGTTCATCGACCACCCCGAGTGGGTCGAGTCGATCTGGTAGCGCTCAGCGCGTCTGCGCCCCCTGCCCCCGGACCGTGCGGGACCCGGGGACCAAGGGGGCGCTCCGCTACTTCAGGGGCGCCTTGTACGTACTTCCCGCGTCGAGGGCGGCCCGGCCGGGAACGGCGGGGATCGCTTCCTGCGGGTCGGCGGTCGGCGTGTAGCCGAGGCGCGCGGGAGCGGTCGGGTTGAGGTCCTTGTGGACGGCGCGGGCGACGGCCTGGATGGTGGCGATGCCGGCGTCCATGTTCGCGTTGTCGTGCGTGAGCACGGTGATCTGGTAGTTGTGCGCGGTCCCGGTGAAGGCACCGATGGAGTGCACGCGCCAGCCGTGCGTGGCCCGCGGCAGCCAGCCGTTCTTGACGTGGATCCTGGCGGTCGACGGGGCGCCGGCCGGGGTGCCCCAGCGCTGGGAGGCGACCACGCTGTTCATCAGCTGCAGTGCGTAGGCGCGCGAGGCGTCGGTGAGCACCGCGTTCTTGGCGGTGAGCAGGGCCAGCAGCTTCTGCTGGTCACGGGCGGTGATCTGGGTGAGCCCCCAGTAGCCGCCGGAGCCGGGGACGGTCTTGGTCATGCCCGCGGCGGTGAGGAAGCCCTGGACCTTGGTGACGCCGAGCTGCTTCCACAGTGCGCTGGTGGCGTCGTTGTCCGACTTGGTGATCATGGCGTGGGCGCGGGACTTCTCGGTCGTGGTCAGCGCCCGGTTGGTCTTCTGGGCGTCCCACAGGAGGGTGGCGAGCACGGTCGCCTTGACCACGCTGGCCGAATCGAACCGCTGGTCCGGCCGCAGCACGCAGCTGGTCTTGGTGATCCGGTCGTTGACGAGGATCGCGGTGGTGGAGGTGCGGCCCTTGAGGGCGGCGTTGATGTCCTTGACCAGCTGGGCGGCGAGTCCCGCTTTCTGGGAGGTGCACGCCACGGTCGGCGTGACGGCGGCGGCCGGGGTGCCGGTGGCGGCGGTCGGCAGCAGGACGCCGAGCGCGACCGCGGCGCACAGGGCACCCCGCCGGTGGCTGGATATGGAGAGTCGCTTCACGCAGAGAATGACTTCGCAGCGGAGGAAAAGTTGTACGCGCGGGGCTCGTCTTTTCAGCGGGCCCCGCGCGCAGGACGGGTCGGCGGCTCAGCGGTGCGTCGGGGCGAACATCTTGAGCAGCGCGGGAAGCACGACCACGGAAGGGCCGGGCAGGGCAAGGGAATTGGCCAGGTCGTCCCGCAGGGCCTCCGGTGACGTGCGCACGGCGGGCACGCCGAACGACTCGGCGAGGGCGACGAAGTCCGGCCGCGCCAGCTCGGTTCCGGTGGCCTCGCCGAAGGCGTCCGTCATGTACTCGCGCAGGATGCCGTAGCCGCCGTCGTCGACGATCAGCCAGGTGACGTTCAGCCCGTACTGCCTGGCCGTCGCGAGTTCGGCGAGCGAGTACATGGCGCCGCCGTCGCCGGACACCGCGAGGACCGGTGTGCTCCGGTCGGCGACCGCGGCGCCGAGGGCGGCGGGGAAGGCATAGCCGAGGCCGCCCGCACCCTGGGCGGAGTGCATGGTGTTGGGGCGCCGGGCGTCGAAGGCGGACCAGGCCCAGTAGGCGAGGATCGTCATGTCCCAGAAGCTGGGCGAGTCGTCCGGCAGGGCCTCGCGCACGGACGCGAGCACCTGCTGCTCCAGGGTGAGGTCCTGGCCGGCGAGCCGCTCCCGTACGGCTGTGAGGACGTCCCGGACCCGGTCCGCGGCCTTGTCGTCGGCGCGTGGCGGGACCGTCTCCAGCAGCGCGGAGAGCGCGAGGCGGGCGTCGGCGTGGATGCCGAGGGCGGGGTGGTTGGACTCCAGCTTGCCGAGGTCGGCCTCGATCTGGACGACCCGGCCGCGCGGGGTGAACGTGTGGTAGTTCGAGGACAGTTCACCGAGCCCGGAGCCGACGACCAGGAGGACGTCGGCGTCCTCCAGGAAGTCGGTGACGTGCCGGTCCTCCAGCCAGGACTGGAGCGACAGGGGGTGCTTCCAGGGGAAGGCGCCCTTGCCGCCGAAAGTGGTGACGACCGGCGCGTTCAGGCGCTCGGCCAGGGCCCGCAGCTTGCCGGACGCGTCGGAGCGCACGACTCCGCCGCCGGCGACGATCGCCGGGCGCTCGGCGTTCGCCAGCAGGTGCGCCGCGAGGGCGGTCAGCTCGGGGCGAGGCACGAGGTCGTGCGGGGTGGCGTCCGTCGCGGTGACGGCCGGCAGGCCGGTCCCCGCGAGCAGCACGTCCTGCGGGATCTCCACCCACACCGGCCCGTGCGGGGCGGTCAGGGCGGACTCCCAGGCCGCGCTGATCGCCGACGGGATCTGGGAGGCGGTCCGGACGGTGTGCACGGACTTGACGATGTCGCGGAACGAGGCCTGCTGGTCGCGCAGTTCGTGCAGATAGCCGTGGCGACCGCCGCCCAGTCCGGCGGCCGGGACCTGGCTGCCGATGGCGAGCACCGGCGCGGAGGCGGCGGCGGCCTCCTGGAGGGCGGCGAGCGACATGAGCGCGCCGGGCCCGGTCGACAGCAGCAGCGGTGCGGCCTCGCCGGTGATCCGGCCGTAGGCGTCGGCGGCGAAGCCCGCGTTGTTCTCCATCCGCAGGCCGACGTAGGTCAGGTCGGAGCGGTTCAGGGCGTCGAACATGCCGAGCGCGTGCTGACCGGGCAGACCGAAGACCGTGGTGGCCCCCAGCCCGGCCAGCGTCTCGACGACGAGATCGCCGCCGTTGCGGCCGGGCGGGGGGTTGAGCGCGGCCTCGGTCTGCGCGGCGGTGGGCCGCAGAACGAGGTCGTGGTCGTGGGTCACTGTTCTCCTTGGGGCTCGGTTCTCCCCCGGAGGGGGGACCCCCACCGGGGCGCCTGTTGGCGATGCCGACGGTCGATCGTGCTCGGTTCCTCGTTCATCGGAACCTCCGCGCGTTCTCCCTTTCGGCATCGCCGCGCCCCTTCGGCTCGCTCGCCGCTGGTTCCGCGAAGGAACGGTACCCACACGCCCCGGCCCCGCGGTGGTGGGCCTACTTCGCGGAACCCTCCGCGCCGGCGGCGCGCTGCGCGGCGATCTGGCGGGACATGATCGTCGTCAGCTCGTACGCCGTGTGGGAGGCGGCGACCGAGGTGATCTCGGCGTGGTCGTAGGCCGGGGCGACCTCGACGACGTCGGCGGAGACGAGGTTGCAGGAGGCGAGGCCGCGCAGGATCTCCAGCAGCTCGCGGGAGGTCATACCACCGGCCTCCGGGGTGCCGGTGCCGGGCGCGTGGGCCGGGTCCAGGCAGTCGATGTCGATGGAGATGTACAGCGGGCGGTCGCCGATGCGCTGGCGGAGCTGGTCGGCCACCTCGTCGGCGCCGCGCCGGTAGACGTCGGCGGAGGTGACGATGCCGAAGCCCATCTTCTCGTCGTCGGTCAGGTCCTGCTTGCCGTACAGCGGGCCGCGCGTGCCGACGTGGGAGAGGGCCTCGGTGTCGAGGATGCCCTCCTCGACGGCGCGGCGGAACGGGGTGCCGTGGGTGTACTCGGCTCCGAAGTAGGTGTCCCAGGTGTCGAGGTGGGCGTCGAAGTGGAGCAGGGCGACGGGGCCGTGCTTCTTGGCGACGGAGCGCAGCAGCGGCAGGGCGATGGTGTGGTCGCCGCCGAGGGTCATCAGGCGGGCGCCGGTGCCGAGCAGCTCGTCGGCGGCGGCCTCGACGGTCTCCACGGCCTCATTGATGTTGAACGGGTTCACGGCGATGTCACCGCCGTCCGCGACCTGGGCGAGCGCGAACGGGGAGGCGTCCTGCGCCGGGTTGTAGGGGCGCAGGAGACGGGAGGCCTCGCGGATCGCGTTGCCGCCGAAGCGGGCGCCGGGGCGGTAGGAGACGCCGGAGTCGAAGGGCACGCCGACGACGGCGACGTCGGCGGTGCCGACCTCGTCCAGGCGCGGCAGCCGCGCGAACGTCGCGGGTCCGGCGTACCGCGGGACGCGGGACGAGTCGATGGGGCCGCGCGGCGTCTCGTTGCTGCTCATGGTCGAATGCCTTCTTTCCTGCGCTTCATTGCGATTGATACGCGTATATGACTTTAGCGGTGCTCCACCGTGGGCCGGCACGGCCTCGGCCATGGGCCCGCGGATGGTCCGCCCGGCGGGAGGGACGGCGATCGCCGTGTCGTCGACGGCCGCGCGCGGACGCTCCCTCGCTCACGCGCGGCTGCCGGTGGCACGACAGTAGGTGGCCTCGCGGCAGCGCTGAAGTGTACGTTTCATCCATTGCCACCCGTTTCGGATGGAGGAAGCGTCCATGTCCGAGGCGACGCCGCCCCCTCCCGGCCCCGCCATCCCGCTCGGCGCCCTGCTGGCCCTCGAAGACCTGGGGTTGCGCCTGGTCGCGGGGCCGGTGGAGGCCGAGGTCCACTGGGTGCACACCTCCGAAATGGCGGACCCCTTTCCCTATCTGCTGGGCGGCGAGCTGCTCATGACGGCGGGCGTCCAGCTCACCGACGCGGAACGCTATGTGTCGCGGGTGGTCGCGGCGGGTGCGGCGGCGCTCGGCTTCGGCGTGGCCCCGGTCCACGACACGGTGCCGGACGAGCTGGTGGCGGCGTGCGCCCGGCACCGGCTTCCGCTGCTGGAGGTGCCGCCGAGGACGCCGTTCACCGCGGTCGGCCGCGCGGTGTGGCGGCTGATGGCGCAGGCCCGCCACCACGAACTGCGGCGGGTGACCGAGGCGCAGCAGGCCCTGGCGACGGCGGCGGCCCGGCCCGATCCGGTACCGGCGGTGCTGGGCGCGCTCGCCTCCCGGCTCGGCGGGCGGGCGGTGCTCTTCGGCCCGGACGGCACGGAGTCGGCGGCGGTCGGCCGGGAGATTCCGCCGCAGGCGGCGCGGGCGCTCGCGGAACTGGCGGGCGTGGTGGGACCCAGGCCCGGCGGACCCGCTTCGGCGAGCGGCGACGGGGGTGGGCTGCGCCTCGCGGCGTACGCGCTCGGCGCCGGGGAGGGACCCGCCCTGGGCGTGGCGACCGAGCGCCGCGGGGCGGGGGACCACACCGTCGCCGGGGTTGCGGTGGTGCTGCTCTCCCTCCTGACCGCCCCACACCGCGCCGCCGACGTCACGGCCCGCGACACCGCTCTGGTCCGGCTGCTCCTCGGGGCCGCCGCGCCGGAGGCCCTCCGCGACCTGGGCCCGGGCCCCTGGACGGTGGTGCACGCGACGGGCGGCGACCACACCCCCTTCGCGGCGGCGTCCCTGGCGGCGGCGCTGGGAACACCGCTCGTGGACGCGGGCGGAACACGATCCCCGGATCCGGACGCACAGCCGGCCGGCGGGGCCGCGACCCGGGGCCGGGCAGCGGGCCGGGGCCGGGCAGCGGGCCGGGGCCCGGGTACGGCTTCGGGCCCGACTACGGGCCCGGGTCAGGGTCAGGGAGCCGCCGGCGGGCCGGACGGCCCGGACGCGACCGCGAAGGGAGCCCAGGTTGGCGGCGGCCCGGGCGTACCGGACCCGACCGGGGCCGGCGTCCCGTCCGGAGGTCGGGCGGGTGTCGTCCGCCTCCTCCTCCCCGCCGCCTCCGCCGTCACGCCCCAGCCCGGGTGGACGCTCGGCGTGAGCGGGGCTGTCGAGGCGGGGGACCTCGCCGTCGCGGACACCCAGGCCGCGCGAGCGCTGCGGCGGGCGGAGGCGACGCGTGCGCCGCTGGCGCGGCACCGGGCCGCCGGGCTCGCCGGGCTGGTGGACCGGGAGGAGGCGGCGGCCCATGCCCGTGCCCTCCTCGCGCCGCTCCCGGAGCCGCTGGTGGAGACCCTGCGCGCCTGGCTGTCGCTGCACGGCAGCTGGGACCGGACGGCGAGCGCGCTGGAGGTGCACCGCAACACCGTCCGGCAGCGCATCGGCCGCTGCGCGGGACTGCTGGACGCGGACCTGGACGATCCCGAGGTGCGGATGGAGCTGTGGTTCGCGCTGCGGTGGTTGTGATGTGAACGACTCTGGACAGCCCCGGTGACCGCCGGGTAACTTCTTCTGAGCAAGCGCTTAGACACGTTGTGCCCAGAATCACCAGAGGAGGCGTCCGTGCGCCGGACCGTATTCAACGAGGACCACGAGGCGTTCCGGGAGACCATCCGCGCCTTCATCGAGGCAGAGGTCGTCCCCGTCTACGACGAGTGGTTCGCGGCGGGTCAGGCGCCGCGCGACTTCTACTACAAGCTCGGCGAGCTCGGCGTCTTCGGCATCAACGTGCCCGAGGAGTTCGGCGGCGCCGGCCTGGACACCCACAAGTTCGAGGCCGTCCTGTACGAGGAGACCTCGCGCGCGGGCGTGAACTTCGGCGGCTCCGGCGTGCACGTGCTGCTCGCCCTGCCCTACATCAAGATGCTGGCCTCCGACGAGCAGAAGAAGCGCTACCTGCCGAACTTCGTCTCCGGCGAGGAGATGTGGGCCCTGGCGATGACCGAGCCGGGCACCGGCTCCGACGTCGCGGGCATGAAGACCACGGCCAAGCTCTCCGAGGACGGCACGCACTACGTCCTCAACGGCGCGAAGACCTTCATCACCGGCGGCGTGCACGCCGACCGCGTCATCGTCTGCGCCCGCACCTCCGCCCCGAGCGAGCAGGACCGCCGCTTCGGCATCTCCCTGTTCGCCGTGGACACCAAGTCCGAGGGCTACTCCATCGGCCGCAAGCTGGACAAGCTCGGCCTGCGCACCTCCGACACCGCCGAGCTGGCGTTCGTCGACGTGAAGGTGCCGGTCGAGGACCTGCTCGGCGAGGAGGGCAAGGGCTTCTACTACCTCGGCCACAACCTGGCCTCCGAGCGCTGGGGCATCGCGTTCGGCGCGTACGCGCAGGCCAAGGCCGCCGTCCGGTTCGCGCAGGCGTACGTCACGGACCGCACCGTCTTCGGCAAGCCGGTCGCGCACTTCCAGAACACCAAATTCGAACTGGCCGCGTGCCAGGCCGAGGTGGACGCCGCCGAGGCCGTCGCCGACCGCGCCCTGGAGGCCCTGGACGCCGGTGAGCTCACGCCCGCCGAGGCCGCGTCCGCGAAGCTGTTCTGCACCGAGGTCGCCCACCGCGTCATCGACCGCTGCCTCCAGCTGCACGGCGGCTACGGGTACATGAACGAGTACCCGATCGCCCGCCTGTACGCGGACAACCGCGTCAACCGCATCTACGGCGGCACCAGCGAGATCATGAAGACGATCATCGCGAAGTCGATGGGGCTGTAAGTGCCCGAGGCTCTGGACGCCCTGCTCGATCTGCTCGACCTGGAGCGGATCGAGCAGGACATCTTCCGGGGCGTGTCCCGGTCGGCCCTCGTCCCGCGCGTGTTCGGCGGCCAGGTGGCCGCCCAGGCGCTGGTCGCGGCCGGCCGGACCGTTCCCGGTGACCGGCTCGCCCACTCCCTGCACGCGTACTTCCTGCGGGCCGGGGACCCGGGCGCGCCGATCGTCTACACGGTCGACCGCATCCGCGACGGCCGCTCCTTCACCACCCGCCGGGTCGTCGCCGTCCAGCACGGCCAGCCGATCTTCCACCTCTCGGCGTCGTTCCAGACGTACGAGGAGGGGCTGGACCACCAGGCGGACATGCCGGCCGCGCCCAATCCCGAGACGCTGCCGACGGCCGCGGAGATGCTGCCGCGCCACCTTCCGGCGGACGTCGCCCAACGGCTGATCGAGGCCCGGGCCGCGGTGGACCTGCGGTACGCGGAGGTCCCGCCCTGGGGCAGCGTCGGCGAACCGCGCGAACCGCGCTCGCAGGTCTGGTTCCGTACGAACGGCAAGCTCGCCGACGACCACCTGCTCCACGTCTGCCTGGCCACGTACGTCTCCGACATGACGCTGCTGGACTCGGTGCTCCTCGCCCACGGGCGCGGCGGCTGGGCGGTCGGCGACGTGGTCGGCGCGTCGCTGGACCACGCCATGTGGTTCCACCGCCCGTTCCGGGCCGACGAGTGGCTGCTGTACGACCAGCAGTCGCCGTCCGCCTCGGGCGGCCGGGGACTGGGCCAGGCCCGCATCTACACCCAGGACGGGCGCCTGGCCATCTCCGTCATCCAGGAAGGCGTCGTGCGGATCCCCTTCTGACCGGGCTCCGTTCCACCTCCGGGTCGCCCGTCGTCGACGTCGGCGATCCCCCTCGTCCCTGCGGATGGGGGAGGCAGTCCGTGCCGGAGGCGCCGGCGTCCGGGACCGGAGCGGCCGGGTGCCGGCGCCGGACCGGCCGGAACCGAATCCGGAGCGGCCGGGGCCCGGTGGCGGGGCACCCCCCGCTCGGGTCGCTCGTTCCTCACGATCTCCGCGCGCGGCCCCTCACGACAGCGCCGCGCCCTTCGGCTCGCTCGCCCGTGGGGCCGACCGGCGGTCGGCCCGCCGGGCCGGCGGTCAGCCCAGCAGGCCCGCGGCGTCCAGCAGGAACTCCGTCATCGGCTCGTAGAACCGCGGGTCCAGCACGTGGTCGTCCAGCGGGACCGTCACCTGCAGGGTGCCCTCGGCCTCGCCGATGAACAGGGCGGGGTCGTTGCAGTCGGCGAAGCCGACGGAGTCGATCCCGCGCTGTCCGGCCCGCCCCGCCCAGCCGTGGTCGGCGACGACCAGGTCCGGCTGCACGTCCAGGTGGTCGAGGATGGCGTTCATCGGTTCCGGGGAGTGGGTGTGCCACAGGGTGGCGCCCCGCTCGAAGACGGCGACATCGGCGAACTGCACGACGTACCCCTCGTCGGCGGTCAGCCCGCCGGGGATGCGGACGATGTCGCACCCGGCGGCCCTCAGCGCGGCCGCTGTCCTGCTGTGCACGTCCAGCAGCGCGCCCGGATGCCCGGTCGCGAACAGCACCCGCTGCCTCCCCGCGGCGGCCTTGCGCAGCCGCGCCGCCATCCGCTCCAGTGCGTCGACGGTCAGCTCGGGGTCGATCGTGTCCTGCCCGGCCCGGTGCGCGGGGTCGTCGTTCACCCCGCAGCGCTCGGCCATGACGGCGAGCACGTCCTGCTCGTCCGTCCACCGGTCGCCCAGTTCCAGACCGAGCCAGTAGTGACGGTCCCCGTTCGCCAGCCTGCGGTAGTGGGAGAGGTTGTTGTCGCGGGGGGTGGCGACGTCTCCGGCGATACGGGTGCGGACAAGGTGGTCGACGAGGGCGGCACGGCTGGGTATCGGCATGCCCCCCATTGTGCCGCCCGCCACCCCCCGTGGCCGCCTCATTCCGTCCCGTGGACGCGCCGCGCGGGCCCGGGCGGGCCCGCCCGGGCTCAGGCCGCCAGGGAGCCGAACGCCCCGTGCGCCAAACGGCGCAGCAGCGACTCCGTCGCCGTACGGGCCGTCAGACCGCCGGTGGGAGAGGCGGAGCCCAGGTGCGGGGTGGAGTTCAGCAGCCCGAAGACCGCGTGGACGGCCGCCCTGGCCTGCGATTCCGTCGGCGTGGGATACAGCTCGCGCACGGCGGTGACCCACAGTTCGACGTACTGCCGCTGGAGCTGGCGCACCCGCTTGCGGTCGGCGTCCCGCAGGCGGTCCAGCTCCCGGTCGTGCAGGGTGATCAGTGGGCGGTCGTCGAGCGCGAAGTCGATGTGGCCGTCGATGAGGGAGGCGAGCAGCGCGCCCGGGTCGCCGTCCGCCTCCTCGACGCGCCGCCGGCCCCCGTCGAGCAGCCGCTCACTGATGCCGACCAGCAGCTCCGCCAGCATCGCGTCCTTGCCCGGGAAGTGGCGGTAGAGCCCCGGGCCGCTGATGCCGACAGCCGCCCCTATCTCGTCCACGCCCACGCCGTGGAAGCCGCGCTCGGCGAAGAGGCGGGCGGCTTCCTTGAGGATCTGCTCGCGACGCGTCGGGGCATCGGTCCTGGTGCTCATGGGATTGATTCTAGAGAAACCTCGACAGGACAGTTAGCGCTCGTTAACCTGAAGGAAATGCGTTAACGCTCATTAACCTGGGGGCGACACGATGCAACAGGCACCGGTGCTGACGAGCGCGGCGGATCCCGCGTCCGCGGCCTGGCAGGCCAACGAGGCCGCACACCACGAGCTGGCCGAAGGGCTGCGCGCGCGGCTGGCGGCGGCGCGGCTCGGAGGCGGTGAGAAGGCCCGCGCCCGGCACACCGCGCGCGGCAAGCTGCTGCCCCGCGACCGCGTGGACACGCTCCTGGATCCCGGCTCCCCGTTCCTGGAGCTGGCCCCGCTGGCGGCGAACGGCATGTACGACGACCAGGCCCCGGCCGCCGGCGTCATCGCGGGCATCGGCCGGGTCAGCGGCCGGGAGGTCGTGGTCGTCGCCAACGACGCCACCGTCAAGGGCGGCACGTACTACCCGATGACGGTCAAGAAGCACCTCCGCGCCCAGGAGGTGGCGCTGGAGAACCGGCTGCCCTGTGTGTACCTGGTGGACTCCGGGGGCGCCTTCCTGCCCAAGCAGGACGAGGTCTTCCCCGACCGCGAGCACTTCGGCCGCATCTTCTACAACCAGGCCCGCATGTCCGGCGCCGGCATCCCGCAGATCGCGGCCGTCCTCGGCTCCTGCACCGCCGGCGGGGCGTACGTCCCGGCGATGAGCGACGAGGCCGTGATCGTGCGCAACCAGGGCACGATCTTCCTGGGCGGCCCGCCCCTGGTGAAGGCGGCGACCGGCGAGGTCGTCACCGCCGAGGAACTCGGCGGTGGCGAGGTCCACGCCCGGACGTCCGGCGTCACCGACCACCTCGCGGAGGACGACGCGCACGCGCTGCGGATCGTACGGAACATCGTGGCGACGCTGCCGGAGCGGCGAGCCCTGCCCTGGTCGGTGGAGCCGGTCGAGGAGCCCAAGGTCGACCCCGCGGGACTGTACGGGGCGGTGCCGGTCGACTCCCGCACCCCCTATGACGTGCGGGAGGTGATCGCGCGCGTCGTCGACGGCTCCCGGTTCGCCGAGTTCAAGGCGGAGTTCGGGCAGACCCTGATCACCGGCTTCGCCCGGATCCACGGCCACCCGGTCGGCATCGTCGCCAACAACGGCATCCTGTTCGCCGAATCGGCCCAGAAGGGCGCGCACTTCATCGAGCTGTGCGACCAGCGCGGCATCCCGCTGCTGTTCCTGCAGAACATCTCGGGCTTCATGGTCGGCCGGGACTACGAAGCGGGCGGCATCGCCAAGCACGGCGCCAAGATGGTCACGGCCGTCGCCTGCACACGCGTGCCGAAGCTGACCGTGGTCGTCGGCGGCTCGTACGGCGCGGGGAACTACTCGATGTGCGGCCGGGCCTACTCGCCCAGGTTCCTGTGGATGTGGCCCAACGCCAAGATCTCCGTGATGGGCGGCGAGCAGGCCGCCTCGGTCCTCGCCACCGTCAAGCGCGACCAGATCGAGGCGCGCGGGGAGGAGTGGCCCGCGGAGGACGAGGAGGCCTTCAAGGACCCGATCCGCGCCCAGTACGAGCAGCAGGGCAACGCCTACTACGCCACGGCCCGGCTCTGGGACGACGGCGTGATCGACCCGCTGGAGACCCGCCAGGTGCTGGGTCTGGCCCTGACCGCCTGTGCCAACGCGCCCCTGGGTGACCCCCAGTTCGGCGTCTTCCGGATGTGAGGGGACCCCTGACGATGTTCGACACCGTCCTTGTCGCCAACCGGGGCGAGATCGCGGTACGCGTCATCCGCACCCTGCGGCAGCTGGGTGTGCGCTCGGTGGCCGTCTTCAGCGACGCCGACGCCGACGCCCGGCACGTCCGGGAGGCCGACACGGCCGTCCGGATCGGCCCGCCGGCCGCCGCCGAGAGCTATCTGCGCGTGGACCGGCTGCTGGAGGCGGCCGAGCGGACCGGCGCGCAGGCCGTCCACCCGGGGTACGGCTTCCTCGCGGAGAACGCCGCGTTCGCGCGGGCCTGCGCGGACGCCGGTCTGGTCTTCATCGGCCCGCCGGCCGAGGCGATCTCCCTGATGGGCGACAAGATCCGTGCCAAGGAGACGGTCCGGGCGGCCGGCGTGCCGGTCGTACCGGGCTCCTCGGGCAGTGGACTGACCGACGACGAACTTGCCGCGGCCGCCCGGGAGATCGGCATGCCGGTGCTGCTGAAGCCCTCCGCGGGCGGCGGCGGCAAGGGCATGCGGCTCACCCGGGTCGAGTCGGCGCTGCTCGACGAGATCGCGGCGGCCCGCCGCGAGGCCCGCGCGTCCTTCGGCGACGACACGCTCCTGGTCGAGCGGTGGATCGACCGGCCCCGGCACATCGAGATCCAGGTGCTGGCGGACGGCCACGGGAACGTGGTCCACCTCGGCGAGCGCGAGTGCTCGCTCCAGCGCCGCCACCAGAAGATCATCGAGGAGGCGCCGTCCGTCCTGCTGGACGAGAAGACGCGCGCGGCGATGGGCGAGGCCGCGGTCCAGGCGGCCCGTTCCTGCGGCTACCGGGGCGCGGGCACGGTCGAGTTCATCGTGCCGGGCGGGGACCCCTCCTCGTACTACTTCATGGAGATGAACACCCGCCTCCAGGTCGAGCATCCGGTCACCGAGCTCGTCACGGGGCTGGACCTGGTGGAGTGGCAGCTGCGGGTCGCGGCCGGCGAGCGGCTGCCGTTCGCCCAGGACGACATCACGTTGACCGGACACGCCGTCGAGGCCCGGATCTGCGCCGAGGACCCCTCGCGCGGGTTCCTGCCCTCCGGCGGTACCGTCCTCGCGCTGCGCGAGCCGCAGGGCGACGGGGTGCGGACCGACTCCGGTCTGAGCGAGGGCACGGAAGTCGGCAGCCTGTACGACCCGATGCTGTCGAAGGTCATCGCCCACGGCCCCGACCGCGCGACCGCGCTGCGCAAGCTGCGGGCGGCGCTGGCCGACACGGTCACCCTGGGTGTGCCGACCAACGCGGGCTTCCTGCGCCGACTGCTCGCCCACCCCGCGGTGGTGGCGGGCGAACTCGACACGGGGCTCGTGGAGCGCGAGGCCGAGGGCCTGGTGGACGGCTCGGTCCCGCCGGAGGTGTACGCCGCGGCGGCGGCGGTCCGGCTGGCGGAGCTGGCCCCCGCGCCGCGGGACGGCTGGACCGATCCCTTCTCCGTGCCGAGCGGCTGGCGGCTCGGCGGTGAGCCCGCGCCGCTGGAGTTCCCGCTCCGCGTGCCGGGGCTCGATCCCGTGACGGCCGCGGCACCGGCCCGGCACCGGGTCACCGCCGGCTCCGTGACGGTCGAGGCCGACGGCGTCACCCACACCTTCCACCGGGCCGGACGCCGGCTCGGCCGGGACGGGGACTCCTGGCACGTCCTTGACCACGACCCGGTCGAGGCGGCGCTGTCCGGTGCCGCGCACGCGGGCGCCGACACGCTCGCCGCTCCCATGCCCGGCACCGTCACCGTCGTCAAGGTCGCCGTGGGGGACGAGGTCGCGGCCGGGCAGAGCCTGCTCGTCGTCGAGGCCATGAAGATGGAGCACGTCATCTCCGCCCCGCACGCCGGCACCGTCACCGAGCTGGACGTCACGCCCGGCACCACCGTCGCCATGGACCAGATCCTCGCCGTGGTGACCCCCCGGGAGGAGGACGAGTGACCACGCCCCCGAACCTGCCGATGACCGTGCCCGCGTCCGGGCTGCCCGCCCGGGTGCGGATCCACGAGGTCGGTCCGCGCGACGGCCTGCAGAACGAGCAGGGCGTCGTACCGACCGAGGTCAAGGCCGAGTTCATCCGGCGCCTCGCGGACGCCGGGCTCGGCACGGTCGAGGCCACGAGCTTCGTCCACCCCAAGTGGGTCCCCCAGCTGGCCGACGCCGAACGGCTGTTCCCGATGGTGCGGGGCGTGCCGGCCCGGCTGCCGGTCCTCGTGCCGAACGAGCGCGGCCTCGACCGTGCCCTGGCCCTCGGCGCCCGCGAGGTCGCCGTGTTCGCCAGCGCCACAGAGTCGTTCGCCAAGGCCAACCTCAACCGCACGGTCGACGAGGCGCTCGCCATGTTCGCCCCGGTCGTCACCCGCGCCATAGAGGCCGGTCTCACTGTCCGCGGCTATCTGTCGATGTGCTTCGGCGACCCCTGGGAGGGGCCCGTCCCGCTCCCCCAGGTCGTCCGGGTCACCAAGGCGCTGGCCGAGATGGGGTGCGACGAGCTGAGCCTCGGCGACACGATCGGGGTGGCCACCCCGGGCCACGTACAGGCCCTGCTCACGGCGCTGAACGACGCCGGTGTGCCGTCCTCCCGGCTCGCCGTGCACTTCCACGACACCTACGGCCAGGCTCTGGCCAACACACTCGCCGCGCTGCAGCACGGCGTGACCACGGTGGACGCCTCGGCGGGCGGCCTGGGCGGCTGCCCGTACGCCAAGTCGGCCACCGGCAATCTCGCCACCGAAGACCTCGTGTGGATGCTCCACGGCCTCGGCATCGAAACCGGGGTCGACCTCGGCCGGCTCACCGCCACGAGCGTGTGGCTGGCCGGACACCTGGGCCGTCCCAGCCCGTCCCGCACCCTCCGCGCCCTCGCGCCGCAAGCGCAGAGCTCTCACAAGGAGTGACCCGCCCCATGTCCCTGGACCACCGGCTCTCGCCGGAGCACGAGGAACTCCGCCGCACCGTCGAGGAGTTCGCGCACGATGTCGTCGCGCCGAAGATCGGCGACTTCTACGAGCGCCATGAGTTCCCTTACGAGATCGTCCGCGAGATGGGCCGCATGGGCCTGTTCGGCCTGCCCTTCCCGGAGGAGTACGGCGGCATGGGGGGCGACTACCTCGCCCTCGGCATCGCCCTGGAGGAGCTCGCCCGGGTCGACTCCTCGGTCGCCATCACGCTGGAGGCGGGCGTCTCGCTCGGCGCCATGCCGGTGTACCGCTTCGGCACGGAGGAGCAGAAGCGGCAGTGGCTGCCCAGGATGTGCTCCGGCGAGATCCTGGGCGCCTTCGGGCTGACCGAGCCGGGCGCGGGCAGCGACGCCGGCGGCACGCGCACCACCGCGGTGCGGGACGGCGACGAGTGGGTCATCAACGGCTCGAAGTGCTTCATCACCAACTCCGGTACGGACATCACCGGTCTGGTGACCGTCACGGCCGTGACCGGCCGCACGCCCGAGGGCAAGCCGCGGATCTCCTCGATCATCGTGCCGTCCGGCACGCCCGGCTTCACGGTCGCGGCGCCCTACTCGAAGGTGGGGTGGAACGCGTCGGACACGCGCGAGCTGTCGTTCGACGACGTCCGGGTCCCGGTGGGGAACCTGCTGGGAGAGGAGGGCCGTGGGTACGCGCAGTTCCTGCGGATCCTCGACGAGGGCCGGATCGCCATCTCGGCGCTGGCGACCGGGCTCGCGCAGGGCTGCGTGGACGAGTCGGTGAAGTACGCGAAGGAGCGTCACGCGTTCGGCCGGCCCATCGGGGACAACCAGGCCATCCAGTTCAAGATCGCGGACATGGAGATGCGGGCGCACATGGCCCGGATCGGCTGGCGCGACGCGGCGTCCCGTCTGGTGAGCGGGGAGCCGTTCAAGAAGGAGGCGGCGCTGGCGAAGCTGTACTCGTCGACGGTCGCCGTCGACAACGCCCGTGACGCCACCCAGATCCATGGTGGCTACGGCTTCATGAACGAATACCCGGTGGCCCGGATGTGGCGGGACTCCAAGATCCTGGAGATCGGCGAGGGCACCAGCGAGGTGCAGCGCATGCTGATCGCACGGGAGTTGGGGCTGTCCGCCTGACGCCTCCCCGAACGGGTGTCGTGGTCCTGATCGGGCAGGTGATCAGGACCACGGCCGGGGCCACTGGACATGATCTGAGGTTAGGCTAACCTACCCTCGACTTACCCGGTGGCCGAAAACCGGCCGTACGAAAGCGACGCCGTCATGCCCAGCAACACCCGAGCCTCCCACCTCACCCGCCGCGGCCTGCTGGCCGCCGGCGGCGCCCTCGGGCTCGGAGCCGCGCTGGTCGCCTGCGGCGGGAAGAACGCGGACGCGGAGTCCGACGGGAAGACCGGTCCCTGGAAGTTCACGGACGACCGCGGCAAGAAGGTCGAGCTCGACTCGGTCCCGAAGAACATCGTCGCCTTCACCGGCACCGCCGCCGCCCTCTTCGACTACGGCATCAAGGTCAAGGGAGTGTTCGGCCCGACGACCGTCAAGGACGCCGAGGGCAAGGACGTTCCCGACATCCAGGCCGGTGACCTCGACGTCACCAAGGTCGAGATCCTCGGCAACACCTGGGGCGAGTTCAAGATCGAGAAGTATCTGAAGCTGGAGCCGGAGCTCCTGGTGTCGGCCATGTGGGAGCCGAACAAGCTCTGGTACGTCCCGGACCAGTCCGCCGCGAAGATCTACAAGGTGGCGCCGAGCGTCGGCATCGAGGTCTCCCAGGCCACCATCCCGAAGGCCCTGGAGCGCCACGCCGAGCTCGCCGCCTCCCTGGGCGCGGACATGAAGTCCCAGAAGGTGACGGACGCCAAGGCCCGCTTCGAGAAGGCCGCCGCGCGCCTGCGCGCCGCCGCGAAGTCCAAGCCGGAGATCCGCGTCCTGATCGGCTCGGCCAGCCAGGAACTCTTCTACGTCTCCCTCGACAAGATGTCCGCGGACACCAAGTACTTCGCGGAGCTCGGCGTGAGGTTCGTGACGCCGAAGGTGAACGCCCAGGGCTACTTCGAGGAGCTGAGCTGGGAGAACATCGACAAGTACCCGGCCGACCTCATCATGATGGACAACCGCAGCCAGGCCATCCAGCCCAAGGACCTGGGCGCCAAGCCGACCTGGGGCCGGCTGCCCGCCGTCAAGGCCGGCCAGGTGATCCCGCGCGTCACCGAGCCGATCTACTCGTACGACAAGTGCGCCGTGGTCCTGGAGGACCTCGCCAAGGCGATCGAGAACGCCAAGAAGGTGGCCTGAGACAGATGACGACAGACGGGACCGCCCCGTTCGCCTTCTTCTCCCTGCGGGTGGTGCGCACGCGGCGGCTCGGGCCGTCGCTGGTCCGCGTCACCTTCGGCGGCGAGGACCTCGAGGGATTCCGCTCCGGCGGCCGCGACCAGTCGCTGTCGCTGTTCCTGCCGCACCCCGGTCAGCCCGAGCCGGTCCTGCCGCCCGTCGAGAACGGCGACATGTACGCGGCGCTGGGCGCCTGGCGGGCCATGCCCGACGACGTACGGGCCGTCATGCGCTCGTACACGGTCCGGGAACAGCGCCGGGACGACGACGGCACGACCGAGGTCGACATCGACTTCGCCCTCCACGACGACGGCGGGCCCGCCTGCAGCTGGGCGGCCGGGGCGTCCGAGGGCGACCGCGTCGTGGTCCTCGGTCCGGCGGTCGCCGACAACACCGGTGTCCGCTTCCGGCTGCCGGAGGACGCGGACGAGGTGCTGATCTGGGGCGACGAGACGGCGCTGCCCGCCGCCTCGGCGATCCTGGAGTCACTGCCGGCCGGGATCCGGGCCCGGGTGTGGCTGGAAGTGCCGTGCTCCGCGGACCGGCTGCGCCTGGACACCGAGGCGGACGCCACGGTCACCTGGCTCGTCCGGGAGGAGGGCGCCCCCGCCGCCGTGGACGCGGTACGGGCCGCGGAACTGACCGGCACCGCACCGTACGCCTGGATCGCGGGCGAGGCCGGCACCGTGAAGGCGCTGCGCCGCCACCTGGTCAACGAGCGCCGTGTCGACAAACGGCGCGTCACCTTCGTCGGCTACTGGCGCCGTGGCCTGAGCGAGGATGCTCTCCGCGAGGCGCCCGAGGCCACGGAGGACGACGCGTAACGGGTCGCCCGGACGGCCGGTGGCCGCCCCCGGAGGGCGCGGCCACCGGCCGGTTCACCGTGCGCCGCGCGGTGCTACTCCGTGCGCCACGGCACCTGTGGCGAGCGGTGGAAGTCGATGCCCAGCGCCGTGAGCCTCGGCCCCTGGGCCGCGAGCCGGAGCCGGTAGGCCTCCCAGTCGTGCGTGGCGGCGGGCGACCAGCCGAGCTCCGCCGCGCCGAGCAGCCGCGGGAAGGCCATGCGGTCGATGTGCGCGCCCGTCGAGATCGTCTCGGTCCACAGCGGGGCCTCGACGCCCGCGACGGCGCTCGCCGGTGCGCCGGGGAGGTAGTCGCCCGGGTCCCAGTCGTAGGAGCGCCGCACCTCGACGTAGCCGGCCCAGGACAGGCCGAGCTCGGTCTCCTTGCTGTACTTCATGTCGAGGTAGATCCGGTCGGCGGGCGAGAGGATCAGCCCCGTTCCGTTCCGCGCGGCCCTGGCGACCTGTGCCTTCTCCGCGTCGCTGGTGCGGTCCAGGCCCCAGTACTGGGCGAGTGCGCCCTTCGCCGGGGTCGCCCCGGTGAGCTGGTGCCAGCCGATCACCGTCTTGCCGTACCGCGCCACGACCGGCTGGACCTCGGCCATGAAGGCGACGTAGTCCTCGTGGCTGGTGGAGTGGGCCTCGTCGCCGCCGATGTGGAGGTAGCGGCCGGGCGTCAGCGCGGCCAGCTCGCGGACCACGTCGTCGACGAAGTCGTAGGTGACGGCCTTGTCCACGCACAGGGAGCTGAAGCCGACTTCGGTGCCCGTGTAGAGGGGCGGGGCGACACCGTCGCAGTTCAGCTCGGCGTACGAGGCGAGAGCGGCGTTGGTGTGGCCGGGCATGTCGATCTCGGGCACGACTTCGAGGTGGCGGGAGGCCGCGTACGCGACGAGGTCCTTGTACTGGGCCTTGGTGTAGTACCCGCCGGGGCCGCCGCCGACCTGCGTGGAGCCGCCGTGCGTGGCCAGGCGCGGCCAGGAGTCGATCGCGATCCGCCAGCCCTGGTCGTCGCTCAGGTGCAGATGCAGTTTGTTGATCTTGTAGAGGGCCAGCTGGTCGATGTACCGCTTGACCTGGTCGACGGTGAAGAAGTGCCGGGAGACGTCGAGCATGGCGCCGCGGTAGGCGTAGCGGGGGACGTCGGTGACGGTCCCGCCGGCGACCGCCCAGGGGCCGGGCTGCCGGGTGTCCGCCTCGATCGAGGCCGGGAGCTGCTGGCGCAGGGTCTGGACGCCGTGGAAGAGCCCGGCGGGCCTGCGGGCGGTGACGGTGACGCCCTCCCGCCCCGACTCCAGCCGGTAGCCCTCCTCGCCGAGCGTCTTCTCGCGCGGGTCCAGCCGCAGCCGGATGCCGCCGCGCCCCTCGCCACCGGTGACGGGCAGCGGGTATCCGGTGGACGGGCGCAGCACGGAGGCGAGGTAGCGCGCGATCCGGCGCGTCTCGCGCGATCCGTCGACGGCGTGGACGCGGGTGCGGGGGCCGAGGGCGTACGGTTCGCCGCCGGGCCGTACGGACGCGGGGACGGGCACGATCTCCCCGAGCGGCCTGGGGCCGGGCGCGGGGGCCGGGCCGGACGACGGCGCGGCGGCACTGGGGACGGCCGCCGCGCCGAGGAGCAGCAGGGAGCCGAGGAGCCGGGCGATTGTTCTGTGCAGTCTCACAAGCTGGGTCCCTTCGACGGGCTTCACAACTGTGGGCATGAGCAATCGGGCAGTCGAACGGTCCCCATGGGTATCGCGTGCCCCAGAGGGGGTCAAGGTGTAGACCACTTCTCCCCTCAGTCATATACCTCTGCCCCGATTTGCACCTTGATCATGAAGGCCTGTGCCCGGATTCGGGCAGGATTCTTGCAAAGCGCCGTCGATTGCCCGCAGTATCTACGGGTGCTCGAACGCCGCACGTCGTACGACGACCTCATCGACCACCTGGTGCGCAGCACCGCGCTGCAGCGCGGTGAGGCCTCCCGGGTGGTGCTCGATGTGCTGGCGTACTTCGACGAGACGACCGAGGAGTTCGTCCGTCGCCGCCACCGCGAACTGCAGGCGGGCGGCGAAGTGAACTCCGCGATCTTCGAGCGCATCGCGGCCGAGCTGCCGCACCGCGCCGTGGCGCCGCCGGAGCTCTCGCTCCGCCAGCTGCGTCGCATCGTCTACGGCTGAGATCCGCGACCCGCGGCCGAGCACACACCTGAACGTATCCGGAGGGGCAGAGACTTTATGTGCGGAATTGTCGGTTACATCGGTAAGCGCGATGTGGCTCCGCTGCTGCTGGAGGGCCTGGCGCGGCTGGAGTACCGGGGTTACGACTCCGCGGGCATGGTGATCACCAGCCCCAAGAGCGGCGGCCTGAAGATGGTCAAGGCCAAGGGCCGGGTCCGTGACCTGGAGGCCCGCGTCCCCAAGCGCTTCACCGGCACCACCGGCATCGCCCACACCCGCTGGGCCACCCACGGCGCCCCCAGCGACATCAACTCGCACCCGCACATGGACCCCGAGAACAAGGTCGCGGTGGTCCACAACGGCATCGTCGACAACGCCGCCGAGCTGCGCGCGAAGCTCGAGGCGGACGGCGTGGTCTTCGCCTCCGAGACCGACACCGAGGTCCTCACCCACCTGATCGCCCGCTCCCAGGCCGAGACCCTGGAGGAGAAGGTCCGCGAGGCGCTCAAGGTCGTCGAGGGCACGTACGGCATCGCCGTCATGCACGCCGACTTCAACGACCGCATCGTCGTCGCCCGCAACGGCTCCCCGGTCGTCCTCGGCATCGGCGAGAAGGAGATGCTCGTCGCCTCCGACGTCGCCGCGCTGATCGCCCACACCCGCCAGATCGTCACCCTCGACGACGGCGAGATGGCCACCCTGAAGGCCGACGACTTCCGCACGTACACCACCTCGGGCACGCTGACGACCGCGACCCCCGAGACCGTGGAGTGGGAGGCCGCCTCCTACGACATGGGCGGCCACGACACGTACATGCACAAGGAGATCTCCGAGCAGGCCGACGCCGTGGACCGCGTCCTGCGCGGCCGCATCGACGACAAGTTCTCGACCGTGCACCTCGGCGGCCTGAACCTGGACGCCCGCGAGGCCCGCGGCATCCGCCGGGTGAAGATCCTCGGCTGCGGCACCTCCTACCACGCCGGCCTGATCGGCGCCTCGCTGATCGAGGGCCTGGCCCGTATCCCGGCGGACTCCGAGCCGGCCTCCGAGTTCCGCTACCGCAACCCGGTCGTGGACCCCGACACCCTGTACATCGCCGTCTCGCAGTCCGGTGAGACGTACGACGTGCTGGCCGCCGTCCAGGAGCTGAAGCGCAAGGGCGCCCGCGTCCTCGGCGTGGTCAACGTGGTGGGCTCCGCGATCGCCCGCGAGGCCGAC
Source organism: Streptomyces sp. STAM6 (assembly GCF_054963715.1). Lineage (NCBI taxonomy): Bacteria > Bacillati > Actinomycetota > Actinomycetes > Kitasatosporales > Streptomycetaceae > Streptomyces > Streptomyces sp. STAM6. The sequence goes on along the minus strand of NZ_JBUEFZ010000004.1, from coordinate 4,423 downwards.
GGCGGCGTGTACGTGCACGCCGGCCCGGAGGTCTGCGTCGTCTCCACCAAGTGCTTCACCAACACCGTCGTCGCGTTCGCGCTGCTCGCCCTTCACCTGGGCCGCATCCGCGACCTGTCGGTCGCCGACGGCAAGCGGATCATCGAGGGCCTGCGCAGGCTGCCCGAGCAGATCCAGGAGATCCTCAAGGGCGAGGAGGACATCAAGAAGCTCGCCGCCGAGTACGCCGACGCCAAGTCGATGATGTTCATCGGCCGTGTCCGCGGCTACCCGGTCGCCCTGGAGGCCTCCCTGAAGCTCAAGGAGATCTCCTACATCCACGCCGAGGCGTACCCCGCCTCCGAGCTCAAGCACGGCCCGCTGGCGCTCATCGAGCCCGCGATGCCGACGGTCGCGATCGTCCCGAACGACTCGCTGCTGGAGAAGAACCGGGCCGCGATGGAGGAGATCAAGGCCCGCAGCGGCAGGATCCTCGCGGTCGCGCACCAGGAGCAGGAGAAGGCCGACCACACCATCATCGTCCCGAAGAACGAGGACGAGCTGGACCCGATCCTGATGGGCATCCCGCTGCAGCTCCTGGCCTACCACACGGCTCTGGCGCTGGGCCGGGACATCGACAAGCCGCGCAACCTGGCCAAGTCCGTCACGGTGGAGTAGTCGCGACGCCGACGCACGGCGACGTACGGCGACCCCGGGTGTGTGCCACCAGCACACCCGGGGTCGCCCTTTTCGTACGGCCGGTACCGCCCTTGCACCGGCCTCGGTGGCCGCTTCAGCCGGTGGCCGTCACACCCCGGCCGGCGGCGCGGCCGGAAAGCGTCGGCCACTTGGCGAGCGCGGCGGTCGCGCCGTACCAGGCCGCCAGGCCCGCCACCGCCGCGATCCAGCCGCCGGCCTTGGTGAGCCCGCCGGAGTCGGCGAAGGCGCCGATGCCGCCCAGCAGCAGGGAGAGGAAGAGCAGGCCGTACACGCCCTGCCCGAGGAGCCCGCCGCCGGAGGCCGCGGCCGTCAGCGTGAGCGCGAGGAGCGCCCACACCAGCAGGAACAGCCCGGTGGCCTCCGCCGACGCCTGTGCGGCGTCCGCCGTTCCCCAGGTGAACCAGAACGCGCCGAGCCCGGCGAACGCCGTGCCGGTGGAGCCGTTCCCGGCGCGCAGCTCGAGCACGCCGGCTATGAACAGCGCGACCCCGCCGACCCAGGTGGCGAGCGCCGCGGCGTCGGACGCGGCGACATGGTCGATCACACCGGTGCTGCCGATGCCGAAGGCGAGGAGTGTGAGGCCGAGTGCGAGGTGGCCGAGAGTGGAGGTGCTGCTTCCCGCGGAGACGTCTTTGTCCACGGCGGGCTCCCTTCATGTGCAGTTGTGCTGCTCTGTGCCGCAGCTGCTTCCCAGCCACGTCGATATACCCTTCACAAGCGCACAATCCACCTGCCGGAGAGGCCGAATTTCGCTGTGGAGGCGGGAAATTGACGCCGCCTCACCAGGGGCGACAACGGGGATTACGGCAAACCCGCGGGACGGCTACGGGATGACAACGACCGGACGCTGCGCGCGCCGCGCCAGCCGTCCGGCGACGGATCCGAAGATCCGCCCGACGATGCCGTGGGTGGAGCCGACGACGATCGCGTCGGCGGAGTACTCGCGGCCGACCTCTTCCAGCTCGTGACAGATGTCACCACCGCGCTCGACGAGGATCCAGGGGACCTCGGAGAGGTAGTCCGCGCAGGCCAGCTCCAGGCCGAGCACCTCGGTGCGGTGGTCGGGCACGTCGACGAACACCGGTGGCTCGCAGCCGGCCCAGACGGTGGTGGGCAGCCGGTTCGCCACATGCACGATGATCAGGCCGGAGCCGGACCTGCGGGCCATGCCGATGGCGTACGCGAGCGCTCGCTCGCTGGAAGTGGAGCCGTCGAAGCCGACGACGACTCCGTGCTGGAAGGCGGGGTCGCAGGAATGACGCGTCTCGTCCGCCGCGAGGGGGTCGACCGTCGAATCGGCGACCTGCCTGCGGTCCGCGGGTTCAGGAAATTCGTGACCGGCCATCGATGTCTCGGCGAAAAGGGTCCTCGTCGGAAGGGACAGGGGAACAACGGTTGGCGGCGGAGGTGTGTCCGGGAATCATCTTCCCAACCCCATACCCCCAAGGGTACGGCGACACTCCTCCGGTGCCCAGTGCCTGTCGCCCTGCACACAGCGTTCCAGGGAGCATGCACGAGCCCGTCCCGTATGGCAATGCCGGTTGTGCCCTACAGGCGTCCCCCGGACGCCCTTGTGGCGAGTTGTCGCCACCCCGAGACCCACCCCGGCCCCGCCACCCCGCTCGGCGCGATCTTCGGCCACGGTCGCAGTGACCGCGACCCCGCGCCCGTCGTTGGCCACTCGGTCGGCCGCCCGGCCGCCCCGGGACCTCCGGGCCCCCTCCGGCGCCCCCGTCCCGTCGCACCGCACCGCCCGAGGGAGCATTCCGTGCCCGCACCACCGGCCGTCCCGGCCGCTTCGTCCGCCTCCGAATCGGCGAGCGACGTCGTCCGGTGGGCCACCTTCAGTTGCGGACTCGTTCCCGTCGTCCTTGTCGTGTACGGGACATCCTTCGGCGGGGCCTCCCTGACGGCCCTCGGACTCGCCGCCGTGACGACCGCCTGCCGGCTGCTGCTGCGCCGTTCCGAGCGCATCCCGGTCCGGCTGCTCCCCCAGGAGCCCCCGCGCGGGGCACCCGCTCCCCCGCACCGCGGCCGGCACTCCCGGACGGGAACGGGAGCGCACCGCGGGACACGTCACGGGGCCGGGTGTGCGCCCGCAGACTGACGGGTTCGCACACACGCGCCCGTAGGTTTTCAGCCAACTTCCGGCTAGTGGCCGATCCTTCCCAGAATGGCCTGCCAACCCCCTTGTCACCAGGGAAGAAAGGGTCGACGGCGTCGCTCGCACCCTACGTGGTTGGGCCATGCCTGTGAGGCGCACTTCCCTGGGCGGCCCGCGAGTGGAACGCTTCGTGATCGAATGCTTCGCGCCAAATTGCCTTGTCGACATAGTCCCGGATGCGGAACTTGTCACGCCGGCGCCATGGGACGCAGTAGATTCGATCATGAGTATCGAAGACTGGGGACTCGTGCAAAACCGAGGGGAAACGTGCAGGAGCGACAGGACCTAGGAGACGCGAACACCGAGGGGGGCTTAGCGTCATGAGCCAGGACTCCGCCGCACCGGAGAACGGACGGAAACTGTCCGGACGCCGCCGTCGCGAGGTCGTCGCCGTACTGCTGTTCAGCGGCGGCCCCATCTTCGAGAGCTCCATCCCGCTCTCGGTGTTCGGGATTGACCGCCAGGACGCCGGAGTTCCCCGCTACAGGCTGCTCGTCTGTGCGGGGGAAGAGGGACCACTACGTACTACCGGGGGACTCGAACTCAGCGCGCCGTACGGCCTGGAGGCGATCAGCAGGGCGGGCACCGTCGTCGTACCGGCCTGGCGGTCGATCACCTCGCCGCCACCGGCCGAGGCGCTCGACGCGCTGCGCCGCGCCCATGAGGAAGGAGCACGCATCGTCGGGCTGTGCACCGGTGCCTTCGTGCTCGCCGCCGCCGGTTTACTCGACGGGCGGCCGGCCACCACGCACTGGATGTACGCACCGACGCTCGCCAAGCGCTATCCGTCGGTCCATGTGGACCCGCGGGAGCTCTTCGTCGACGACGGCGACGTGCTGACGTCCGCCGGCACGGCGGCCGGCATCGACCTCTGTCTGCACATCGTGCGCACCGACCACGGGGCGGAAGCGGCCGGGGCACTCGCCCGCCGGCTCGTCGTACCGCCGCGGCGCACGGGTGGACAGGAGCGGTACCTCGACCGGTCACTGCCGGAGGAGATCGGCGCCGACCCGCTGGCCGAGGTGGTCGCGTGGGCGCTGGAGCACCTCCACGAGCAGTTCGACGTGGAGACGCTGGCGGCGCGCGCGTACATGAGCCGACGGACCTTCGACCGCAGGTTCCGTTCGCTCACCGGCAGTGCGCCGCTGCAGTGGCTGATCACCCAGCGGGTGCTGCAGGCGCAGCGGCTGCTGGAGACGTCCGACTACTCGGTCGACGAGGTGGCGGGCCGCTGCGGCTTCCGCTCGCCCGTCGCGCTGCGCGGGCACTTCCGCCGCCAGCTGGGGTCGTCCCCCGCCGCGTACCGGGCCGCCTACCGGGCCCGGCGCCCGCAGGGCGACGCGGGGCCGCCGCCACCGGCGGTCGTGGACGCGGTGGTGCCGCAGCAGGTGCAGGCGGCCGCCAGACGGGCCGCCGCGACCGCCACGGCGGGCCCGGGGCCGGTCGCGGGCCCGCCGGAGCCGGGCAAGCCGCACTCCGACGCGTTCGCCTCGGGCCGCGCGGCGCTGCCGGGCCAGCGGACGGCGCCGTAACCGCCCGCGGCGGCCGCCGCGCGGTGGC